>PLIO01000092.1 GCA_003140075.1 Acidobacteriaceae bacterium | reverse complement strand
GTGCGTCCGGATAATCCCAGCAAGACCAAGTTGATGCCTTATGAGTGCGGCATCGACCCTATCGATAGCGCGCGCGGACGTTATACCGTGCGCTACTACATTGTCGCGATTCTTTTTGTGGTGTTCGATGTGGAAACTATTTTTCTGTTTCCATGGGCGGTCAAGTTTAAGGCGCTTGGGATTTTTGGTTTGGTCGAGATGATGGTTTTTCTGGTGATTCTGATTGCGGGTTTTGTCTGGGTTTGGGCAAAAGGCGCGCTGGAGTGGGTGTAGGGTATTTGCCACTTTCCAAAGCTCTCAACCGAAAAGATCGATAAGAAGGCCGCTAAGGACGCAAAGATCGGCTTGGCTGCGGGGAAATTCGTCGTGCGCCCAGTACGACCACGGGGGCTGAAGCCCGCCGATTTTGTGAGCTTTACGCGGCGCTGAAGCGCCGCTCTTCCACGGGACTTTATGCGTTTGTGACTTCGGCTGCGTGCGTTCGAGACTCCTTTCGCAACCTCTGAGGTCGGTGCTTACCGACGATCTTCAGCGCGATTGAAATCGTGGTCTTCCCAATCTACTCATGCTTTGACGAATGTGGTGAGGCCGCGTCTGGTGCGTTCGCGGAGTTGGCATTCGCGCAGTTGCTCGGCGAGCGCTTCCAGGTTCGGAACGCCGTAAATCTGAAACCTATCAAGTTCCGCGTCGGAGGTATACAAGTGCAACCGTGCGTAACCCAACAGCCGCATCCCAAACGGCTTTCGCAACTCGAAATGGTCGATGCGGAACAGTTCCAAGCTCTCCTCGACTTTCGAGAGGATGTTCCACTCCACTTTGACCCGCTGCGTAGTGATTTCGTAGTGAGTGCTTCTGCTCTTTATATACAGATAAATGCACCGGATGCCGCACGCGACCAGGCATCCAAGGACGGTGTAGAGAATGGCGGCATCCTTTGACTGGGGCTGGTCGACATAGCGTTGAACGGCGTATGCGATGCCGATGCCGAGAGCGATGATAATTAGGAACGGCAACAGCTGGCCGATGCTGTAGATCATTGCCGGGTAACCGGCGAATAAATCTTTTTCGACTGCCGAATCTTTCGATGCCGCGAATGCGGTGAGATCGGTGTTGCAGAAACGGCATTTTAGAGCTACGGCCTTGATGGTTTCTCCGCAGACTGGGCAGGCTTTTTCGTCAGCTTCCATTGGGGAACCTTTCGCGAAGCTGAATGATAGCAAATCGCGGAGTTGGCGGAGAACGGCCGCGGAGTTTGCGGAGGAAACCCGCTCGCGCCGCGCGTTCGTTAAATTCGGAGCGCTCGCCTATCGTCTTGCTCGTTGACACGTAATCCTCAAGCTGATAAAAGTTAACGTTCTCTCGGTTAGGCTTCTAGCCGTAGGTTTGCGCACGCCGTTATGCCGGACGAAATTAAACCGCCCGCACCACCCCCGCCGGACGGCGACGCGAAGCCGACCGCGGATGAGCCCGCAATTCTTGGCGGAGTCAAAGCTACTCCTTCCGGCTCGGTGCAAGCGGACGACAAGCTTCCCGCTGAAAAGCTCGCTGCGCCTGCGGCTGCGCCACCGGCCAAGCCTGCTACACCTACTGCTACATCCAACGCTACACCCGCCGCTGCCAAGCCTGCCGCGCCTGCGAAGGCTCCCGTGCCAGCGCCTACTACGTGGGATTCGCCGATGGTTGCGAAGCTTAAGGGCTCGTACGGGTCGGGCATTGAGCCGCTCACTTATGCGGGGCAGAATTATATGGTGGTTGATCGGTCGCTGATCCCTGAGATTCTTCAGGTGCTACGCAACGAAGAGCAGTTCGATTATTGCGTGGACATCACCGCGCTGCATTATCCGCAGCGTGAGAAGCAGTTTGATGTTGTGTGGGTGCTTTATTCTTTTGCGCGCAATGAGCGCATTCGAGTGAAGACGCAGATTGCCGATGGGGCGACGCTGCCGAGTTCGGTCCCTATCTGGGCGGGGGCGAACTGGCTGGAGCGCGAAGTGTTTGACATGTTTGGGATCAAGTTTGACGGGCATCCTGACATGAAGCGGATTTTGTTGCCGGATGGATGGAAGGGACATCCGCTGCGCAAGGATTACGGCATTTTGCAGCAGGATAACGAGTGGGTGCAGATCAACTTGGGAATCGAAAGCGGTCAGTGAAAAGCGAATGACGGACCACACTACTTCGCTCTCGCATCTTGATCTCGAAACTCCCGAGAAGCCGTTTCTCGACGCGAACGAACTCGTCATTAATATGGGCCCGCAGCATCCCGCCACGCACGGCGTGCTGCGTGTAATTCTGCGCCTCGACGGCGAAAAGGTTCTGGGCCTGGAATGCGTGATCGGCTATCTGCACCGCGGCGTCGAGAAAATCGGCGAGCATCGCACCTACACGATGTTCAATCCCTACGTCGACCGCATGGATTACGTGGCTGCGGTCTCGAACGGGCTCGGCTACTGCGAGACGGTGGAGAAACTTCTCAACGTAGAAGCGCCGCCGCGAGCGCAGCATGTGCGCGTGATTCTCACCGAACTCAACCGTATCGCCAGCCACCAGCTCTGGCTGGGCACGCACGCACTCGATATCGGCGCCATCACCCCGTTGTTCTACACGTTCCGCGACCGCGAAGAGATTCTCAAGATCTACGAGAAATATTGCGGCGCGCGCCTTACCACTCACGCTTTCCGCATCGGCGGCCTGCAATACGAAACCTACACCGGCTTCGAGAAGGAAGTGAAAAACTTCCTCGATTTCTTTCGCCCCAAGATCGACGAGTACGAGGAATTGCTCACCACGAACCGAATCTGGGTGGAGCGTACCAAGAACGTCGGCGTCATTTCCGGAGAAGATTGCATCGCGCTCGGCGTCACCGGCCCCGTGTTGCGCGCCAGCGGCGTGAAGTGGGACCTGCGCAAGGCGCAGCCCTACGCCAACTATAAGAACTTCGAGTTCGAAATCCCCACCGGCCAGAATGGCGACACCTACGATCGATATCTGGTCCGCATGGCCGAGATGCGGCAATCGGTGCGCATTATCGAGCAGGCCGTCGATGCGCTTCCCGAAGGTCCGATCATGGCCAAAGTTCCTAAGGTCATGAAGCCGGCGATGGGCGAGGTCTACCACTCCATCGAAGCGCCCAAGGGTGAGCTGGGATACTTCATCGTCAGTGACGGCTCCACGCAGCCTTACCGCGTTCGCGTGCGTCCGCCATCGTTTGTGAATCTGCAGGCGCTCGATGTGATGTGCCGCGGCCAACTCGTGGCCGATGTGATCGCTGTGATCGGCACGCTGGACATCGTTCTCGGCGAGGTGGACCGCTGATGGGTGGACCAACGATGGGCCAGATCGTTCAATACGTCGAGTCCTACCTCTCGAGCGACAAGACTCCCGGCGCGGCGGGAAACATGTTCTGGGCACTCGTCTACATCATGCTGGTCTTCGTAGGCTTGTCCGTTGCGGTGATCGCGATGAACTGGCTCGAGCGCAAAATCCTCGCCCACATGCAGGTGCGTCTGGGGCCGATGCGCGTGGGCCCGCATGGCTTGCTGCAGCCGATCGCCGATGCCATCAAGTTGCTGCTTAAAGAGGACATCATGCCGGCCGAAGCGGATGGTCTTATTTTCTGGGTCGCGCCATTCGTCGTGGTGCTGGCTGCCTTCACGGTCTTTGTCGTGGTTCCGTTTGGTCCTACGCATGCCATCACCGACATGAACATCGGCATCCTCTTTATGCTCGGCGTTTCGTCGCTGAGCGTGCTGGGCATCGTGATGGCCGGCTGGGCCTCCAACTCGCATTATCCGCTGATCGGCGCTCTGCGCTCCAGCGCGCAGATGGTGTCGTATGAAGTCGCCATGGGACTCGCCGTCGTTTCGGCAGTTCTGATGACCAGCCTGAACGCCACTGGAACCGGAACTCTCAGCATGATTGGCATTGTTGAGGCGCAGCAGGCGCAGGGAGAGTGGTTCATCTTCAAGTTCTTTCCGCTCGGGCTGATTGCCTTCTTCATCTTCGCCGTCGCCATGGTCGCCGAAACCAACCGTGCACCCTTCGATCTGGCCGAAGCCGAATCCGAGCTGACTGCCGGCTTCCACACGGAATACAGCGGCTTCCGCTGGTCGTTATTCTTCCTGGCTGAATACTCCGCCATGATCGCGGTCTCTTCCATCGCGGTCACGCTGTGGCTCGGCGGATGGCTGCGGCCATTTCCAAATTTGCTGCACAACTCAACCTGGGATCTGGTCTTCTCACTTTTCCCCGGCGTTACATTCCTTTTTTTCGCGGCAATGTGTTTCTACAACACGGCGCGCATGCCGAAGCATCCTCTTTTCCGCATTCAAACCATCGGCCTCGCCGGATTCGGCGTCGTCCTCGGTTTGATCGGACTGGTTCTGTTCGTCCCCGCGGTAAGCACGCGCATTCAGGATATTTTCTGGTTCTCGGCGAAAGTTGCCGGCTTCATGTATCTCTATATCTGGTATCGTGGCACGTTCCCCCGATATCGCTTTGACCAGCTCATGCGGATGGGATGGAAGGTCCTTCTGCCCCTGGGCTTGGGCGTTCTGATTCTGACGGCCAGTGTAGCGTTGCTGCAAGAAAAGATATGGCACCCGTAGCCACACCATTTTTCTTTTACCTGCTCTCCGGGATCATGCTCCTCGGGGGCATCCTGGTGATCACGCGCAAGAACCCGGTGCATTCGGCGTTGGCGCTGATCGTCACGCTGCTGGCCCAGGCTTCGATTTATCTGATGCTCTATGCTCCCTTCGTGGCTGGCGTGCAAATCATTCTCTACGCCGGCGGAATCATGGTGCTGTTTCTATTCGTCATCATGCTGGTGAGCATTGACCGCTCCATGAAAGAGCGGCAGTTTAACAGTCAATGGGTGGCCGGGCTGATTGCGGCCACAGCGCTCGGCGGATTATTTATCGCCGTCTATACAAAGGGGACAAGTATCTTTCCGGACCACGTACTGCCGGTAGTAGAAAACGACAACACACAGAAGATAGCGACCATGCTGTACGGCCCATACATGTTCGCCTTCGAGATCGCCTCGCTGCTGCTGCTGGTGGCGATTATCGGAGCGGTGGTGATGGCGAAGAAGAGGATTTGAAGTGAGCAATCGGCACTCGGCACTCAGCCAGAACTGGTGCGATGTGAACTTGCGAGGCAGCAACGAAGAACAGAAGGTCTGATTGCTGATTGCTGATTGTTGAATGCTGGATACTGGATGCTGGAAGCAGTTATGGAATCGATCCTGCACATCACGACGCTACATTATCTGGTCCTCGGCGCGGCTTTGTTTCTGCTCGGCGTGATCGGCGTGCTCACCCGCCGCAACGTTGTCATCGTCCTGATGTCAATCGAGCTGATTCTGAACGCCGTGAACCTGAACCTGGTCGCCTTCTCGCGCATGTGGGGAGGATTGCATGGCCAGGTCTTCGCCATCTTTGTCATCACCGACGCTGCCGCCGAAGCTGCGGTCGGCCTGGGTATTTTGATCGCCTTCTTCCGCAACAAGGAGACGGTGAACATAGACGAAGTGAATTTGCTGAAGTGGTAGAAAACCGCTCTTAGCTCTTGGCTCTTAGCCTTTAGCCAAATGCTTGAGCCAAAAGCCAAAAGCCAAGAGCCAAAAGCTTATTATGTTTCTCACCCACATCTGGCTGATTCCGCTGCTGCCCGCCTTCGGCGCCGCCGTCATGTTCTTCTTCGGCCGTAAGCTACAGAAGGCCACGGTGAGCGCCGTTTGCGTGGGTGCCATCGTGCTCGCATTCCTTATGGCCTGTGGTGCGGTCTGGCAATACTCAGCTTGGTCGTCCACGCCCGAGAACTTCCACAAGCCTTATCAAACCATCCTCTACACTTGGCTCGGCACCGACACCGGCCACATGAATTACACGACCCACGACGGATCACAGGCGGCATTCCAGGCCGATGCCGGTTTCCTGCTCGATCCCCTTTCCAGCATCTGGCTGCTGTTCGTCACCGGCGTCGGCATGCTGATCCATATTTATTCCACCGGATACATGGCGCATGAAGGCGGTTACTACCGCTTTTTCGGATATCTCAACCTCTTCATGTTCTCCATGCTGACGCTCATCCTGGCCAACAACTATGTGCTCATGTTTGTCGGCTGGGAGGGCGTGGGCCTGTGTTCCTATCTTCTGATTGGATTCTATTTTCATCGCAAATCCGCCACAGACGCGGGTAACAAAGCGTTCATCGTAAACCGCATCGGCGACGCTGGATTCCTGCTGGGAATGTTCTTCATCGCCTGGCACCTGGGATCGTTGCGGTTCACCGACGTGACGGCAGCCGCTCGCAGCGGCCACTTCGCTATCGGCGATCCCATCATCACCGCCGCCACGCTCTTGCTCTTCGTCGGTGCCTGCGGCAAATCGGCTCAGCTTCCGCTCTATGTCTGGCTGCCCGACGCCATGGAAGGCCCCACGCCAGTTTCTGCTCTCATCCACGCTGCAACCATGGTCACCGCTGGGGTCTACATGGTCGCGCGCTCGAATGCGCTGTTCGTGCTCGCGCCTACTTCGATGAAGACAGTCGCTATCGTGGGAGCGCTCACCGCGATCTTTGCCGCATCCATCGGCCTGGTACAAAACGACATCAAGCGCGTGCTGGCCTATTCCACCGTTTCGCAGCTCGGCTACATGTTCCTTGCGCTCGGCGTGGGAGCGTTTGCCGCCGGCGTTTTCCACGTCTTCACCCACGCTTTCTTCAAAGCCTTGCTCTTCCTCGGTGCCGGTTCGGTGATTCACGCCATGAGCGGCGAGCAGGATATGCGCAACATGGGCGATCTGCATCGCCGTATTCCGGTCACGCACTCGACCATGTTCATCGCCACGCTGGCCATCGCGGGCATCTTTCCCTTTGCTGGATTCTTTTCCAAGGACGCGATCCTTTGGGAAGCCTGGTCGCGCGAGGGCGGCGCTTACCGCTTCCTCTGGTATATCGGCTACGCCACCGCATTGATGACGTCGTTTTACATGTTCCGGCTTATGTACCTGACTTTTCACGGTCACCCGCGCATGAGCCATGACGCCGAGCATCACATTCACGAGTCGCCGGTGTCGATGACGGCGCCGCTGGTCGTGCTTGCTCTCTGCGCCATCGTCGCCGGATGGCTGGGCTGGCCGCACAGCCTCGGCGGCTCCGATCGCTTCACCGCATTCCTTGAGCCAGTATTCGCACCAGAAGCGCAAGTGCTTCAGGAAGAGGGCCGCGCGGGCCAGGTAGCGGCAGGTGCGAAAGAGGAGGAACACAACACGAGCAAGGAGTGGCTGCTCATGGGCTTGTCTCTGGCCGCAGCCGGCGTGGGATGGGGCATGGCCCGCCGCTCTTACAACAATGCCGACAAGGGTTACGCCGAGCCGATCGCCGCGGTTCCGCCCATCTATAACACGCTGCTCAACAAATATTACGTAGACGAAGGCTACGACTATGTCTTCACCGGACGCCGCAAGCTAGGAAAATATCGGTTCGGCGTGCTGGGCCTCGGCGAAGCCTCCGCGTGGTTCGACACAAATGTAGTCGATGGCGCGGTCAACGCCGCCGGTTGGATCACGCGCGTGACAGCAACCATTTCCAGTTGGTGGGACAAGTGGATCATCGACGGCATCGGCGTCAACGGCCCGGCGATTCTGGCCCGTATGCTGTCCTATCCCGCACGCTTGTTGGAATGGGGTCTGGTCCAGTGGTACGCGCTGGTAATGACCGCGGGATTGGTAGGGTTTGTGTTCTATTACGTGTATCACTGAAAGGCAGCTCTTAGCTGTTAGCTCTTAGCTTTTAGCTTTTAGCTCGAACCTACAAGCGAAGAGTTTTGAGCTAACGGCTAAGAGCTAAAGGCTAAAGGCTTCATGCAAAACCACATACTCTCGATCATCCTCTTCACGCCGCTCGTAGGCGCGCTCGTTCTCCTTTTCGTTCCCAAGGAGGACAAGGACGCCATCCGCTGGATCGCGAATCTATTTTCGCTCGGCGGATTCCTGGTTTCGCTGCCGCTCGTTCCCTGGTTCTGGGCACAGCTGCAGAGTGCCGACCGCTTCAAGTTCATCGAAGGCACGCCCAACAATTGGATCCCCTCCATCGGCGCGGGCTATGTGATCGGCATTGACGGCATTTCCTTCCTGCTCATCATGCTGACCACGCTGCTGGGCTGGATCTCGATCCTTTCTTCCTGGACCGCCATCGAGAACCGCGTCAAGGAATACTATGTCTGGTTCTTGATCCTGCAGACCGGAATGCTCGGCGTCTTCATGGCGCTCGATTTCTTCCTCTTCTTCGTTTTCTGGGAAGCCATGCTGGTCCCCATGTATCTGCTGATCGGCATCTGGGGTGGCCCACGCAAACTTTACGCCGCGATCAAGTTCTTCCTCTATACACTGGCCGGCTCGGTGCTGATGCTGCTCGGCATCCTGTTCCTGTATTTCCATCACCATGCCCTGACCAACATCTACACCTTCAGCCTCACCGCCCTCTACGAAACCGCGCCGAAAATCTATTCCGATCCCGCCTACGGCCCGACCATCGCCACACTCCTCTTCTTCGCCTTCTTCTTCGCTTTCGCCATCAAAGTCCCGATGTTCCCCTTCCACACCTGGCTGCCCGATGCCCACGTGGAAGCGCCGACCGCCGGCTCCGTCATCCTGGCGGGCGTCCTGCTGAAGATGGGAACTTACGGATTCATCCGCTTCTCGCTTCCGTTCTTTCCTGACGTGCTAACGCACGGTCGAGTTCGCGGCTGGATGATTGCTCTCTCCCTCATCGCCATTCTCTACGGCGCACTTGTCTCGCTCATGCAGAAGGACATGAAGAAACTGGTGGCCTACTCTTCGGTCAGCCATCTTGGTTTCTGCACGCTGGGCATCTTCGCCCTCACGCCCCTTGCGCTAAGCGGCTCGGTCTTGCAGCAGATTAATCACGGCATCTCCACCGGCGCGCTGTTCCTGATCGTCGGCATCCTCTACGAACGCCGCCACACCCGCGAGATCGCCGAATACGGCGGCATCTCGAACGTGATGCCGGTCTACGCCACCATTACTCTGATCATGTTTCTGTCTTCGATGGGACTTCCCCTGCTCAACGGTTTTGTCGGAGAGTACTACATCATGCTGGGCACCTTCATGGTCAGTTGGAGATGGGCCGCATGGGCCGTTCCTGGCGTAGTTCTCGCCGCAGCGTATCTGCTCTGGCTCTACCAGCGTGTTTTCTTCGGGACGGTCACCAATCCGAAAAACGAAAAACTGCACGATCTCACGCCGCGCGAAGTGTTGACTTTTGTGCCGCTCCTCATCATGGCTTTCTGGATCGGGCTCTATCCCAAGCCGTTCTTCAAGATCCTTGAGCAGCCGGTGAATCGGATCGTGATGGATGTGCATACGGTGCGTGTCGATGCAAACTTCAATGCTTCGCTTCAAGGCGGAAAGCTAATTGCTCCAGTCGCGACGATGGCTGCGGTAAGCAATTTACCTGACCCGGTGCAACCGGCCCCGGTGCAGCCGGCGAAGCTGCAAGCAACGAAGCTGCCGCTGATGAAAGGGAAGAACTAGTGGGCGCGCTCGCATTCAACGCGCACGACTATCTGCTGGCACTGCCCATCACTCTGCTCACCCTGTTCGCTCTTGGCATTCTGCTCATCGATCTCATGCTCCCGCCCGAAAAGAAGTGGCTGAATCCCGTCACCGCTTTTATCGGAGTACTGTTCGCGGCGGGCGGCGTAGTCAAGATTCAGCTCTGGATGCAGTCCTCCCGGTTCACATCCATGGGTTCGGTCGGTCTGATGGGCGCCCTGTACGTGGACCGGACTGCCATCTATTTTTTCTATTTATTCCTTGCGGCCACGGCCATTTCCATTCTCATGTCCGTCCGCTATATGACGACGGAGCACGAAAATCACGGCGAGTACTACACCCTGATGCTGCTTTCGGTGGTCGGCATGATGTGTATGGCCGCGGGTTTCGACATCGTGCTCATCTTCATCGGCTTGGAACTGATGGCGATTTCCACCTATGTGCTCGTCGGCTTTCTGCGCCGCGACCGCCGCTCCAATGAGGCAGCTCTGAAATATCTGCTGCTGGGCGCGTTTTCCTCCGGCATTTTTGCCTACGGTCTGTCCCTGCTGTACGGTCTCACCGGAAGCACGAACCTGGTTGAGATCGGTCACGCACTGACCTCAATTCTGGCCAGAGACCCGCATAATCCGGTTGCGATCGTCGCCCTCCTGACCACGGTCACCGGCCTCCTGTTCAAGATTGCCGCCGTTCCGTTCCACCAATGGGCGCCGGATGCCTACGAAGGCGCGCCCACCTGCATCACCGGATTCATGTCCGTCGCCGTGAAAGCCGCGGGATGGGCCATGCTTTTGCGCATCCTCGGGTGCACCTATCCGACATATCCCAGCGTCATTCTCGGTCTTGCGCCGATGCGGCCGATCTACGTTCCGCTCTTCGTTTTCGTTTCCATCGCCACCATGACCGGCGCGAACTTCGCCGCCCTCACGCAGACCAACACGAAGCGCCTGCTCGCCTATTCTTCGATCGCCCATGTCGGCTACATGTTGCTCGGCTTGATCGCCGGCACGCTCACGCAACTCAGCCCCGACGGCGTCAAGGGCATTCTGATTTATCTTCTGGTCTACACCTTCATGAACCTCGGCGCCTTCGGCGTAATCACCTCGCTGCGCTACCGCAACGTGATCGGCGACGAACTCGACGACCTCAACGGCCTCTACTCGCGCGCCCCCGTCGAAGCCGTCCTCATGCTGATTTTTCTGCTCTCGCTCGCCGGGATTCCTCCGCTGGCGGGCTTCTGGGGCAAATACTTCATCTTCCTCAGCCTCATCGAAACCGGACACTACGCGCTGGCATCTCTGGGCGTGCTCTATTCCGTCTTCGGTCTTTATTACTATTTAAAGATGGCCAACGCCGTGTTCATGGGTCAGCCTGAAGAGCGAGGCGCGCTGCCGGTGAGCTGGACCATGCGCGCCGCGCTCGCCGTCACCGCATTCGCCACGCTCTTCATCGGCATCATGCCCGACCGCTTCATCCACCTGATCAACTGGTCGCTGGGCATCGCGCAGAATCCCGCTGTAGCCAAGCTGGTCCGCTGACCCTGATACTAGGAGATGGATACTAGAGATGCCCATGTGGGGACAGCCGCCCTTCGGCAAGCTCAGGGCAGGCTCTCGGCTGTCCCGGCCGGAACCAAGCTCGGCCGCATCATTCCAACACGCAGTAGGATAAAATCATTTCCGTCGTGCCAGAAGATCCAAATCATCCGCCGAAACCCAACGCCCTCGTCTCTGCGGCGCGCTACTCTGAAATCGGTTTCATCATTCCGGCAGCGGTCTTTCTCGGTTACGCCCTGGGCAGACTCGGCGATTACTGGCTGCATACTCATTGGCTCTACCTTGCCGGAGTAATCTTCGGCGCCGTCGTCGGATTTGCCCAGATGATTCGCATGGCTTCGGCCCTGTCGCGCGATAAGCCGGACGATTAGAATGCGCCGCACAGATACTCTTCCGCAGGAACGCTTTTGATTTTGGGTGGCGCAGCGCTTCAAGCGCTGCGATAAATCGACGATCGAGGGCTTTAGCCTCTGAGGGAAATCGACTGGCTAACATCCAACTCATGAATTCCAGCCCACCACCGCCAGCAAGCCCTGAATCTACCACCCCGTCGGACCGCTTTTTCTCCGCCGCCATCTCCAGAATGCTGCGTTTCGTGCTCATCCTGGGAGCGGTCTTAGCGCTGTGCACAGCCTGGCGCGTCGGATGGATCACTGGTCTCGGCTTCGCCGCCGGAGCTTTTGTCGCCTACCTGAGCTTTCGATCACTGAACAAAGCTGTGCAGTCCCTCGCCAGCCGCATCGTCGACGCCAAACAACCCGCCAGCGGCTTCTCCCTCGTCAACGGTTTTTTCCTCCGTTATCTTTTGGCGGGAATCGTCGCCTATGTTATATTCACAAGTTCCTCACAAGCCTTTCGGGGCTTTCTGTTTGGGTTGTGTACGCCCGTGGCGGCCATGCTGATGGAGGCTGGCTTCGAAGCTTACGCTGCGTTGCGCCGCGGATACTGACCGTTGGAGAATTTTGATCAGGATCCTGCTGGGAGTCATCGGTTCTGGAATCATAAAGTATGGAGCAACTCTGGGTTACCGCGCTGCTCAACCGCTTCTTCGGCGGTCCCGTCACTTCTTTGCTGCTCGCTCTGGGAATCCATCCCCACCACCCCGCTACGCCCATTTCCAACAGCTTCGCCATGGAAGTGGTGGTAATGCTGTTGCTGCTCTCGTTCTTCATCGCGGTTCGTTCGCGGCTCTCTGTCGATCAACCCGGCGGCCTGCAGCACACGATGGAAGGCATTGAAGGCTTCATCGGCAACATGGGCGAGGAGATCATCGGCCATCACTATCATCCCTACCAGCCATATCTCGTGGCGCTCGGGCTTTTCATTCTTACATGCAATCTCATCGGCATAATTCCGAGCTTCGAGTCTCCAACCGGGGTCCCGGTCGTTCCCTTGGGCTGCGCGCTCCTGACCTGGTTCTACTACCACTTTCAGGGCTTGCGCGCCAACGGCCTCGGCTACTTTAAGCATTTCATGGGCCCGGTATGGTGGCTGGCGCCTCTGATGTTGCCCATCGAAATCTTCAGCCACACCGCCCGGCTTTTATCCCTCACAGTTCGTCTTTTCGCCAACATGTTCGCCGGCGAGATGGTCACGCTCGTATTCTTTTCGCTTGTGCCTATCGGCGTACCGATCATTTTTGAAGGCCTTCATATCGGAGTTTCACTGATCCAGACTTACATCTTCGTGATTCTGGCCTGCGTCTATCTGGGCGAAGCCACGGCTCACGAACATTAATCTTTTTGGCTTTATGTAACGCTTCGTCAGCGTGAGGGCGTCTGCTCGAGGATGGCGTCAACCACCTCCTGGCGATATTTCTTAAGGAGAATCGAATATGCGTAAAGTTGTGTTCCTGATTCTGACCATGGTGGCATTGTCGCTCTTCGCCATGCCGGCGTTTGCCCAGGGCGGGGAAGCGGCCGCTTCCGGCGGCACAAACTGGGTGGCGATCACGTCCGGCTTCGCGATGGCTTTCGCGGCTGCGTTGGCTGCTCTGGGCCAAGGCCGTGTCGCTTCCGCGGCGTGCGAAGGGCTGGCGCGTAACCCCGCGGCCCGTCCCGGAATTCAGATCGCCCTCTTCGTGGGACTAGCCTTCATCGAGTCGCTGGTCCTGTTTACCTTCCTCATCATCTTTGTCAAAGTCGTGAGGTAGGCGATCGGGAAGAACCGTCGGAAACGTAAAAGGCCTCGTCGCATCCGCGAACGAGGCCTTAATTATTTGTGTCGGGACCTTAATGTGGGGACAGTCGCCTTAGCCTGCCCCTGAGGGAAGCCGAAGGGCTGTCCGCGTAGCGCAGCTCCGCTCTTTCGCCTATACCTTCCGCTCCCCGCTCCACTGTTGTGGCTCTTTGTTCTTCGAACCTTGATTCAGCGCGTCCACTAGCAACCGGCGCAGGCGATAGCGGCTTTCCAGGTCTGTATTCACGATCTCGAATCCCACTTCGTTCACGCGCGCCCGGCGCAACAGCACATGCGCCCGGATCTTCGTCCGCATGCCCAGAGAAATCTCCAGATCGGCCTCGCTGCCGATCCGTAAATTATCTTCCTTCGTGCCCATGCCTCCACCCAGGCTCAACTCGCGGATCAGAATCTTTGACTTTCCCCATGAACTGCCAATCACAGCGGCCACCGTGCGCGACAGCACCAGCCGTTCATAGCGCCGTTGCCGCACCCACGGGCACGCCGGAGCCGTATCCAGCGGCGCGATCGCCAGCTCGGCCGGCTCAATGCCGCTATCGGAAAGAATCTGCCCGCTGTAGCGCGGGTCGGTCTTGGATAGTGACTGCGCCGCCGCAATCCGCAGTTCGCGGTGATGAACCCAGCCAAATCTTTTCTTTGCTTCGAGAATCTCGCGCAGCAGCGATACCGACTCCAGGTCCTTCAGCCGCCCCAGGGACTCAATGGCCTTCAATTGCACAAACGGCGACCGCGAAGCCGCTTCGCCCGGCTTGGCCATCGCCACCAGCGGCGGCGCAGCCGTCAGATCTCCGCTCATCCCGATCTCATCAATCGATTCCGGCAGAACCACTGCATCCAAAACTTCCGCCAACTCCAGCAAAGTGCGCCCGCGGTCCGGCGCAGCTCCGTACGCGATCTGGCGCACCACAATGTCGTGATAAAAACGGTTCCATTCCGGCAATCGTACCGGCAACAACTCCAGCAACGTCCCTACATCCAGGCGGCTCAACAGCCCCACGACCGCCGAAGCCTGCCGCGGCTGCCCGGTGCGCAGAATTTCCCTCAGTTGCGCCAACGCGGGACTCCCCATCTCCTTAACCAGTTCCACCATGCGGTCGCACTCGTCCCGCCGCATGCACCGGAAGAAGCGGTCGGCCAGGTGTTCGGCTCCCGATTGGCATGTTCGCCGCAAAACCACCAGCAAGTCCGCAGGCACCGGATCATGGTGCAACGCTTCTTCAATGAACTCCGGAATCCTGTTTTCCACGCCCACGCGCGGCCGCAGATCGCTCACCATCACCGGACGTTCCTGCTGCAGCATTTCCATCCCGCTGCATACTTCGTTCACCGCCTGGTAATTCTTGGCCTCGCTGGCCTCCTGGCTCAGGCGCACGAAAGCCGCGCTCAGCAGGCTCTGCAGTTCTGGATCCTTCTCCACACAGAGCTGCTTGCTTACCCGATGGATTGCCTTGCCCATCTCCTCGCCGCCCAGCCGGGAATAAAGGTCCGCCAATTGGCTCAATCCGATTGCTGTTTTGCGCCGCGCTTCGATTTCTTTCGTCGCCAGGCAACCGGAATAGTTGTTCAGAATCTCAGCCGACGTTTGCTTGTCGTCGCGATCCAACAGTACTTCCACGAACTGCCGCAGGTTGCGCGGCGGCACGCACGGAGCTTCATTCGAGAGCAGCACCGTCTTTTTCCCCGACTCCGGCACTTCCGCCCAGAACATCCGGTCCAGGATGTCGGCGTGCGACTCCACCAGGATCCCGGCCTTGTTCATCTTCTCTTCTTGCAACTTCAGAATCCCGCGCAGCGAATCCATCTGCCGGCTCATGTGTTCCATCATCTGATGGACCGCATTCACCTTCACTTCGCCCTTCGAATAGCGTTCCAGCGCGAAGCGGATCGCCATGTGTTCGGCCGCTTTCATCAGCAGCGGAGTGTCCTGTTGCTCCGTCGTTGCCTTGGCCGCGAGACTTCCCAGCAATTGCTGCAGGTTTAGCCGCGTATTCGGATCGGTTTCGGTCAGTTCTTTCTGCAGAACCTCCGGACCAGCATTGGGATCGGTCTGCACCTGTCCGAATCGAGTCAGCAGCCGGATGGCCTGCACCACTTCGGCTTCCTGCAGCGGTACTACTCCGCCTTCCCAAGCTGGCGCGGTCGCCGTTCCGGTACCGGCTTCGGTCGCTGGCCCCGCAACCCAATGTCCGGGAACGTTCGGAACGCTTCCAAATGGAACCGCGGTTCCGCCGCCTTGGCCTCCGCCGCCTGCATTGGCGCCCTCAGCCGCTGCGATCAACTGCAGCAGTTTCTGCGGATCGTTCAGCCACTGCTTGAATTCCGGTCCCAAAGTTTGCGCCGCGATCTGCGCCGCCACGCTGATGTCGCCGGTGAGCGGGTCCGCCGCCACAAACTTCACTTCATTGATCTTGATGGTGCTCTGTTTGCCGCCGCCGCTCAGCGCTTCTTTGATCTGCTTGGCCACATCCTGCGCTTTGGAGCCAGCCAGCGTAAAGCCGCGTACCAGACGCGTGAAGTCCTCGATGGTCACATCTTTGGAGAAGTGCAGGCTGGCCAGACCGGCCGTGCTCAAAAGCTGCCCAAAACTGCGTTCGGTCTGTCCCGCCTCCAGTGGAACCCCGTCCAGCAACAATTTATTGTCCGAAACCCCCAGCAAGAAGCCGCCCTCTCCTGCCGTGGGCAGACCCTCCTGCAATTCCTTCCAGGCGATCTCGAACTGCGCTTCCGTTCGCTTATGATCGGGGCCGTACATCCGCGCATACTTGATGAGGATGTTCAGGCTGTGTACGAAGGCTCGCGCCGAGGCCGCCCGGTTGGTGTGAAATGTGGTCGCGTTGTCGATAAGGCACCCCTCAAACGCAGCTCTGCTAGGCAATAGAAGGTTAATCCACCGGGGTAAGCCGCCGCACATTACGGAGGTAACGGTGAAAATTGGCAAGCGATCAGGCCCCACCGTTGTACCCTCGCTGGTCTCGCGCCGCGCGACGGCATCCCTGGACCACATCCAGCCACTGGCATTTGCATCGCACTGCAGCGAAAATGGTTAGGCTCGTTATCGTTAAGCTTTACCGTTTGGAAGTCCTGTGCCTCTCTCAACTACTCGAACAACTCGAGCAGCAAAAACCACTGGCCTGCGCTACTGGATGCTCCAGGTATTAGACGAGTGCGAGCACGTCGCCGCAGATTTCAGCGCCGACCCTGTTCACGACCTGCGCGTCTCTCTGCGCCGCTGCCGCTCGCTCGCCGATGGATTGATGGCGCTCGATCCCGATCCTAACTGGAAGGCGATGAAGAAAGCCGGCAAGCGCCTGTTTCAGCGCCTGGGCGATTTGCGCGATACCCAGATCATGATGGAATGGATCGAAAAGCTGGACCTCGCCGTAGCGGATGTGGAACCAGTTCGCGTGGTGCGGGCGCCCGCGTTGCCGAACAGCGAGTCCAGCTCAGGCCCAGGCGACGTTGCAGCCCAGGCGCTTCTTGCAATTCTCCGCCGGCGCGAACAAGAACAAAAGCNNCGTACGCGCCGCCCGCACTCGGCCGGGCAGCGCCCTCTTCAAGCATCTCGCTCTGGAACGCTGGACCGCAGCCCGCGAACTCCACAACCGCGCCCTGCGCAATCGTTCCCAAGTTGCTTTCCATGCTCTCCGCATCGGCATCAAACGCTTCCGCTATATTGTCGAGAATTTCCTTCCCGTCGAGCACAAAGCCTGGAGCAACGACCTCAAAGAAATCCAGGATCTGCTCGGTGAAGTTCACGACCTCGACGTGCTCTGGGCCACCGCCATCTCCAGCCAGGTCTTTCCCGATGCCGATTCACGCGGCCATTGGCGAGAGATAATTCTCTCAGAGCGCACGAAACGGATTGAGGGTTATCGGAAAAAGATGGTCGGTCCCGATTCACTCTGGCAGGTCTGGCGCGCCGCCCTGCCGCAAGGCAAACAGATTCAAGCTCTCGCCACCCGCCGCATGAAGCTCTGGGCGAACGGCCTCGATCCCGATTTCCCGCACTCCGAACGCGTCGCCAGCCTCGCTCTCCAGCTCTACGACGGCCTTTTTGCCTCCGGCTGGCAGCCCGCAGTCGATGGCATCTCCGCGCGTTGCAGCCTTCTCGCTGCCTCGCTTCTGCACGATGTCGGCAAATCCAAGGGCGAGAAGGGACACCACAAAACTTCCTTCGACCTGATCCGCGCCCACGGCACCCCCTTAGGCTGGAAGCCTGCAGACCTGCAGCGCGCCGCTATCGTAGCCCGCTTTCACTGCGGAGCCTTGCCCAACCGAAGGCACAAGACTCTGCGCGATCTTCTCCCCGACGAGCAGAAAGCGACGATCCAGCTAGCCGCCATTCTGCGATTGGCTAACGCTCTCGACTGTGCACACGACGGCCACATCCGCCGCATTCAAATTGAAAATCTTCAGCGAGGCAACGCTCGAAGAGGAAACGCTCAAAGAGGAAACGTTCAACTTGCCGGCAGCGCATCAAGCAATACAAGAACGAACGAAGCCCTGATCATCGCCGCCGAAGGTTATTCGCCGCTGGGACCCTCCGCCCAGACCATCGCCGCCGAACGCCATCTGCTGGAAACCGTTCTGCGCCGCCCGGTAGTGATCAGGCCGATGAAAAATCCATCGATTCGAAGCCATCGTACCATCGGGTAGGACGCGGCTTTCAGAGCTCGTGGAGATGTCCAGAAAGCCCGCACATCTCGGGAAGGGCACGACTTCATTCGTGCCGTAAGTGGAGCTAAATGAATCGCGGCTTCAGCCGCTGAGGTGCCAAAGCTATGGTGGCAAGCACAAGAACAAATCCATCTGACGGCTCTTTAGATCCGCTTCGCGTCAAATCCGCTGAGCACCGCCGCCTCCCGCAATCTGTGATCGGCAGCCAGAAAAACATGGCCTTGAGGCGCGTCTTCGCACCAATCCAGCGCCGCCGCAAGCTGCAATGCGTCGGCAGCTCGCAGGTCGTAACGATCTACCAGCACTATTGCTCTGGCCCGCAAAGAGTCCGAAGGTTGGACGACTAGCCACTCGTCAGCAAGTACCACGGTGACCTGCCGGGCTTTCGCCCAATCGCTGGCGCTGATCTCATGGGTCCGCACCAACCGCGCCAGAGCGCTGGCGATCTCAACCGGAGTCGCCCACCAGACGACTGCCGGATAGCTCACGTACAAGCTGACAACCCTTGGCGTGATACTTTGATGGACACAGAGAGGAACCAGCGCGCTTGCGTCCCAGAAGGCCAAAGTCCGCGCTAGCGGCCTTCCCGCTCTTCGCGCCATATCCTCTCCATGACCTCATCGGATACGTTTCCTGCGGGGGGCGGCAACGCCGACCGCCGCTTCTTGTTCGGAGGTGCGAGAATGCCGCGGGCGATCAGTCTTCGCTCCCGCTCGGGATAATCGTCCGTTGTGCAAGGGACAATTCGCGCCACTGGCTTGTTACGGTCGCACACCAGCACCTCTTCCCCATCCCGAACAAGCTGGATGTGCTCGCTGAGCCGCGCCTTCAGGTCGCTGATATTCACCGTACGCATAAACCGATTATAGCGAACATGACCATCTTAGTCATATCCGATTTCTGTTGTCTTCGGCGATTTGGCGGATCCGCACCGCAAGCGCTAACTCAGATGCAGGTGCTTTGCTCGCCATACCCCTAAGAAAACTGCAGAAACTATCTCATATAAACCTGAGCATCAGCGTCCATGGACTAAGAGTTTTCCGTTCTCTTTACAGAAAAAAACCGCGAGGCCGAGCGCTGGTTGGCGCTTCGACCTCCGCGGACTCCAGACTTCCACTGTGGGCTACGGGTTCCAATTAATGTTGGCAATCCCGCCACCGTTGGGTACGTTAAAACAAATCAACTGAATGCTCCAGTTTTCCGGCGTGTAGACCGTGAGAGACTGAGTTTGGACCGGCCCGGTGAAATTGATTTGCCCCCCATAATTGTATTCGGACGATGAGCCGGAATACGAATACAGCTGGCAGTAAAAGGTGCTTTGTGTTGCGCTCCCAGACCAGTCATTCTGGATCGTAACCGTATGATTTGTCTGGTTGTCGACCGGCAGGTTGAATTCAAGGTTGACCTGGCTTGCGCAGTCGTTAATTACCTGCCCATAGCTCTCGCCGAGGCAAAGATAGGCATTGGTGGTCGTGGTACCCTGGACCTCGACGTGGAACGCGCTGAACCCGGTGGTTGATCGCGCATAAACGGGACTGGCTGCGACCGCCATAATGGCGAGGCAGATTCCCAGGAAGAGTGATACTGCTTTCAGTTTCATTGTATTCTCCATAGTTGTGTGTATGTTCCCGAGCCCCGGCTTGGATTTTCGGTTTGGTTGCCCTCGCCGATTGCCGAGCCCGCTGAACTGATCGCAGTTCTCGCACGCCGCCGCAACTCGCACAACCACCCCGCCCTGTTCTCGTCTGCTTCTTTTTCTATCCCGCTAAGCGCTGCACAGAGTGTCATTTACCCGGTCCTCTATCCTCGGTTCTGCGGTCCTCAAAGGACGAAACGAATTCGCATGCGACAGCACTATGTAGTTGAGGCACTTCCGCCATCGCCATTCCGAGGCTGCTTAATCACATAAGGAGGGATTCGCACGTTGAAGCCGGAACTGCTTACCACCGAAGCTGTGGTAGACTCCGGGGAAAATGGGGTTTGTGCGTTGCCAGCAGCCCAGCCATCCGGCCGTCCCATACGCTTCGGCGTGTTCGAGCTAGACGCTCATTCGGGAGAACTGCGTAAACAAGGTGTCAAGATAAAGCTTCAGGATCAACCCTTCCAAATTCTGCAGGTTTTACTGGAACGTCCGGGCGAGCTCATTACCCGCGAGGAGCTCCAGAAGCGTATCTGGGGTGCCGATACCTTCGTCGATTTCGAAAAGGGTTTGTACAACGCGGTCAAGAAGTTGCGCGAAGCCCTGGGCGACGATCCCGCCGCGCCAGGATATATCGAAACCGTTCCCAAACGCGGCTACCGCTTCATCGCTCCATTGAATGGGGACGGCCTCGCCGGACCTACCTTAGTAATGCCGGCTCCAGTCGATCAAATCTCGCTCGCGCCAGGTCACATCTTGCGAAAAAAGACGGTGGCACCGGCATTTTTTTGGACGGTCTTGGTGGCCGGGCTTCTGGTAATGGGCTTTTTCTTTGCAAAAGAATTCCCTCGGATCCGGAGCTGGGTCAGCAATCGAGGAGAGAATTCTCGCGATTCGCTACCCAGCGAAACTCGCATCGCTGTCTTGCCTTTCGACGTGGTGGGGAACAACGAAACGGTTCGCGTGCTCGCGGATGGGATTGTTGAAACCATAACCTCCAAGCTCAGCCAGGTTGAAGAATTCAAGGGAAAGCTCATGGTAGTTGCCGCCAGCGAGGTCCGAACCCGTCGCCTCACCAGCGTGGAACAAGCCCGCAACGTTTATGGTGTCAACCTGGCCATGACCGGCAGCGCCCAGCAGTGGGGCAATCGTATTCAGTTCACACTAAACCTCGTGGACACAGCCACGCTCCGCCAGACCGATTCAAGAACTTTCGAATTCGACGGGACCAATCCGATTGCTATCCGAGATGAAGTAACAAATGGCGCCCTCCGGATGCTGCATCTAAAGCTCACTCCCGAAGAATCCCGCCAAATCTCCGAGGGCGAAACCTCCACACCCGCCGCCTATGCTGAGTACCTGAAGGGGATTGGCTACCTGGCCCGCTACGATGTAAGCGGCAATGTCGATCATGCGATCGAGAGCCTGAGTGCAGCCGTCCAGCTTGATCCTAACTACGCCCTTGCCTTCGCATCCCTCGGTCGAGCCCAGTGGTTGAAAGCCAGGATCGATAACGATGCTCAGGAAAAAGAAGTGGCGATCAAATCAATTTCCGAATCGATTCGTTTGGCGCCAGGCCTTGCCGAAGGCCACGTCAGCCTCGGCGAGATCGACGCCGACACTGGGCGCACAGCTGAGGCAATTGAAGAGGAGCGGAGCGCACTGCGCATTTCGCCCGACAACGCGCAAGCGTACCGGGTACTGGGCGAGACTTATGCCCGGAGTGGGCAGTATGATCAGGCGGAGGCCCAATACCGCGAGGCAATCCGGCGACAACCGTCCAATTGGTATGGATACCTCTTGCTCGGTTTGTTCTATTCCAGTCGCGGACGAATTGCAGATGCCCGCAATGAGTACGAGTTAGCGCTCAAATTCACTCCCAATAATGAGCTTCTCTATCGGGATCTATCGGCCCTCGACCTCAAGGAGGGCAACTTTCGCGCGGCGTCGGACCGAATTGCTAAGGCGACTCAGTTTGAGCCGGTTGCTCGAACTTACCTGACCCTCGGGATGGCTTACTACTATCAGCGTCGCTATGCGGAGGCCGCGGCCGCCCTCAACTCCGGCATAGCGCTTGACGCTAACCTTTATAGTCTTTGGGGAGATCTGGGCGAAGTCTATCTGCACCTACCTGGGAGCCAGCAGAAGGCAAAGGAATCCTTTCGCAAGGCGATCACTCTCGCCGAGAAACACCTGGCAACCGTGCAATCGGACGACAGCACCCACGCCAATCTCGCCGAATACTGGGCCACCCTCGGGCGTAAGGACAAAGCCGAGAAGGAAATTAACAAGATTCCAGAGCAATCACGAAATACATTCGCGGACCGGCTGGTTCCGACCTACGAACTTCTGGGAGATCGTCATCGAGCCGTTCAGATGGTTCAGTCGCTCCGACCGGACGATCCGCTGCTGATTTTCATAAAGAACGATCCGGACCTGGAATTGCTATGGCGTGACCCGGCCCTTCGACCAACACGGTAGCCTGACCTCAGATACCACCTTCGCCGATTTCCCCGCCACCGAAGGTACCAGGCAGATGTCGTAGAAGGAGCCTGGCGGCGATTACACTCTTCTTCACTTTTTTTTCTTTTCCATCGCCTTTTTCCTGGATCGCATTCAGCAAGGCTTTGGTTGCTTTAATAAGATGCTCCGATACTTCTCGGTTCTTCATAAGTTTCCTTCCTATAGCTTGAGCGCCAGCCATTATACATAAGGAGCTACCTGGCCGAGTCGAACCCGCTGACTTGCCAGAAGCCAGAAGGAAGATCCAGAAGTGAATATCCAGAAGGAAGATAATGACTGTTCCATCAGCGCTCCGCCATATTTTTCCGGGTAGATTTCCACAGCTCGCAACGCTGGTAGCTTTCGAGTGACTTCCGCGAACCCGCTCCATCCGATACAACTGTTCTTGCTGCCCGAGCTCGGAAGCCGAACCCATGACCCACGCCCAGCTAGTCGAAAAAGCCGTCCACTGGCTACGCCGCTACCGCTGCGGAGTCGTCCTCTCCGAGCAAGCCTGCGTCAGCGGCGAAATGCCCGACGCCATCGGCTGGAAGCGCGCCTGCCACTCCGTTCTCGTCGAGTGCAAAGTCACGCGCGCTGATTTCCTGGCCGACCGCGCCAAGCTCTTCCGCCTCAAGCCCGAGCAGGGCGTCGGTTGCGAGCGCTTCTACCTCGTCCCCGCCGGATTCCTGCGCCGCGAAGAACTACCTGCAGGCTGGGGCCTGCTCGAACTCCGTCACAATAAAATCGAAACCGTGCATCCCTCTGCCAAGAATCTCCGTAGCGCCACCGGCTTCCGCTACGAAATGAATCTGCTCCTCGCCAGCCTGCGCCGCGTCGAGGTCCGCGTCGAACCCCAAAGCATCACCGACTTCCTCAAGTGGAAGAACCGCATGGCCGAATACAACCGCGGCTCCCTCCCCGAAGGCCTGGCTCCCGCCGAAGAAGAACTCAACGTCTTCCTGGAGCCAGACCTGACGCCGTAGCGAACCCCTAACCCCTAACCCCGAACCCCTAGCCCCGAAAAGCGGAAGCCGATTCCCTTAGAAGCTTCCCGTGGTCGTCCGAATCGCCAGCGTCGCCGAGTGCGGAGCTTCATCCTCATCCCCGAAAATCCACACATCGCCCGGCGCGGGCGTCACCCCGGCAAACAGCAGATCGGAGAGAAATCCGTTCCGCGTCGGATCTGGGCTGGGCGCGACCGACCAACTTGTCCCGTTCCAGTGCAACAGCAACGTCCGCTGCTCCCCCGATCCATTCGACGCGAAGAAAGAACCGAACGCCCAAATATCGGTCGGCGAATTCGCCGTCAATCCAAACAACCGGTTCGACTGGAACTCGCTATCCGGTCCCACGTTCGGGCTTGGCACCACCGACCAACTCGTGCCGTCATAGTGCTCAATCAGCGTCAGCGTGGCCGCTTCCTGCGGCGGCGGCACCGGAGTGGAGAAACCCACCGCCCAGACGTTATTCGGCGCCAGCGCCAGCACTCCATTCAACTGGTTCGCGCCCGATCCCACGTTCGGAGTCGCCACCTGCGCCCAACCGCTCCCATTCCAATGCATCGCCAAAGTCGCGCTGTCGTCGTTTTCCGGACCGTTGAATCCCACCGCCCAGGCATCATTGGTCGCGTCTGCCGATGCGCCAAACAAGAACGCATCGCCCGAGACCGAAGTCGTCGCCGTCCACGCCGTGCCGTCCCAGTGTTCGAACAGAAAGAAGAGTTGCTGCTCGTCATCTCCCAGCAGATCGCCGATCGCCCAAATATCGTTGGCCGAAGTTGAGGTCATGGCGAAGATACTTGGCACGTCTCCCTGCCCAAACTTGGGGCCCGGAAACACGCTCCACTCCGTCCCATTCCATTGTTCGATCACCTGCCCCGGATTGGCCTCACCAATGTTCACATTCCCCGCCGCCCAGGCCAGAGTCGGAGAGATATCCACCACCCCCTCCAGATCGCTGGTGTTATCGCCTTTGATCATGGGTGCCGGAAACGCCGTCCACTTGGTGCCATCGAAATGAATCGTCGACTGTCCCACCGCCCAAATATCGTTGGGAGAAGACGCCGACGCCGCCAGCAGCCCGTTATTGAAGTTTTCATTCGGTGTGGGGACCACTTGAAAAATCGAAGTCGCCCCGGACTTTTCCTGTGCCATCGCGCCCTGCGCGAGCACCACCGAGAATCCGAGCACGAATAAAAAAGCTGAGTTGAGCGAAAGTTTCACAATACCTCCAAGATAATTGTCCCATTGGGTAAGGGGTGAGACTACCTGTCAAGCGGGCGTCTCTTGTCACCTTCATGTCAGAGGATTGTAAATTCTCCGTGAATGTTGAACTGCCAGGCTGGCCAGTTTCTGTCAAGCAAGAAATTTTCGCTCGCCCTAAATCACTGTCCCACAAGCCTCAGCCGCACTCCGTCCATCCCGGACAGATCACCGGACCTGTTATAATAACGAAGTCGTGATTAGCTGCCAGAGATACGGCGTCAGCAATCGGAATTCGAGATCCGCCAGCCAACTCCTTGCGTTTCAATATTTTGCCCGCAACTCTTTTACACTCAATATTTTACCAGGATCCGATCAGATCAAAGGTTCGCATCCCGTTGATAGCAGGTAATTTACCGGATTGGATCTGTATTTTTTTGATCTGGATGGATTAGTAACGAGGGAGTAAACAACAAGGCCGTCTGAAGGAGAAATCAAAGCGGGTAGCTAGGAGCCAGAAGCTAGCAGCTAGAAGCTGCCTTCACAACTCCCGCCGCCCTTCCATAGCTTTAAGCATCGTGATTTCGTCCGTATATTCGATGTCGCTGCCCACCGGAATCCCCATCGCGATGCGCGTCACCTTCACGCCTACGCGCTTGAGTTGTTGCGAGAGATACGTCGCGGTGGCTTCGCCCTCGACGGTCGGGTTGGTGGCAACGATCACTTCATCCAGGTTGCCGGCATCGACGCGCGCAATAAGATTTGCGATGCGCAACTGCTCCGGCCCAATGCCGTGCAGCGGAGAAAGCGACCCATGGAGCACGTGGTAAACGCCGTTGAAGTGCTTGGTCTTTTCGATCGACGAAATGTTGGTCGGCTCTTCCACCACGCAAACCAGTCGCTGGTTGCGCGTCGCGCTGGTGCAGTAGACGCACGGGTCCACGTCAGTAATGTTGTTGCACACCGAGCACAGCCGCAGGCTGGCCTTGACGTCGCGCACCGCCGCTGCCAGCGCTTCGGCATCTTCGTCGCTGGCGCGCAGAATGTAGAACGCCAGCCGCTGCGCGCTCTTCGCGCCCACGCCCGGCAGCTTCTTCAACTCGTCAATCAGCCGCGACATCGGCTCCGCAAATTTAGACATAATAGATTGAGTGATCTGGTGATCGGGTCATCGGGCGATTTCAAAACCAAGGGTAGGATTCAATCAGCGGTCGAGGAAACGGAAAATCGCCCGATTACCCGATCCTCAATCGCCCAATTTCCTACAGTCCTATCCCGCCCAGCATTCCGCCCACCGTCGATTGCATCGCTCCATCGACCTGCCGCGCAGCTTCGTTCACCGCGGCCAGGATCAAGTCCTGCAGCATCTCCACGTCGCCCGCTTTCACCGCTTCGGGATCGATGCGCAGGCTGAGCAATTGCTTGCGCCCGTCCATCTTCGCCGTGACCGTGCCTCCGCCCGAAGAAGCCTCCACTACGGTCTCCTGCATCTTTTTCTGAAGGGTTTCGTACTGCGACTTCGCCTTCGACATCAGTTCTTGCAGATTGAATCCACCCATAACACCTCACGTTTCAAGGTTTCAAAGTTTCAAGGTTTCAACGACGGTACCTGATTCTGAAACTCTGAAACCTTGAAACTTTGAAACCTGCGGTTATCTTTTCTCCTTGTAATCGATCACCGTACGAATCTCAGCGCCAAACTTTTCCCGCATACGGCGAACCACGGCGTCCTGCTCGGCACGGCTTCGGCCTCCAACTCCCGAATTCGTTCCGCCGGACCTGGAAGCGCCGCCATTGCGTTTCTCCTCCGCGATAGATGCGCCGGGAACGATCTTCAGCTTGACCGCCCGTCCCAGGATCCCGCTGGCCGATGCAATCGCCAGCCGCCTCGCATCTGCGCTCAGCGACATGTCGACCACAGTCTGCGACTCCGACACCTTGATCACTACTTCGTTCCCTCCCACCGACCATTCGCCCTGTTCGAGCATTGAGACCAGGATGCGCTGGTTGCCATCCGTGAGCGCCTGCAGCACCGCGCTCTGCAATCTCTCGAGGGGCGCGGCTGATCCGGCAACCGGTGGTTGTGAAGGCAATTGCGAAACCTGCGGCGCGGCTTGCAATTTTGGTTCGCGCTGAGGCTCACCCTCCGAACTGAGTTCTGGTTCGGGGACGCTGTCGCTGAGATTTGCGGGCGCAGCAGAGCCCATGATCACTCGTGCGGATACGTTTCCACCCGCGACCACGCGTGGTCCGCTCGCGGGAACTGAATCCGCAGCGAATTCCTGCCGCGGAGTTCCTTTGCGTGCAGAATCCGCCGCAAACGGTGAGACATGATTGGGAGGAACTCCCGCGCCCGGTGAGCGTCGCGCCTCGGACGGAGAGCCGGAGGGCGGCACAATCGCAGGCCGTGCGGAAGTTCTCGGCGCGCTCGCTCCCGTGCCGGCAACAGTTGACGAACCGGCCACATCGCTGAGCAGTTGTTCGATCGGCAGCAACCGTTGCGCGTGCGCCATCTTGAGCAGGCCAAGTTCCAGGTGGAAGCGCTGTTCCTGTTTGTATCCCAGTTCGCCGTGGGTGCGCAACATGATCTGCAAATGCCGCGTGAGATCTTCTTCGCCGAACAGTTCCGCCACACGCTCCACGCGCTCGCGTTCTTCGCTCGAGATCTGCAGCAGGGAAGAGTCTTTGCCGGCAATCTTGGCGACGGTCGCATTGCGCAGGAAGCGCACCATCTGCCGCGCAAAGTGCGTCGGGCTGTGGCCTTCGCCAATGAGGTGATCGACTTGCCGCAGCACTTCATCGCTGGCGCTGCGAGCGATGGCCAGCATCACTTCTTCCAGAATGTGTGCCGGTGCGGCGCCGACCAGGTTGCGCACGGAATCGGCGGTGATCTTACCCGCGGAGGAGGCAATCGCCTGATCGAGAATCGACAACGCATCGCGCATGGAACCGTCGCCCGCCTCAGCCAGTAGGGCGAGAGCATCGTCATCGGCTTCAATTTTTTCGCGGCCGACTAGATCGCGCAGCTGGCCGACAATGTCATCGAACTTGACGGCGCGGAAACTGAAATGCTGGCAGCGCGAGCGAATGGTCTGCGGAATGTCTTCCGGTTGCGTGGTCGCCAGCATGAAGACGATGTGGTCCGGCGGTTCCTCCAGCGTCTTGAGCAAGGCATTGAAAGCTGCATCAGTGATCTGGTGGGCTTCGTCGAGAATGTAAATCTTGAAGCGGTCGCGCGCCGGCCGGTAGCGCGCGGCCTCGCGCAGTTCGCGAATTTCGTCGATGCCGCGGTTGGTGGCGGCGTCGATCTCGATCACATCAACCGCATTGCCGGCGCGAATCTCAGTGCAGGATTCGCAGATGCCGCAAGGCTCCGCCACCGGCTTGTCGCCGCCACTATTAAGAGACGAGCGGCAATTCAAGGCCGCGGCCAGAATGCGCGCCACCGTTGTCTTTCCAATGCCCCGATGCCCGCTGAAGATGTAACCGTGGGCGGTGCGCCCTTGTTCGAGCGCGTTCTGCAGGGTGCGGGTGACGTGCTCTTGTCCGATCACCTCGGAGAATTTCTGCGGACGATATTTGCGCGCCAGGACGGTGTAGCTCATGAGCGGGAAAAGACGATTATACGTGATAAGAAGGAGGCTGAGACGCGCGGACGAATCGGCTGGCAGAAGTCCGTCACAAACCTGGCGAGGTCGACGACCCGCAGTTCGCGGACGGCGCGCGGGGCGCGAGTTTGCAAGAATTTGCATATAGGCCGGGATCGCTTCTCCTCATATTGCAAATTTACAAATTCGTTGTGTTGCGCGCGGTGCAACCGTAGTACTATGCCGAGGCCAGAGTTCTCAGTCGGGGAGTTCCCTTTGCTCTTATCCCCAGAACCCTAGTAGCAAATTCTGTCTAAAACCTTAAGGAGAAATCGTGATTCGAAGACCCAGTGCATTCTTGCTAACGATGGCTGCGATCATTTTGTGCGCGACCATCGCTTCCCAGGCTCAGTCACAGACCCTGCTAACGCATCATGTGCGTCAAGTAGTTCTCAATGGACAAGCCAAATCGCTCGGAAGACTTCCCGCAACCCAATCCTTGCATTTCGACATCGTTCTTCCGCTGCGCGATCAGGCGGGGTTGGAGAGTTTTCTCCGTGCTGTCTATGATCCTTCCAGTTCCTCTTACCGGCACTTTCTTACGGTGGAAGATTTCACTGCGCGGTTTGGTCCCAGCCAGCAGGACTATAACGCGCTGATTCATTTCGCGACGGCCAGCGGATTCACCGTGCTCGGCGGCTCCCGCGATTCCATGGATGTCCAGCTCAAGGGCTCGGTGTCAGCCATCGAGGCAGCCTTCCATGTAAAGATGAATGTCTACCAGCATCCCACGGAAGACCGCACATTCTATGCTCCGGACCGCGAGCCCAGCGTAGACCTTTCCATCCAACTCTGGCACATCTCGGGGTTGGACAACTATTCGATCCCGCGTCCCGCCCTCCAGCGTAGAAGTCCTCAGGGGGTCCGTTCCAACGCTACTACCGGCTCTTGCCCTGGTCAGTCTTTCTGCGGCAGCGACATGCGCGCGGCCTATTACGAGTCAACGGCCCTCACCGGCTCCGGCCAGAACGTCGGTTTGCTCGAGTACCTCGGATTTGATATTGCCGACGTGAACACCTATTACAAGAACGCCAATCAAACCAGAACTGCAGCCGTGGTTGGCATTTCTACCGACGGAAGCAGCCTGAGCTGCTTGGCTTCGCAAGGCTGCGACGACACCGAGCAGACGCTTGACATCACTCAGTCGGCGGGCATGGCTCCGGGCGTAACCACCGTGTATGTATTTGTCGGCAACACCGACACCGCCCTTCTCGGTGGGATGAGCTCGGATACTCCGTTGCCTTTGAACTTGAGCTCTTCGTGGACCTGGTCCCCGGCGGACCCCAAAACCGACGACCCCTACTTCCAAAAAATGCAGGCGCAGGGCCAGAGCTTCTTTCAAGCTGCCGGCGACAGTGACTCCTGGAACAAGAACAACGATCTCTACCCCTCAGAAGATCCGAACGTCATTTGTGTCGGCGGCACAGACCTGAACACCACCGGCCCGGGTGGCGATTGGGCTTCTGAAGTTGGTTGGGTCGATGGTGGCGGCGGCATTTCTCCCGACAAACTGGCGATTCCCTCCTGGCAGCAACTTCCAGGCGTGATCACCTCAGCCAACAAGGGATCCACGCTCTACCGCAACGGCCCAGACGTCTCGGCGAATTCGAACTTTACCTTCTACGTCTGCGCCGACCAAACTACCTGCAGTGAAAATCTCTACGGCGGGACCAGCTTTGCCGCGCCCATGTGGGCTGGCTACCTGGCTCTGGCCAACCAACAAGCCGCATCCAACGGCAATCCACCCCCCGGTTTCATCAATCCGGTCATTTATCCGCTGGGTCTCGGGTCGGACTATGACACCGACTTCCACGACATCACCAGCGGCAATAATGGATTTCCGGCAACGATTGGCTACGATTTGGATACCGGTTGGGGCAGCCCGAACGGTGCCAGCCTGATTAACGCACTGGTCGGAACGTCCGTACCGAGCTTCGCTCTTTCTTCCTCGCCCGGTTCGATCACAGTGAAACAAGGCAGCAGCGGGACGTCAACCATCACTTCCACCGTTTTCAGTGGATTTGACTCGACTGTCAACTTGACCGCGAGTGGCCAGCCGAGCGGCGTAACCGCGACCTTGAAACCTACGTCGATCACCGGCGATGGCACTTCCACCTTAACCCTGGCCGTGGCCTCGACGACCGCAGCCGGCGTCTACCCCATCACCATCACCGGCGTCGGCGGAGGTCTCACCGAAACCACCACCGTAACTCTTACCGTGAACGCCACTGGCAGCTTCACCATCGCAGCTAATCCGAGCTCGATTACCATCGCGCAGGGTAGCTCCGGCACCACCAGCATCGTCGTGACCCCGTCGGGTGGCTTCGACGCGGCAGTGACTTTGTCTGGCGGCGGCAAACCGGCAACCTACAGCCCTAACCCCATACCGGCCGGTTCAACCACGTCCACCATGACGATCGTAGTCGGCAAACAGATCACCGTCGGTACCCACAGCATCGTTGTAACGGGAGCCAGCGGCAGTCTTAGCGAAACCGCAACCATCACTGTCACCGTCATTAAGTAGCGATAGTGATATCTCCCCGATCAATGCGGGCGACCTAACGAATAAGAAAAAGAAATAGAGAAAACCCCGGACCATCTGGTCCGGGTTTTTCTTGCGCCGAGGACGGGAGTAGACCGTCACGACAGCCGCACCCGTTCTCAAAGGCTTGCTAAAACAGGCGCGCAAACGATAGGCTGGTGCGTCAACGCGGAGTGCGCGAGCGATGTGGTTTCGGCGCAATCCGGTGTAGCGTAAAGGAGAGTGTTCTGATGCAACTGAAGCTGGCAACGCGAACGAACGACGGCATTTTCGTGGTGGATTGCAGCGGCCGGATTGTCTTTGGCGAGGAGTCTTCGCTGCTGCGGGAGACGGTCAAGAGGGCCGTGTCGGAAAACAATCGGATCGTGCTCAACTTGGGCGAAGTGAATTACATTGACTCCGGTGGTCTGGGTACGTTGGTGGCGCTGCGCACCACCGCGCAAAATGCGGGCGGCACGATCAAATTGACGAACCTAACCAAGCGCGCGGGCGATTTGCTGCAGGTCACCAAGCTGCTCACAGTTTTCGATGTATACAACTCAGAAGCGGAAGCCATCGAATCCTTCCGCAAGGCGGCTTAGCCTAGGCGCCAGACAGCATCATGAACCGCGGTGCGTGATCTTCGATCGATGACATTCGGACGATGATCCGCAATCGATGATCTTCATGGGATGATCCGCGGGACATGAATGCCGAACCCGTGCCCGGCCTTCTCGAATGCTGCCTCGTATCATCTTTCTGCTGTGCCTGCTGCTGAGTGCCAGCGGGTTCGTGTCTCCGCCGGTTGCACTGGCGATGGGGCTGGTGTTTGGGCTCGCATGTCCGCATCCCTACGGCGACGAAGCCAAGAACTTCTCCAAGTTTCTGCTGAAGGCCTCCGTGGTCGGGCTGGGTTTCGGGATGAACTTGCACCAGGTGATTCAGACCGGCCGGAGCGGGTTCGTTTACACCTTGCTGGGCATCAGCTTCGCGCTGCTTGCCGGCATGGGATTGGGTACGCTGCTGGGCGTGCAGCGAGTGCCGGCATTTTTGATTTCCACCGGCACCGCAATTTGCGGCGGAAGCGCCATCGCTGCGGTTGGACCGATCACGAACGCCACGGACGAAGAGATGGCTGTGTCTTTGGGGACCGTGTTCGTGCTGAATTCCGTGGCGCTGTTGATTTTTCCCGCAATTGGTACGGCGCTCAAACTGACACAACAGCAGTTCGGACTGTGGGCGGCGCTGGCCATTCATGACACGAGTTCGGTGGTGGGCGCGGCGGCAAAGTACGGAGCCGTGGCGCTGGCCATTGCGACGACGGTGAAGCTGGCGCGTGCGTTGTGGATCGTTCCGCTCTCGATTGCGACCGCAGTCGTGCGTGGCGCCAAGGCGAAGATCCAATGGCCATGGTTTATTGGTTTGTTCTGCCTGGCTGCGGTGTGCAACACGTATCTGCCGGCTGGGGTACACGCCTATAGTGTCGCGGTGAAGGTCGCGAAGATTGGATTGACCGCGACTTTATTCTTAATCGGCAGTGGCATTTCGGTGGCAACGCTCAAGCAGGTAGGACCTCGTCCGTTGCTGCAGGGAATCTTATTATGGTTGCTGGTTTCAGTGGGATCGTTGTGGTTGATTCGATTGGGATGGATTGCGCTGTGAAGAAGGGAAGCAAAGGTTCGCAGAAGAGTGAAGCGGAGAGACGTCCGAAGGCCCTGTCTCCGGATAAATCTTCATCGGATCGATCTGCTCCGGATCACGCATCGAAGACTCGGATGCGCATCGAGGCTGCGATTCGGAGAATTCCCCAAGGCAAAGTCTCGACCTATGGAGCGGTCGCGCGAGCGGCGGGACTGCCGGGAGCGGCGCGGCTAGTGGCGCGTGTTTTGCATCGCGGCTTCGGATTGCCCTGGCAGCGCGTGTTAGGCGCGGGAGGAGAAATCAAGCTGCGCGGCGACTCGGCCATCGAACAGCGCCTGCGGCTGGAAGCTGAGGGCGTGCGTTTTCGCGGGCGGAAGGTGGATATGAAGCAGTGTGAGTTTAAGTTTGGGAGCCGCAAGTAAGACTCCAGACCTCGGAACTCAGAAACCGAGGTTCCAAGGTTGAGAGATCCGACGTCCAAGGTCGCGCTCACTTCTTAAACTGTTCGTCGATCTCGACCTGATATCCCGTGACCATCTTATTGGTCTCATTCGCCATGCCGACTACCGCCATCAACTCCTTGAACATGGCGTCGGTCATGCCCTTCTTCTGCGCCGAGACGGTATGCGAGGCGATGCAGTAGTGGCATTGATTGGTCACGCTCACTGCGACGTAGATCATTTCTTTCGTCAGCGGATCGAGCGCGCCGGGAGCCATGATCTGCTTGATGTCCTCCCAAGTGCGCTTCAGCGTGGCGGGATCGTGCGCGATCGCTTTCCAGAAATTGTTGATCCAATCGGTTTTGCGCGTGGCCATGATGTCGTCATAAACCGCGCGCACTTCGGGGCTGGCGTCTTTGTATTCGATAAGTCCAAGGGTTGACATGAGTTCTCCGCTCTTAAATCAATTCACCACAGAGACACAGAGTCACAGAGAAAAACAAGCAATTCAAGGGTTTCTCTGTGACTCCGTGTCTCTGTGGTGAACAAGGTTTGTGACAAGCTACTGCGGCAATTCTCCGCTCAGCAATTTCGCCAGCGCCGCTGCGGGGCAGCGCACTCCCACATAGAACTGGCCGAACAGCGCATACACAGCGCTGACGTGGTCGAAGCGCATTTCGTAGATCAGTTTCTTGAACACCAGCGGATCGTCGGCGAACAGATCGACGCCCCACTCCCAGTCGTCGAAGCCGATCGAGCCGGTGATGATCTGCTTCACCTCGCCGGCATAGCGGCGGCCGACGAGCCCGTGCTCGTTCATCTGGCGGGCGCGCTCTTCAATGGGGAGCGTGTACCAGTTTTTGTCTTCTCCGCGCAGCCGATTCATGGGATAGAAGCAGACGTAACGGTTCGGCGGAATCTCAGGAAACAGGCGCGGATGCATCGCCTCTTTATGCCGGTTGAGCTTGCATTCGATCTCCGCCTTCCATTGGTCCGAGTGCGGTTGAATGCCCTGGTCGGTTAGCTCTTTGTATATCTTCAGCGTGGAGTCGTAGAGTCCGAGTTCGATGATCGAGAGATAGGAAGATGTTGGTTCAAGATAATCGCTCAGGCGCAGGCCGGCGAGCTTGAGTTCCGCCTGATTGAGATCGGCGAACGAATTGCGGAAGTGCACCAGCATCAAATCGCCTTTGTGGCCAATCAGCGAGAAAAGCGCGGATTGCCCGGCCGGATTTTGCTCAGGGACGTTCTTTTCCATTTCGCCAAGCGCCGACGCGGCTTCCTGAGCGATTGCCGATCGCGTTGCATCGGGGAGCGCTCGCCAGGCCGTCCAGCGGAAACGCATCATCTGGTGGAGCACGCTGTAGCCCTCGGTGGTCAGGGGCACTTCAGGGATCTGTGCGGAGGCGGTCTGCGGGCGGGCGGGCGGAGTCGCGGTGGTTGTCGTTGTTGTTGTCACGGGATTCTCGGAATGTGTGCTCATAGTTGCAACCACCATTGTACGCAAGAGCCGCGGGGGCAGCGAGTCTACGATTTACAATCATGCTGGCATGTGGTGCGCGGATCGTTTCATGCGAAGACTCATTTCGACATTTTGCATCCTCTTTCTGTTAGCCACTGCGCTGGCGGCGCAGAGCAAGCGGCTATGGGTATTGCGCGCGCCCGGCGAGGCGTTGGAATATGATCCCGCCACATTGGCCGAGAAGCAAGCGGTGAAGGTGCCCGCAGAGGCGGTGGATTCGCCGCAGAACTTCTCGGTCAATCGTCAGGGGCAGATGCTATTCGCTGAACCCGCCGCGTTGCCGCTCACTGAAGGTGATTTCACGGCTGAGCGCAAGGTGTGGTTCTGGGATGGGCACACGGCGACCACGTTTACGCGCGATGTGTCGCGTACCACTTCCACGATGGGATCGAACTTGTCGATCGCCGAGTCGGCGCCTGTGCCTTACCTCGCGGGGGATGGAGCGCATCTCTACTGGTTTTCGAACCAGGCGCGCCGGCTGCAGCGCGATGGCGTTGATCTCTCCACCAAGACGACGTGGCTAAGCTGGCGAACCGATCTCGCGAATGCTGGACGCGAGGATGTGACTTCGATCACACTGCCCGATTGCTCTTGCCCGACGGGCGGCTGCGAGGAAAGTTGTCCTTACGGCGAGGTGTGGGTTCCCGAGGATGGGGTTGGCAAGTTTTTTCTGCTGACGCAGTTCGTGGCTGGGAAAACTCAGCCGATATACAAAGCGACTTCCGCGTACGAAGAGAGCGCCGGGAAATGGACGGCAGGGGCAATCGATCCTCCGCTGCAACGCATGCTGGACGCGCCGAATGCGGGCACGATCATGGAGGCGATTCCCGACACAGCCTGCTGCGGATGGGAGAATCAGAGCGACGACCGGACATTGCTGCATCTTGAGGGCAAGACTTTGACCGTGTTCGATGAGTTGGCCGCGTATAAAAACCCTGACTACGACGTGAGCTTCTACACCGAGAACGGCAAGCTGTCGCCTGACCTTGGCTCGGTGGCGCTGACCATTGTCTCAACGGCTCAAGCGAACACTCCGATTCAACTGGCCGAGCAAGGACAGGCCAACCCGGAAGAATCGCAGCGCATTCGCAAGGCGTTGGGCGATCTTCCGGCGGTCGAGGTGAAGAGTGTCGATATGAGCGACAACGACGCTCCCCGGCGTATTGCATTTATTCCGCATGCCGCGCTCGTGGGTTGGATCAGCGAGAAGGAGATTCTCATCGTCGAGGGACACCTGCTGGTTGCCTACAACGTGGCGAGTGGTGCACGGCGGAAATCGAGCATCCGCGTGGAGGATGCGGGACATGTGTTTCTGCGGTGAGGAACCGGTTACGAACTCAGATCGACACAGTCCTATCGCTCTGAGCGCCGAGACCTAGTGTAGTGCGCCGAAGATGGCGACTGTTATCTATCGCCTGCGATGGCGCGGAAAACAAAGCCTTTAACCGCGAAGCTCGCGAAGGACATCCGCGAAGAGCGCGAAGATAAGCCGTACGACTCAAAATATAAAGGTCCGTCTGTTTGACGCACTACACCAGCGAGCCTTCCTGCCGATCAAGGGAACTTCGGTGAGTGCTTGACGAATTGCTGCGCTACCGATGGATCGACGGCGAGCGCCGTTAGAGCGCCTCGACTTTCGACTGCCTGTGCCCACTGCAGAGGGTTCAATTTGCGCGACTTGGAGAAAAGAGTCTTTTGCTTTTTCGGAATACTCCACTTCTCCGTAACGATGGGAACGCCAAATTCCGCGGCCCCGAAGGCTACTGTGGCAACAAGAATAGTGGGAACCGGCAAGACTACGGTTCCGGCGACAGCGAGCGCGACTGGCACAGACGCGATGGCGGCACTGGCTATGTGAGTTGTGAGTTTCTCATGAGGACATCTGGCTAGATGTTCGTTGAGTTGTGCCTGGTATTCCTTCGTGGCATCCGCCATCTCTTTTGCGTCCGCCCTTCCGGCGAGGTAGCGCGTCCGGACGCCCAGGTAGTTGGTCCGAGCTTTGCCCAGCGGCTGTTCCTTCAGGAAGAGCGGGGCCAGTGAGCTGCCCTGCGAGTAATCCACGCCACCCGGCAGTTGCAGCTGGGGTGGGATGGCTCTCGGGGCGCTCAATCGCGGCGTGTGCGTTTTGTAGAGACCCAGGAATGCATTTGAGATTCTGGTCTCCGCGGCGATCTCGGAGTTCGTGGGTAAGTCAGCGGGAGGACTGCCCGCAAGCGCGACGCCGAAGTTGTGATGGTAGACCTCATTGCCCAGTTGCATCAGAGCCTGAAAGTGCGGCTGGCTAAGCTTTCTTACGATCTCTTCCCATCGACTGCGCGCCCGATTGGGGTTCTGGCTTAAGACTTTGCTGAAGCGGTCTACTGTGTCCCGGAACACAGCATCTGGAACTGCCACGCCACGCTTTTCGTGGGGAAGCGACACCAGGCGAAGCATTAGCTCGAGGTAAGACGGGGTGAGATCCACACCTGGCCAGCCGCAAAAGCTGTCCTTCGTTAGATCCTTTTGGACTTTCTCCAACACCTGGCGAGTGGCCTTCCACTTCTTTTTGTTATGCACAAGGTCTTTGTAGGTGGCTATGCCTTGCTTCTCGCCGTCGATTACCACGTCCTCGAGGGAATGCACAGCACTTCTGGACAAGATGCGCACGAAGCCTTCGTTGATCAGCACCCGGAGAGGCGAATTCTTGTCGCGGAGCGAGTCAAAGCACGCCGGATTTAAGATTAGGTAGCCATCGTTTAAAAGCATGCGCGTGCCGGTCACGGCGCTGAAGGCCAGCCGAACGTCGAGAGCACGCTTACTGGCGGCTTTGATGCTTGGCCAGGGATAAGCCTCAACCATGTCATCCAGATCGCCGGCATAGGTCCATCGCAGGGGATCGGCTAGGGTCGCTGGCTGGAGTTTGCTTCCCATGACGTAACCTCCTGTTTACGCGGCCAGTCTAGCACCGATCAAGCCGGTTGGCATTTCTTCCCCCGGCCTGCGCGATAGATCATCCAGCCGAGAAAATTCGCTCCCAGCACAACCCCCGCGATCTTCAATGAGTATCCCCGCGAACTCTCTACATTGATGATGGGGAAAATCGAGAGCACAACGTAGAGCAGAGTCATCAGGAATCCTGACATCGCGGCGAGGCGCAGCCACAGGCGCGGGCGCAGGCCGTGGTCTTTCGGCGACAGGAAGGGGATGGCGAACAAGGCGAGATACGCGATGGCGTAAAACGTGAAGGCCCAGGTCAGCAAGAGTTCGTAGGCTTCCTGCGGGCCGACTCCGATGAGCGCGGCAGCGCCGCCGGCCAGAGTGACGATTCCCAGGAAGAGAATCGAGTTGACGGGAGTCTTATATTTGGCGTGCAGGCGAGTAAACCACGCGGGCAGCAGGCGGTCCCACCCGGCGACCATGGGGAGGCGCGCGCTGGCGCTGAAGTAGACGCTGAACGATGTGGGGTAATTCACGAAGAGCAGGACGATTATGAGTGGAACGATGAGAGCGGCGAACGAGCCCATGTCTCGCAATAACGGGGAGACATGGGTTACCCTAGCGAAGCTGCGCAAACCTAAACGCAGAGCTTGCGGGATGGGGCCGACTACGTCGACCGACTCGGGGGCGACGAAGGCCAGAATCGAACTGGTGGCGAAAATATAAATAAGGGCGATGAAAGGTGCGGTGATGAGCACCGAACGAGTGAGATTGCGCGCGGGGTTGCGGCATTCTCCGGCAAAGATGGCGACATACTCGAAGCCGCTGAGCGCGCCGAACATCATCTTGGTGAAAACGCTCAGGCTGAAGAGGGTGAGCGGCGGCATGACCAGGCGCAGCGGATGATATTCCGCCAGCGTCCCGCGCCACAGGTTCAGCAGCGGGGTGGCGATCAGCGCCAGCAGCGTGACGAGCGTGGCGATGCTGCCCACATTGCCCAGCCATTTGCCGAAGCGCAGGCCGAGTGCGGACATCAACATCATGGCGAGGATCAGGGCGGAGGAAACCGCGAAGATAAGCCAACGGCTGGAAGCGATCCATACGGCGGCGGGGCCGAGAGCATAAGCCACGAACGTTGTGGTGACCAGCCCGATCACGGCTACGTAGAGCATGACGAAGAGCCAAAGATTCCAAGCCACCAGAAAGCCTACCTGATCGCCGAAGGCCAGGCGTGCCCACTCATACAAACCGCCTTCCAGCGGCATCAGGCGATTGAGATGAGCCACGACCATGGCGAGCGGGATGAAAAACAAAACGAAGGCAACCAGCCAGAAGACGACGTGGGCGGATCCAGCCTTGGCGGCGGTGCCGAAGAAATCCAGAACAATGACGAGGAGGATCTGCGCCATCACCAGGTCGAAGAGGCCAAGCTCTTTGCGCAGTCCGGCGCTGTGGGCTTGGACTGCAGCCTCGGCGGGTCGCGGTAGGATGGCGTTATTCGTGGTCAAGCCGGTTGCCCCTCAGGAGCGGTTTTTTCTCCGCAGGCTAGAGTAACCCGGCGCCCATGCGAGCCGGGAAAATCTTGACAAGAGGGATGAGGGCGGGCACTTGGGGTAAGTGCTTGAGTCGCTGTGGCGCAATCGGTGCGGACTAAAAGAAAAGCGGCGCAGGCCTTCAGGGTCTGCGCCGTTCGTGTTTCTGCTGGAAGCGAGAAATGGGAGAAGCGGGCACTCGGGCTGTGCAAGAACTTTCATCTTGCCGGGCGATCCGAATCGGCGTTAAATTGCGAAACCGATCTGGTCTTGATTCGGGCGGACCTAACACCCAAACTTCTGCCAGGAGGTTGTATGCTGCATTCCAGAATCGCCGGATTTCCGCATTTTTCTCTCGGACTTTTCCCCGCCGTGTTACTGGCGGTGGCAAGTCTCGCCGCCGCGCAAGAAACAGTGATCCACAGTTTTCCGTCGCATCCAGGCGACGGAAAGGCTCCTGGCAGTGGGCTTGTAGCCGATGGAACTGGCGCATTTTATGGAGTTACGACAAATGGCGGGACCCCATGCTCGCAGTATAGCTCTGGGTGCGGCGTAGCCTATAAGCTGACGCCACCTGCTAGTGGCAGCGGCCCGTGGACGGAGGAGATTCTGTATTCCTTTACGGGCAAAGCTGATGGTGGATTCCCGAACGGCAACCTACTGATTGACGGAGCGTCAAAGGTGGTTTATGGAACCGCTAGCATTGGGGGTGCCGGGGGCGATGGCGGCATTTTCACCCTTACACCGGGGAATCCATGGACTGAAAATCTGATCTACAGCTTCAAGGCCGATAGATTCAGCGCCCCGACTGGCGGCGTTGTCAGTTACCACGGAGATCTGTTCGGGGTGGCGAGCGGCGGCAGCCGTTACGATCAAGGGGTGCTTTATCGGCTTCGTCCGCTATCGGCATCGGGCGGCTCCTGGGAGGAAAATACGCTGTATGTGTTTGATTATGGCCTCGTTGGGGCTGTGCCGCCCACGCCGATTGTGGACGGGACGGGGAACCTGTATGGAACCACACGGAATGGACCGTCGGGAGCGGATGGGATGGTTTACAAAATCGCGGCGCCTGCCGGCGGAAGCGGCAAGTGGACGCTGACGACACTTTATAGCTTCACTGGCGGCGCCGACGGTGGAGATCCCTTGGGCAGCCTGATGTTTGATAGCTCAGGCGCGCTTTACGGTACTACGGCGTTTGGCGGAGCCTACAATTTTGGAACCGTGTTCAAGTTAACTCCGCCTGCGGGCGGCAGTGGGGCATGGACGGAAAGCGCGCTGTATTCCTTTACCGGGGGGGCGGACGGCGGCATTCCCGGCAGCGCGGTGATCTTCGATAGTGCAGGCAATCTCTACGGCACGACCGACAGCGGCGGAGACTTGTCGTGCAGGCGGAGCGGCGGGTGCGGCGTGGTATTCAAGCTGACGCCGCCGACGGTTACCCGCCGAGACTGGACCGAAAGCGTGGAGTACGCCTTCGCCGGCGGAAGCGACGGCTACTGGCCGTTCTATCCTCCGATTCTGGGGGTCAACGGCAATATTTACGGCACGACTACGGACACTAACCAGAATACGGGCGGCAACGGAATAGCCTACGAGATAACCCCATAGGAAATTGCCGCAGCCGCTGGTTCGCGAGAACGAGACTTCTTAGTGGTGGTCTCCGTGGCTGTGCCGCCAGTCCCAGTATTCTTTCTGCCGGTCGGCAGGCAGCTTGCGAAAGTCTGCGTGCTCATCATAGTGGTTTTCGTGGGCCCACTGGTGGTAATGCCCCACTTCCTCGTCATTCCAGACGTGGTAGTCGCTGTAATAGGGGTCGTAGACCCGGTAGTAATGATGTGCGCAAGCCGTACCTAATAAGGACGACGCCAGGACGGCGGCCAGGAAACATGAACGGAGAATGCGAGTCTTGCTGTGCATTTTCGAATGGTCCTCCTGCAGTGTGAAACTTTTTGTACTGCCATTTCCACGGAGAATTAACCCCGCCAGCCGTAATTCGTTGCGGTGACAGGGCAGTGGGTTGCTACGGAAGTCTCAACCTGACAATCAAACTGCAACCGCTACCGCGATTTCCTCTCTTTTGGCGGGCGATGTCCTGAGATGTCCCGAGTTGTCCTGTCTTGTCCCTTGCCTTGCTCTGCGGTCTCGCATATGAATCTAGGGCGGAGCCGAAGTCTGTGCTTTCGCTCGCCACAGCGGACGGTAAAGGCTGTGGCGCCTTCCCCAAATCGGGAAGGTGCTCGGGGAACGAAGAGAAAGGCCGGCGGACCGAAGAGTTGGGGCTTAGACGCTGGTCACAGAACGGGTTGCAAGATCTTTCATCTTGACAATCACATCTTTGTGGCTATGATGCGTGTGCCCTCTCTACGAGCCCGTTCGGGTTTCGTACAGTGCTCCGTAGTGTTTCCAACTGCGGGGATAACAAAACAAGATCTAAAGATTTTCGACGTCACAAAAAGAACTGAATCTGCTCTATGGAGTTTTCCATGCGCCCAGCGTTCTCTCGTGTACTCACCCTGTCGATTGCTGTCCTTTGCCTTCTCTCAGCCCTCCTCACCCTGAATGGCCCGGCCGTAGCGCAAGCCGCCGGATCGAAGAGCAAACTCTCGCAGCAATCGCAGCAGAGCCAGCGTCCGGCCGTGAGCGCGGCCCGCGCGTCGTCGTCGAACGCTCGTTCCAAAGTCACGACCGATACTTGGACGGGCGGCGGCGGCTCAGGCAATACCGATTGGAGCGACGCCAGCAACTGGAACAACGGCGCCATCGCCAGTGGTGACAACATCGTTATCGGCACCACCACGGCAGCCACGACCATCGGCAACAACGAGAGCTTCACCATCGGCACACTCACCCTGAGTAACACAGGCGACTCGGCGACGCTGGGGAACAACGCCACAGTGCTGGTTGGCGGCAACATCAGCAATGCCGGCACCATTACTTTTAACGCAGCCGGCAATACCACGGGGTTGAACCTTCAGGGCTCGTTGACCCTGAGCGGCAACGGGACCATTGACCTGACGAGCACCAATGGGCAGTACAGCGGATACATTTACGGCGTGGGCGGCTCGGTCCTTACCACTTCGTCGAATATTGTGGGCGCGGGCACCGTGGGCGATGGGGATTTGAACATAGCCAATTCCGGTACGATTAACGCCAACATCAGCGGCGCAACCCTCACGGTCGATCCAGACACCTGCTCCACTTGCACCGTCAATACGAACACGGGCACGCTCGAAGCCACCGGCGGCGGAACCCTCTCTCTTGATAACGGAACCTGGACCCAGACCGGAGCCGGGAAGATTACTGCCGCGACAGGTTCCACCGTATTACTGGACAACAATGTAAGCATCACCGGCGGGACTCTGTCGACCACAGGCACCGGCGTAATTTACGACGCGGCCAACAATGACATATTCCTGACCAACGTCACCAACACCGGCAACTTCACGGTGCAGAACAACGGCGCGACGGAAATCAACGGGACCCTGACCAACAACGGCACCATCACGCTGGACGCGGCGGGCAATACGACGGAACTTTATTTGACCGGGAATACCACCTTGTCTGGCAGCGGGACGGTAGTGTTGACCAGCACCAACAACCAATGGTCGGCCTACATCAATGGGGCTGGCGGCACGGTATTGACGAACGAGACGAACATCACGGGGTGGGCCACGGTCGGAAACGGCCAGCTGGAAGTAGTCAATGCTTCCAACGGCGTCATCAACTCGAATATAAGCGGCGGCAACATTGAGCTGAATCCCTACACCGCCGCCACCTCCAGCAACGCGGGCCTGATCGAAGCCACCAACGGCGGCACCTTGACGATGAGCAATGGCACCTGGACCAATACCGGGACCATCGAGGCGGCGACCGGTTCTTCCTTGGTCTTGACCAGTAATGTGAGCATCACCGGCGGAACGGTCGAGTCCACCGGTACCGGCGTCGTCTACAACGCGGCCAACAACAACGTGTTTCTGACCGGCCTTACTCTGGCTGGCACCTATGACGTGCAGAACAACGCCGCCACCGAGATTAACGGGACGATCACGAACAATGGCGTCATCAACCTGCAAGGCACCGGGAACGTCACTGAGCTTTATGTGACCAGCGCGGGCACGGGCACCGCGACGTTGGCCGGTTCAGGGTCCATCGTATTAGGCACGGGCGCGGGAAACCAATTTAGTGGCGCGGGTGGGACATCGCTGATCATCGATCAGAATGTTTCCGGGGTGGGCAACATCGGCGCGGCCACACTGACGCTGACCAATAATTCTACGATCAATGCCAACATTAGTCCGACGGTGTCGACGGCGGCGCTCTACATTCAAGCGGGCGCGGGCGGCATGGCCAACAATGCAACGCTGGAAGCCACGAACGGTGGCAATCTGACCCTGTACGGCAGCACGATTACCAACGGTACCAACGGGGTCATCGAGGCCGTGGGCAGCGACAGCAGCAGCAATGCCTCGACCGTAGTGCTCACCGCCGGCGTGACGGTTACGGGCGGAAAGCTCACCACAACCGGGGTTGGGGTCATTGAAGTGGCCGCCAACAATATCGCAAATCTGACGAACCTCACCAATAGCGGCACGTTGAACGTGCAAAACAATGGCGAGATCGTCTCGACTGGTACCATCACCAACAACGGCACCATCACGCTGCAGGCAACTGGCAACCAGACCTACTTCTACGCCCCGAACGCGACCACGCTGACCGGTACGGGCACGCTGGTACTGAGCAGCAGCAACGGCCAGTACACCGGCAATATTGACGGTGCAGGCGGACTTACCAACGACGAAACCATTACCGGTGCGGGCCAGATCGATAGCGGCGCATTCATCAACAATGGGACGATCAACGCCAACGTCAGCGGCCAGACTCTTGTGGCGCAAGGGCTTTCTTCCGGCACCAACACCAAGACGATGGAAGCCTCGAGCGGCGGTACGCTGGAGTTCAACGGCTCCACCTGGAACAACGCGGGTGGCACGATCACGGCCCTGGCCAATTCCGCGGTCGATTTAACTGGCGGCGTGAGCATCACCGGCGGCACGCTGAGTACGTCAGGGACGGGGTCGCAGGTTTACGTCGCTGCCAACAATACAGTCTATCTCACCGGCCTGACCAACAACGGCACGTTGAACGTGCAGAATAACGGCGAGATTTCTGCCTCCGGAACGATTACTAACAATGGCACCATCACGCTGCAGGCGGCGGGCAACGCCACATATTTCTATACCCCGGTTGCGACCACGCTGACGGGCACGGGTTCGCTGGTTCTGGGCGGCAGCCCTGGCAACTACAGCGCCAATGTTGACACTGGAGCCGGACTTACCAACGACGAAACCATCACGGGTGCGGGCCTCATTGATAGCGGAATATTCACCAACAATGGGACGGTCAACGCCAACGTCAGTGGCCAGACTCTGACGCTGCAAGGGCTTTCGGTCGCCACCAACACCAAGACGATGGAAGCCTCGGGCGGCGGCACGCTGGAGTTCAACGGCTCCACCTGGACCAACACGGGTGGAACGATCAGCGCCGCGACAGGTTCCTCGGTTAATCTGACCGGCAGCACTACCATCACCGGCGGTACGCTGACGACATCCGGCACGGGCGTGATCACTGTGCTGGCCAGCAACTATGCCTACCTCAGCGGCCTGACCATCGGCGGGACGCTCAACGTCCAAAACAATTCCCAGTTGAATCTGACCGGGGCCATCACCAATAGCGGGACCATCACCATCGAGGGAGACGGCAACACTACGTACTTGATCATCAACGGCCCCGTCACCCTGAGCGGTTCGGGGACCATCGATCTAGGTGGGACGAACTATACGAATGACATCTACGGCGAAGGCACCAGCCCGACTCTGGTCAGTTCCAACACGATTGAGGGTGCGGGAAGTATCGGCTCCGGCAATATGGGCTTCACTAATAACGGCACCGTCGATGCCAATGTGACCGGTCAAACCCTGGCCATCCAGGTGGACAGCTCCGGCTTTACGAACTATAACGGCACGACGACCACCCTGACCGGCGGCACCTACATTGCGAATGGCGGCAACATCACCTTCAACGCCGGCAATACCACGGGCATCACCACCCTGGCCGCCAAGGTGACGGAAGAGAACGGCGGGCAGCTCTTGAACGTCGACAGCGGCAGTGTGAACGCTCTTGCCAACCTGACCAGCATCACCTCGGCGGGTGCGCTGACCATCGGCGGCGTGGCCTTC
>PLIO01000102.1 GCA_003140075.1 Acidobacteriaceae bacterium | reverse complement strand
GTATCCCAAACAGACGTATTTCATCCATTCCTCCTGGTTGCCGGTAGTGGTGCAGTTTGGCCTTTACCCGACATTGTCATCCTGAGCGTAGCCGTTTTTCACGCGTAGCGAAGGATCTCCCGCTTAACCGGCCTAATGCGCAAGCCAAACTGCACCACTGCCTTGTTTCCCGTGACCCAGAGCCGCAGCTCATCGTTCTGTTATCAGATAGTCGTTCGGGAGACCGAAAATCGACAGCTGCTCCATTTTTTGCCTCGTCAGAGGAATCTGTCGGTCACTGATGCGTTCGAATGGCGGCCGGAAGTTGAGCTCGAGGGTGCCTAAGCCTTTGAAAAGTCGTTAGAGACGTAACGCTTCATGGGTTGGAATCACGGGTCTAAGAACTGGTCGTTCGTGCGCGCGATTCTGCGTCCATCTTCGCGCTGATCGGAGGCTGTTCCTCTTTACTTCGAGATTCTCTTTACACCCTCGGCAGAGTAAGCCTTCCGTTTTGCAACGCCACTAGAGGCCTGACGCTTTCTATTGATCCTGACGCGGACAGTGGTGGGTTTAGAAGAGCCAACTGCGGCAGCGAACGCGCCGGGATTCAATGCGGTGAGCACGGCAGCGGGATTCTTGTCGATGACAGTGAGCAAAGTGCGAGCCGGCGCTTCTGGGCTCCTCCGCCCTCCCTCCCAGTGCTTGATAGCGTCCAGGCTGAACCCGAACGTGTTAGAGAATCTGGCTTGTGTCATGCCCAGTCGATTTCGGATCGCTTTCACGTCAACTTCCTGGGGCACATGTGCCTTGAATCCTTCTTGCTCCCCAGCAAGGAAAGCCTCAACGTCGTTCAGGCCATTCATCATCTGCTCGAATTGCGTTTTCATGCTATCTCCCATGAGTCTATAAAATGCCCTCGAAAATACCATTGGCCCGCGCCCTCAGCGCGTTGCGCTCTGCCCTTGTCTTCATGATATGGACAGGTTTTCTTTCTCGTTCTTAGGAAAAACCGCAATAAGAAAAACCGGAAATTCTCTCGTTGTGCCAGATATACACCACCCGGGCCCCACCCCTTTTCCCCATTCCTTGGCGTGCAACCCGGACCTTTCGAAATCCGCCCGTTCCGTTCTACGGATCAGGGATCACGTCTCCACATTCTGGGTCAGCCGCAACCAGTGCCACGATGTCCGCACGCTCCTCCTCGCTAAAGAGCTTGTTGGCAATCGTGAGGCAGGTAGGCGTCTCGACAACCTGCACAATTCTCTTGTACTCCATTGGACACCATCAGTCAAGTACAATTGTATGCCATTGGACACCAATGGTTCAGGGACTACTGATGGTGATCCATCCTTGCGTTTTTTGCAGGAGCCTGCCCTGAGCTTGTCGAAGGGGTGGGCGGCGATGCTGCCGGCGCAACTTTCCTCCGTTCTGCACAAAACCCGTTGCGTATGCCTTCGTGGTACCCGCCCTTCGCCCACCCTCTATCCAGCGGGTACTTTTTCCTGAGCAGCCGCTTTCGCGGCCCGATACGCATCTTTTAATGCGACGCTGAGAGCGAGAAGGAATTCCTTCAACTCAGCGATGGAGGTGTTCAGCAATTCGGACGTTAGATTTATCTGCCCGACCTCATCCAAGAAACGAGCATTGGTCTTCTCCATGTAGTCTTTGCTGGGTGATCCATCGCCATGGAAAACGCTATTGCGAGCGAGAACAATTTCACGGACGGCGGCGAAGTGTGTGAGATTTTCCAAGGAAATGCCAAAACGTTGCTGATATTCAGAAACGATTCGTTCCAATTCGCTTTTTCCTTTAACTTCGCCGCCCGCCGGAAATTGTTTGTTCAAGCCATTCGTAATCTGCTTGAAATGTAGGACCATTGATTTCGTCAAAAGCGACAATGTCATTAGGGCGAGAGCGGCCCTTTGACCGCGAAACTCCTCATTCAGAAAATCGATGTAGTTTCCTCGATCATTCTCGTCCAGGTCGGGCGATTCTGCCCCTTTGAGATCGTCGGAATGAGCTTTTTCAAACTGCTGATAGGCCACATCGTAGATGGCCTTAACCGTGGTATCTAAACCCTTACCTCGTTGTTCAGCGTCCCATTGGAACCAATCGAAATTTATCCAGGTCATTGCGTATGGGCCTCCTACGTTGACCTGAACGCTATTAGAACACCGTTAAGCACTTCGCGGATGTTGGGGGCGGGTGGCCTACCTGCGCGAGATCTTCCGCTAGGTCTAAGTCGCGGGTGAGGCCGGCGATGACGCGCGCGGACTCGATGCGCCATACCGCTTCGATGGTGCGATGGAAGACCCGATGTGGATCGGTAGCGGACACTGCTACCGATCACACCGGCCTCAATCCGTGGATGCAAGTACGGCTATTTTTTTGCGGTCTGATTTGGCAGCTCAGCCCGTTTCGCTACTTTGTGCTGGATCTGCTCTTCGGACAGGATGGGCGCGAAGTCTTCCATCTCAAAGACCTGACGGATCTCGACCTCGTAGTCGCCGGCGCTGCAGTTGGGGCCACGATTGACCCACTCGATGGCCTCTTCGAGGGACTTGACCTGCAAGATTGAGAAGCCGGCGACGAGCTCCTTGGCCTCGGTGAAGGGACCGTCGATGACGGTCCGAGACTTGCCGGAGAATTTGAC
>PLIO01000022.1 GCA_003140075.1 Acidobacteriaceae bacterium | reverse complement strand
CCATTTTTCCGCAGCCTGCTAGGACAGATGTCGCCTTCCGTTGCCGATGCTGTGAAGAAGACTGATGGTGCGAGCATTATCACAAGGGTCGCCGTGGGAATCACCGAGATGGATGGCAGAACCGTGGTTTTGTACGCTACTGATGCAAACGATGGAACATCATTACTGGTATCGACACAGATCTGGCGCTCTTTAGGCGAGAAGCGTGCCGTTACAGTGGGTGGAATTGCAACGACGGTTGTTGGTGTCGATGCTAGGCTTCCCGCCAACGCAGTCAGCGGGTCTTTCGATCTTTGGGTTCCAGCGATTGATTCCAGTCGTCGAGCGAATTGGCTCCTTGTTGTGACGGACCGGCCTAGACTCGTTTCCGACGCTTTGGCCAGGATGATCGGGGCTAGCGTAACTGACTCACCCAATGACATTGTATCGAAGGCGAACACACGAGGTGTGAGCGTGTTTCTCCTCAATGCTTCGCTCTCACGTTTCGATCCTTTTTCTTTCCGAACCAAGTTTAGTTCTTTGGTCCTCAATGCTGCGATGTCAACGATCTTCGGGTGGGTAGCGCGATTCGTGTTTCTTGCCGGCATCGTTCTCGCAATTACATCCGCCCTCATAGGAGTTCGTGAGAGACGGGATGAAATTGGACTTCTTGCCGCACTCGGACTCCAGGCGGGCGTGACAACTCTTCTTCTTTTCGAATCTGTAATTATTTGCGGCCTTTCATTTATTCTGGGGTCGATTGTCGCCATGATCGTATTGGCTGGCGTTCTGCCTCAGGCCCAATGGCTGACTGTAATGGGACCGTCCCTTGTGATGGGATCAACGTACCTGATTGTGCTGCTTGTTCTGACGCCTCTTGTTGCAGCTCAACAGGTCGCGGCTCGCAGCGCCGCGGAACTTGTTCGGGAAGGGACCTCAACTTGATTGGTGTCTTGACCTATGCTGGGTGGGCGATAAGACGGAAATGGCAGGCCAACAGGGCGATCTATGGTTCGGTGGCGATCATGAGTATGTTGACCTTCATCTCGGTCGCATTGGACAAGGTTGCTTCCCGACAGTTGTCGACTTTGGTGGGGAAGAGTCAAGACATTGAACAAATGTGGAGTGCTTCGAGGGTTCTGTTCGGCATGGGCATTATTGTCAGCCTTCTTCAACTTCAGATTTTGATGAGCCGAGTCCTTCAAGACCGTCGCAAGGAATTTGTTCTCTTGTCCGCAGTTGGTACTTCCACGCCAAAGGTGGTGTTGTTGGCGACAGTCGAACACACCGGGACAACATTGATCGGCGTCGGCTTCGGCATTCTGGGCTGTGCGGTGGTCGCGTTACTCGCACTATTGGCTGGTGATTCTGGAATACCCACAGGCATGAATTGGTTTGGCCCGGTCTTATTTGCAACTGTATTACCAGTAGCGGCAGTGATCCCTATTACAACGATACTCGTGAGGCACTATTGCCAAATCAAATGACCGGAGTGAGTCTGCCAGAAAGTGACGGGTCGGTCCGCTCTCGTGATGGGGCCCTGGTCTGTGACGGCGTGTGGAAGATTTTTCAACGGGGCCGACGGATTGTTCGGGCCTTGAGTGACGTTTCGTTGGAGGTCAGACGCGGGGAGTTCGTCTGTTTAGTCGGTTCTAGCGGCAGCGGCAAGTCGACTCTCCTTAATTTGCTCGGAGCGCTGGACCTGCCAACCAAAGGTGAGATTTACGGCTTGGGTTTGCGATATCGAGACTTGGGCAACGAGCAATGCAATCGATTCCGTCGAACGAACATCGGGTTTGTTTTTCAGGAACTGCGACTCATAAATCATTTGACAGCGACCGAGAACGTGATGCTGCCGAGACTTTTTGAAGGACATATCAAGTCGGAACTGATGAACACGGCAGTTGGTTTGTTGGGGCAGGTCGATTTGGGTGAACGTGTGGATCATTTCCCATACGAGCTAAGCTATGGTGAACAACAGCGTGTGGCCATCGCCCGAGCGGTTGTGACAAAACCGAAGATTGTATTGGCTGACGAACCGACCGCGAACCTTGATAACAAGAACACGGAGCGTGTGATATCTATTCTCCATAGTCTCAGGGCGTCTGGAACGACGTTTGTTGTTGCGACTCATGACGATAGGCTGTCCCGGGCGGCTGATCGGGTTGTAGAAATCGCGGGGGGCGTGTTGCAGCATTCGGGATGAGTTTATCCGCTTACCACTATGGAGATATCTACTGCAAACTTCACGCGTGACGCTGGCCGCGAATTCATGACGTCGGTGCTGGTCCCGCGGCCCGTCGCGTGGATTTCGACTGTCGCGAGGGAGGGGAGACGTCGGCCGAATTTGGCGCCGTTTAGCTCGGTTGCGCCGGTCTGTAATAAACCTCCCTTGCTATCTTTTGCGTGTGGTCGCAAGTTGGATGGTTCACGAAAGGACACTGCTAGAAATATTCTGGAAACGAGAGAGTTCGTTGTGAATTTTGTAGGCTCGGAATTGCTGCATAACGTTGCTGTGTCGGTAAATGGTCTCGATCTAGCAGATGAATTTGCTCGTGCGGGAGTGTCACCGGAACAGAGTAAGGAAGTAAATCCACCGAGAGTATTCGAATCTCTTTGCAGTTGCGAGTGTCGTTTGGAGCAGTCAATTGAAGTTGGGGCTGCCGATTGTAGGGTCGATTTGATAATTGGCAGGGTCGTTCACATTTGCGTCCGAAACCTAGGGTGGAACTCGCAGTCTGAAACGAGTCCACAACCGTTTCGGGGGCTCGGAGCATTGGGGGTGGACTGGTATTTGGTGGGCGGCGAGGCAACTTTTCAGCCTGAACTCGGAACCGAAACGAACAATGATAACGACTGAGTGTGAACAGTCCAATCGTCCAATCACCTGCTCATCAAGTTTTTTCGTCCCTCCTAAGGTGGCGGATGTCTAAGCCGCCAACAGGAGGTCCGCCAGTAGGTCATTTGTTTTCATTCGTTTACACCAGGACAACATTTGTTTTGTCATTTTGTAGTTATTATGTGGATATTTGAGCGCTATTTTGATACACTCGCATTGAGGTTAGGAGATCTCAAAACATGGCAGTATTGACCCCGCCACGGCCGGATTTGTTGGCGTACCGGGAAGCGACAACGTTAGAGTTCCCCAAACTCGTCACTGAATTGACGGGAATCCTGGGAAGGAAATTGACGGCCTACATCGCTTCGGTCAAAGACACCAGAGCAATCGAGCGCTGGATGGCCGGCTCAGAGCCGTACAAGGGAGTTGAAGAAAAATTGCGGCTCGCTTATCGGCTGGCAAAGATGATTAGCGATCACGAAGGGCCGCGTGTGGTTCAGGCTTGGTTTACGGGTTTGAATCCAGAGTTGAACGATCGTGTGCCGGTTCGGCTTTTGCGAGAAGAGAATGTAGAGGTCGTGGGTCCCGAGATTCTCGGCGCTGCGCGCGCATTTCTAGCCGGAGGATAGTCATTCTTGAAAGTCCCCGGCGTGATCTATCGACTGGGAAGGAAGCCCGATCCTTGGTCTGTCCCGGACTGGGCCTCGGCGGGACCGGACGGAACCTTTGGCAATCGGTTTGACGATCCCGAAGGGATGTACCGTGTTCTGTATGCATCCTCGCAAAGGCTTGGTTGCTTTCTCGAAACGCTAGGGCGATTCCGTGTTGACCCCAAACTCCTGGCTGAATTGGCCGAGATTGAGGGAGACAATGACTACTGTCCGCTCGGGCAAGTGCCGCTGGAGTGGATCGAGAAGCGGATGATGGGAGTAGCGACAGCGGGCGGAGAGTGTGCCGACATTTGCAGCAGCGAGTGGATCAGCCGATTGCGGATTGGGCTGGCAAGTCAGCTGCGGAGGTTTGGCTTGGATGACTTCGATGCTTCTGTTTTGCAGATGACAGCTCCGCGAAATCTGACGCAGTTAGTGTCGCGAGTTGTTTTCTCTGAGCGGTTGGCGGGAATCTACTACCGATCGAAATACGGACATGACGTGGAAAACTGGGCTCTATTTGAGCCTTTTCAAATCAAGGTGCAGAATTCACAGCCGATCCGACCCAACGATCCAGATTTGCAGCGGGCGCTCCAACGTCATTCGCTGAAGTTCAAAGAGGAGTAGGCCCCCGAACGGACAATCATCCACAATATGGTTGATTAATCAACCATGTTGTGGATGATCTGACCATGCTTCGTCGGCACATCGTTGACCGGCCCACTGATGCTTTGGCGGACACGCCGGCCGTGCTGGTAAACGGCGCGCGGCAAACCGGGAAGAGCACCCTGGTGCAAGCGCAGGCCTGTTCGCCCTTCCTACTTGCTTCTGAGATAGTCGCCAACTGCCTGTGGACCTGCTGATGTTATGGTTTCAACTGCAGCCGGATTGTGACACTGAGATACAATCGCCATTTCGAACGCCGTCTTGTAGTCACCGTGCTTCGCGGAGTCAATGGCACCTTGCATCAGACACTTCCTACCACCGCCCGACAGGCACACCCTAGCGTTCTGAAACTTAGCAAACTCAGATGGACATTCAACAGTGCCAGTGTCCTGGATTGACCAATCGATGTCCGCTTGCCAGATTCGATTTGCCCCGGACAGTTGAGACTGCGCGGCAGTGAGGGCGAGCTGAAGCCGCGCTCTCTCAGAATCTGCTGAGCTAGCCCGAGCCTCGGCGGCTGCGAGTTGAGTTTTTAAACTGTCCCTCTCGAAGGAAACCAACTTGTATTGTTCATTGGCCTTGGAAAGTTCATCGCTTGCGATTTGCTGCTGGCGGGTTAATTCCGCCATTTGCTCTAGGAGTGATCGCGCCTGCTGAAACAAAGCGTTGCTTGAGAGAGTGCGTCGGATACTCGGAGCAGTGAGAACAAATAATGACACGCACGTCAAACTGATCGTCGCTGCAACAATCCGAGTCCGGCGGTTCTTCAGGCCCGACTGCCTACGATCGGCAAACAACCGAACTACTGGCATCATCGATGCTAAACACATCAGTACAAGCACAAGGCCGAACACCAATGGTGGCTTGGCCCAACTGACCCCATTGGAATACAAGAAGAATGCCAGCAAGCACAGAGACAGCATTACCAGAGCGACGCTCGGATACGCCTCCACCCCCCTGACAAGCAATCGCCCCGTCCGCCAATCTGCTGTCGTGATTGTTCGAGTTGGGCGGCGGGTACGAACTGTGCGGGGCCGTTGGCGGCGACAATCGCCGAGTGGTCGGCGGGCTGGACGATCACCTTCAAATCAGGTGTCTTCGATGAGCTAGAAACGTCCTCCAGCGTGAAGGTGTAGATATTTCCTTTGTCGGTAATGAGATTCAAGTTAGAGGCAATGCCTTGCTTGGCTGGATGCACGAAGCAGAAGTTGCCGACGACATCCACGATCCAGAACTCCTTGTCGCCGGTGGCCGCCTCGATGATCTTCTCGGTCGTCGGCAGTTCGATGAGGGTCGTGTATTTCACCTTGGCGCGGATTGGGATGATGTCCTGCGAGTGATACTG
>PLIO01000211.1 GCA_003140075.1 Acidobacteriaceae bacterium | reverse complement strand
GGAATATTGCCTCCAATCATCAGGACCACTCCGAACTCGCCAATGGTGTGAGCAAATGCCAGGACCACGCCTGTGACCAGGCCGGGCACGGAGAGTGGAATTACCACGCGAAAGAAGGTGCGCAGGGGCGAAGCTCCCAGCGTGGCGGAAGCAGCCAGCAGCTTGCGGTCGACCGACGAGAACGAAGCCGCAAAGGGCTGCACCGCGAAGGGCAGGCTGTAGAGGATCGAACCGATCACAAGTCCGGTGAACGTGAACGCGAGAGTGTGTCCGGTCAGGGACTGCCACCAGCGTCCGAGAGGACTGCGGGAGCCGAGGGCGACAAGCAGATAAAATCCGAGGACGGTCGGGGGCAGCACAATCGGCAGGGCGACTAAAGCTTCTACGAGAAATTTCCAGCGCTGGCGCGAGAAGGCGATCCAATAGGCTAGCGGCAGGCCGATTACAAAAAGAATCGTCGACACTACTATCGCCAGTTCTATGGTGAGCAGGAATGCTTGCCAATTGATCGACATTCTGTGCCAGTTCCCTTCAGGCCGGAACGCCGTTCCTAGTTTGCTTCCGGCAAGCTGAAGCCGTAACGGCGCAGCACTGCGGAAGCTTCTGTGCTCTTCATATATCCTAGAAAGGCTGCCGCGTCCTTCTGGTGAGGCGAGCGCGAAATCAGTACCACGCCCTGATCCAGTGGAGGATATGCCTCGGCCGGCACCACCCAGTATTTTCCCTTACCCTGCATGGCGGGCGCTATGACGTGTGCCAAAGCTACAAACGCCACCTGTGCATTGCCCGATTCCGCGAACTGAGCCGCCTGCGCAACATTCTCTCCAAGTACCAGCTTGCCGGTTAGTTTGTCATACAACCCGTAATGCTTCAGGGCAGCGACAGCTGCGCGCCCGTAAGGCGCATGCTGCGGATTCCCGATTGAAATTTTCTTCACTGTTGGATCCAGTAATACGTCCATACCCTTGTGCTCGACATCGAGGTGCGAGTCCGCCGGAACCCATAACACTAAACGCCCCACGGCATAGCGATACAACGTTGCGCTTTCGGCCTGGCCGCCGGCGATCAACTGCTTTGGATAATCCATGTCGGCCGAGAAGAAGACGTCGAACGGCGCGCCATTCTGAATCTGCTGGGTTAGCGCGCCGGAGGCTCCGAAAGAAAGCTTCACCGCGACGCCGGTGCGTTTCTCGAAGTTGGCGGCAACTTCCTGCAGTGCGGAGCTCAAGTCGGCAGCGGCGGCCACGTTGATCTCGTGGTCGGCAGCTTTGGACTGCGCAGCCGACAGCGCGAAAATAAAAAGCAGAAAGGCAATTGAATTTAATGCCGCAAAGAACCGCATGAGCGTTGATGAGGACCTCATCGGTAAGCACCTCGAAACGTCCGAAATCGACCAAGAAGGAATGCGCCATCGATTGTATAGTTACCCGGCTGCTTCTGGAGCGACAAAGACAGGATCGCGCAAAGGCAGGAAGCAACCCGGCAACGTTCTCCAGTTCCATGGGGAGAAGCCGGTGGAAAAACAGGCCGGACAGCACCCGGCGCAGGTCGTCAGATTCCCGGAACGGCCTCCCAGAACGGTCCGCGACCAGATTTGATGGACTTTTTCCTTTGACCCTGCGGCCCGCTACTTCGATACTGACGACATAGTTTTAGCGTCTATGACCCTTCCCAGGTTCAGCCGCGCGGTTCGCACTTCCCTGCTCGCACTGCTGCCATTTTTCTTGCTTTCCATCGCACACGCTCAGGGCGCTAAGAAAACAGCGCCCGAGACGCCGATCGCCGATGCGGATGCCGATCATGAAGAGCAACGCTCGGAATGGTTTTTGCGTGGGCGCATTGTCCCCGGAAAATCTTCGGCCGAATTGCGCCACCGAGCTTATGAAGCGAAGATGCAGGCGCGCGCCGCTCGACTGGCGCGGGCCCGCGCGGCTCACGCGGAGTCCCAGCCGCCGGCGTCATCGAGCGGATGGACGCCGTTGGGTCCGGTGCCGCTGGCCTCCGATGCTACGGGCGACGGATTTCAGAACTACAACCAGGTTTCGGGACGAGCAACCGCAGTGGCGATCGATCCCGCCGATGCGAGCGGAAACACGGTTTACATTGGCGGGGCGCAGGGAGGGGTGTGGAAGTCCACGAACGCGGCCACGAGCGTAGGCAACAGTGTGACGTGGTCGGCGATCACCGACGACCAGGCTACGCTCTCGATCGGCTCCATCGTGATTCAGCCGGGAAATTCCAACCCTGCGCAGAGCGTGGTTCTGGTGGGCACGGGTGAGGCCGACAATTCCGGCGACTCGTATTTCGGGCTCGGCATTCTGCGTTCCGCCGATGGCGGCAACAGCTGGACGTTAATCCCCACTGCGAACGGGGGCACCTACTCGTTCAGCGGCCTAGGCGCGACGCGCATGGCTTTCAGCACGGCCAATACCAGTACGGTGGTCGCGGCCATGGCGGCGACATCGGAAGGCGTGACCGATGGCGCGCTCACCGGCAACACCTACCGCGGCCTTTACACGTCGACTGATGCGGGGCAGACCTGGACTTATAACGCCCTTTTCTCCGGGGCAAACGAGGCGACCTCGGCAACTTCGGTGGTATATAACGCCGCCGCGGGATTGTTTTTTGCGGCGGAACGTTATCATGGCTTCTATTCTTCCCCTGACGGCTTGAACTGGACGCGGCTGGCCACGCAGCCGGGCGCGTCGGGATTGCTCAGCACAACGGCATGCCCGCAGAACTATCTCGCGACTTGTCCGATTTATCGTGGCGAAATCACTGTGGTGCCGGGACGAAACGAGATGTATGTGTGGTTCGTTTCTCTGAGCGCAAGCGGCAGCCCCGTGGATCAAGACATTTGGCAGAGCACAAACGGCGGCGCATCGTGGACGCAAATCAGCGATAGCGGCATCATCAACTGCGGCGATAGTGATGGATGCGGAGTGGAACAGGGATTCTATAATCTCGAACTCCTCGCCGTTCCGAACGGAACTTCGGCGACGGATATTTACGCCGGCGCAATTAATCTCTACAAGTGCTCGATCAGTTCCATCAACCCAACCTGCTCCAGCACACCGTTCATGAATCTCACGCACGTTTATGGATGCGACCCGCTGGGGGCGCTGGCGCATGTGCATCCTGACCAGCACGCGCTGGCCTATACGATTCCATCGGGCGGTACCGACCTGATGTATTTCGCCAACGACGGCGGCATTTACCGCGCGCTGGACGGATTCAGCGGCCTCACCACGGGCTCCTGCACGGGCACAAACCTGTTTGATGACCTCAATCAGGACCTGGGATCGATGACCCAGTTCGTCAGCTTCAGCCAACATGCGACCAATGCAACTACGATTCTCGGCGGCACGCAGGATAACGGTTCGCCGGCAACGGCGACGGCCACGACCAGCACGAGTTGGGGAAATGTTTTGGGCGGCGATGGCGGCTATAACGCCATCGATCCCAACTCCGGCAACTGGTTTGCCTCGAATCCGGATACCGGATCAGGCACGCTGAATATCCAGGAATGTTCGGCGGGGGTGAACTGCAACAATAGTCTCTTCAATGTAGTCGTCAGCAGCGGCAGCGTGGGTGGCGACGACGGGGCGTTTTATTTTCCCTATATTCTCGATCCGCAATCGACGACGACCTTACTCGTGGGCACCTGCCGGGTGTGGAGCGGGCCGCGCTCCGGCGGCGCGTTTACCGTGTTAAGCCTCAATTTCGATACGCTTGGTACTGGAACGTGCACTGGGGACGAGATCAATCTAGTGCGCGCCCTGGCCGCCGGCGGCCCGAGCAACGCAAACGGGTCGCAAGTCATTTATGCCACCACCGACGGCCCCGGCCCGAACGAGATCACTTCGCCCGTCGGCGGAAATGTTTGGGTTACAACCAACGCTGCAGCGGTTTCCGGTACGGCTTCTACATTCGCCAACGTCACACTAAATGGTCCCGGAGGCAGCAGCATCAATGCCAATCAGTTCCCGATTTCGAGCGTTGCCATCGATACTTCGGACTCCACAGGGAATACGGCCTACGTCACCGTGATGGGATTCACCGGTGGACCGGGGCACGTGTGGCAAACCACGAACGCTGGGGCGAGCTGGATCGATTTCACCGGGACCGGCGTGAATGCGCTTCCGGATTCTCCGGTGAATGCTTTGGTCGTCGACGCTGGCACGCACACCGTTTATGTGGGGACGGACGTCGGCGTTTTCCAGAGCGCAACATCTGCTGCCGCATGGACCGAGGTAGGGCCGATTCCCAACGCGTTGGGCGGTACCACCGGGTTTCTGCCAAACGTCGCGGTGACGGCGCTCGCGATCTTCAACTCTGGCGGACAGGAGCTGTTGCGCGCTTCCACGTATGGACGCGGAGTGTGGCAGTTCAACCTGCTCACTACTCCAAGTTTCGAAATTGCGGTTTCCAATACGCCGTTGACTGTGCTCGCCGGGAGTACAGGCACCTTCAATGGCACGTTAACGGCGGTGAATGGGTACAACAATTCGGTGGCATTGAGCTGCACGGCGGGGTCGTCGAGTCCGCCTAACCCATGCGTTCCGAGCCCCGCAAGCCTGACGCCCACTTCCGCCGGCGCGGCGTTCTCGCTTAACGTGGGCCCCGCCGACATCGGCACCTACAACTTCAACGTGCAGGGCGTTGGGACCGATCCGAATGACACGACGCAACTGGCTGCCGTCACCTTGCAAGTGGTCACGACCAACTCGGCCTTCGTTCTGAGCGAACCCGGTGCTTTCCCGAACGTAAAAGCGGGGAGCACCGGCACCAGCGGCCCGATTACCATTTCATCACAAGATGGTTTCAGCGGTACTGTGAGCTTGAGTTGCGCGGCAACCTTCGGGGCCAACAGTTGCAGCATCAGCCCGGCCTCGGTGAACTCGTTCCCGGCCACGGCGTCTTTAACAATCAACGGAACCAGTTTCCAGGCCGGCAGTTATGAGATTGCCGTCGTGGGCACGTCCGGTTCGATCACAAATTCTCTCGAGGTGCCCTTCTCCGTAGGCGACTACGTGATCGCGGGTACCCAAGCGATTTCCGCCGCTCCCGGCGGACAGGCCACGGCGAATCTTACGTTCGCTTCTTCAAACTTCTACAGCGGCCAGGTTAACGCCACCTGCGACGCTACCGCGCTCTCGGGCGCGCAATGTACGCTGAGTCCGGCGAACCCCATCGCGATCGGGAGCGGCGCTGTGGTTCCCGTGACCGCGTCCATCAACGTTCCGAGCAATGCCATACCAAATACTTACAACATCAGCATTAATACCCAGGACGTCACAGGAGCACCCAGCCACGATTTCTCGATTTCACTCACAGTCGTCCAGGACTACACCATCGGCAACTTCTCGCCAGCCAGCCAGTCCGTTAGCGTCGGGCAGCCAGCCAGTTACAACTTCAGCGTACTGCCGGTGGGCGCGGCATACAGCAACGTGGTCACTCTAAGCTGCGCTGTCACCCCGCTCTTCGTGGGTTCATGCGCATTGTCCCCGAACTCGGTGGGGCCGCTCAGCAACTCCACATCGGCGGCGGTGGTCTTGACGGTGACGACGCAGACCACAAATGGGCAGCTACGGCGTCCCGGTGCGAAAAGTGGCCCCTGGCTTTACGCGGTTTGGATGGCCTTGCCTGGAATCCTCTGGTGCGCGGGATTTAGTCGCCGCCGCAGGCTCTCGGCGTTCATGGGATTGGCGCTCGTCCTCCTATTTTTCTTGCCCTCCTGCGGCGGCGGAGGCAGCAACGGCGGCAGCAGTCCCGGCGGCAACACACAACAGGGCACTCTTCCGGGAATCTACACGATCAACGTCATTGGCTCACCACCCAGTGTCAGCCAACCCAGTGGTTCGTCGGTTACACTCACCGTACAATGATCTGCGTGAGCGGAGCGGCTAACCTCTCGCAACCAGGACTGTCGTAGGCGAACGCGAATCGCGCACACCTCGCCGATAGCTCTCTTCCGTCGTTTGCATCAATGATCGAAACCCGCTACAAAGTCGTCATCGTCGGCGGAGGGATTGTCGGCCTTGCTGTGGGGCTTGAGATCACGCGGCGATTTCCCCGGCTTCGGCTGCTGTTGCTCGAAAAGGAAGGTGGTGTCGGCCGGCATCAGAGCGGGCACAACAGCGGAGTCATTCATTCCGGCGTTTACTACAAACCGGGGTCGCTGAAGGCGAAGTTGTGCGTCAGCGGCGCGGCGGCCATGGTGGAGTTTTGCCGGGAACACGGCATCCCGCACCAGGTTTGCGGCAAGGTTATTGTTGCCACTCACGAAGACGAATTACCTCGCCTGGATGAACTGCGGCGACGAGGCGAGGCGAACGGACTCACCGGACTTCGCCCCATCGGCGCTGATGAACTGCACGACCTTGAGCCGCATGCCAGCGGCTTGCGGGCGCTGGTGGTTCCGTCCACTGGGATTACTGACTACGCGGAAGTTTGCCGCAAGTATGCCGAGATGATTTCGGCGCACGGCGGTACCATTCTTACCTCGACCGCCGTCATCGGCATCGAGCGGCGCGCCGATGAAATCAGAGTAGAAAGCAGCTGCGGCGCGTTTTCCGCCGCGTCCCTGATCAACTGCGCCGGACTGTTCAGCGACCGCATCGCCCGCATGGCCGGCGATGATCCGCAAGTAATGATAGTTCCATTTCGCGGCGAGTACTATGAGCTGATCCCCGAGCGTTCTTCGCTGGTACGAGGCCTGATCTATCCCGTGCCCGATCCGCGCTTTCCGTTTCTCGGAGTTCACTTCACGCGCCGGATAAGCGGCAGTGTGGATGCCGGGCCCAATGCCGTCTTTGCATTCCGCCGCGAAGGTTACCGGCGCACGGATTTCAACTTGCGCGATCTGGCTTCGTCTCTGGCGTTTCCGGGATTATGGCGGATGGCGTCGAAGCATTGGCGCAGCGGGTTGGATGAATTCCACCGGTCTTTTTCTAAACCTGTGTTCGTTCGCGCCTTGCGGCGGTTGGTTCCGGAGGTGCGCGACGTGGACTTGGTTCCGGGCAATTCAGGGGTGCGTGCCCAGGCGCTCACTCCAGATGGGGTCATGGTGGATGACTTCCAGTTTGTGCCGTCGAACAAGATGCTGCACGTTCTGAATGTGCCTTCGCCCGCCGCAACGGCGTCGATCATGATCGGACGCGAGATCACCGACGTGGCGGAGAAGAATTTCGGGTGGAAATAAGACGCCGGTTCCCTGGCCCCGCACAAAGGAATTCGCGGCCGCCAGAGGAACGATTATTACTGCAGCTCGATCTCAAACAGTGTGCCGCTGTATGCGAGAGGACCTGTTTTGGTGCCGCCCCATTGCGTCGTGCCGTAGAGATTTCCGTGGGCATCCAAAAACAAGTTGCCCGAGGGAAACGCCCCGTCTTTACCCCCGCCGAAGCTGTGCAGGATGGTCTCCGTCCAGGCCCCGTCCGCTTCCGGCGTCAACTTGAACGCTATGCCGTAGGGACGATGACGCAAGGAGTAGAGGCCGCCCTCGGTGGTTGTGCCATAGAGGTTGCCGGCGGCGTCAAAAATTACGCCGGAGGGCATCTTCCCGTCTGCCGCATCCCCGCCGAAGCTATGCAATACGTGAGCCGTCTAGGCGCCTCCCGCTTGCGGGATCAACTCAAATACTGTTCCCTGGTTGTACTGGCCACCGGCGAATGCGGTGCCATAAAGATCGCCGGCAGCGTCAAAAACAAGGCAGCATTGGACCTCGCTCCCAGAACCCTGATTGAAGTTCCATAGTATCTGCTCCGTCCAGCTGCCGTCCGCTTCCGGGGTCAACTCGTACACCGTGCCCGAGTTGTTCGCCCCACCAAAAGTGGTGGTGCCGTAAAGATTGCCGGCGGAATCGAAGATCATCTGGTTGTTGGGGCCGACTCCATCCTGGGCGAAATCAAAGTCGAAGTTGTGAAGCACGGTCATTCCCCATTCTCCGTGCTCATGTCTCAACTGGAAGACGAGGCCGTCGCCGTAAATGCCCCCGTTGTGCGTCACACCATATAGGTTGCCGGCGGAATCGAGGACGAGGCCGAGTCCAGGACCCTCCCCGCTGTTCCTGCCCCGAAGCTATGCAGAACGGACTCCGTCCAGGCTCCGTCCCCGTGCGGAGATAGCTCATACACCGTGCCGTTGAGCAGCGCGCCGCCTAGTTGCGTTGTGCCGTAGAGATTGCCGGCATTGTCGAAGATCACGCTTCCGGCGGGATACTGGCCATCTTCGCCACCACCGAAGCTGTACAAAATCTGCTCTGTCCAAGTTCCGTCCGATTGGGGCGAAAACTCGAACACCGTCCCTACATCGTGCGCCCCGCCGTATTGCGTCGTGCCGTAGAGATTCCCAGCAGCGTCTGGGATTAGGCTCCCGAAAGGATCGTAGCCGTCGGTCCCATTGGCCGAGAAACTGTACAGCACTGTCTCGGTTTGACCAAACGCGTGAGCGCTGCTCAGGAACGTTGTGAGCGTGATGGCGGCCAATACGGCGGTGGATAGGAGGGAAAGGCTGCGTTGCATGGTAGTCCTCGATGTTGAGAATCGACGAGTGGCGTCGGGCCGGGGGGAGGGTCCAGAACCTGCTTTCGCAGGCGGGACCAACTGTAGTCGCGCTCGGCACGGGTGTCAAATTTAACCAGACCGAGGGGCGGAGCCCCTGATCCAATGCCGCAGCGCTGAGGCCCACACCTTTTGTGCTCTTGGCAGTGTCGCCGAAGCCGCGCAGTGATTACGCATCAATCTTGCGGCGGTTACCAAAGTTCCAAGCGGCGGGGGACTCAATAGAGACGAAGTTCTCATTGACAGATTTCTGCGGGCCGGTACATAGTGGGATAACCCAGTGAGCGCTGGTCTATCCCCTAACGACCGAATTTTCGCGCTATACCTGTACTACTAAGACACCGGAGAGGATTGAGCGTTTTGGCTGTTACTGAACCCGGTTTGGACGTAGCCAGGATTGGTGGCCCAGCGGACATCGCCGGACATAATCAACTTCTTGAGCGATAGCACAGTAAGTAATTGATTAATGAAGAGATTTCGAGGAGGAAGCGTTGGTTCTTACGAAGCCGGATTTTGACGTTGCCATTATTGGCGGTGGTCCTGCAGGCGGGGCCACGGCTGCTTACCTGGCCAAGGCGGGAGTGAGCTGCGTGGTTTTCGAGCGGGAACTGTTTCCACGCCCCCACGTTGGCGAGTCGCTGGTGCCTTCCGCGATGCGGGTTTTCCGCGACCTCGATTTCCTCGGACAGATGGAAGAAGCCAAGTTTCCTCACAAGTTTGGCGCCGCTTGGACGGCCGAAGATCAGGGCGCCTACGAAATGAACTTCCAGGGCGGATTCAAGGATAAGGAGTCCGATCAGATCAACCCGGAATCTTATGTGGACATCCGGTTCAACGAACGCGAGCAGGAAGGCGTGGACCGGGAATACACCTACCACGTGGACCGCAGCAAGTTCGACCTGATGCTGCTGCAACATGCCAACAAGCTGGGCGCGGCGGTGTATGAGGGTGTGAAAGTCAAAGATGTGGACTTCGGCCCCAAGGAGCCGATCGTTCGCTTCAACATGGGCTCCCGGGAAATGGGCGTCAGCGCCAGGATGGTAATCGATTGCAGCGGGCGCAATACTTTCCTGGGCAATCAGATGAAGCTGAAGATCAAAGACCCGGTATTCGATCAGTATGCTATCCACACGTGGTTTGACGGGTATGACCGCCGGGCGTTCGCCAAGAAAGACGCTCAGTTGGATTTCATTTTCATTCACTTCCTGCCGATTTCGAATACCTGGATCTGGCAGATTCCCATCACCGACACGGTCACCAGCATCGGCGTGGTTACTCAGAAAAAGAACTTTGCCAAGTCAAGGCAGGACCGCGAACAGTTTTTCTGGGAAGCGGTAGGCACCCGCCCGTTGTTGCGGGAGAAGCTGAGGCAGGCGGACCAGATGCATGCCTTCAAGGACGAGGGCGACTACAGCTATGCCATGAAGCAACTGTGCGGCGACCGATTCATGCTGGTCGGCGATGCCGGACGCTTCGTCGATCCGATTTTCTCGACCGGAGTCAGCATCGCTCTGAACAGCGCGCGCTTCGCTCACACCAACGTTTTGCGCTCGCTCGAGAAAAATGACTTCTCGCGCGAGGGCTTTGCGGAATATGAGACCAAGCTTCGCCTCGGAACCAAGAACTGGTACGAGTTCATTTCGGTGTACTACCGGTTGAACGTGCTGTTTACGTATTTTGTCGGCGACCCGCGCTATCGCCTGGATGTGCTGAAACTGCTGCAGGGCGATGTGTACGATGACGCGGCTCCGCCGGTGCTCGAAAAAATGAAGAAGATGGTCTCTGAAGTGGAGCAGAATGCGAAGCATCCCTGGCACAAGCTGCTGGGAGACATGACCGTGGATGCGTTCAAGCAAGTCAGCCAGTGAGTGTGTAGTGGCTCAGTTTGAAAATTGTCATTGCGAAGCGCAGTTTTATCTCGAGGCATGTGCTTTGGTCCGGCCAACACAGCAGATTCCTCACCGGCAAAGAACGCCGGTTCGGAATGACAGAATGCAATGCTTGGTCAAACTGAGTCGCCGCGAATAAGTGGACAGAGTTTCTAGAGACATGAGTAAGGAAGACCCAGGAGGAAGCGTTGGTTATTACGAAACCGGATTTTGATGTCGCTATTATTGGCGGAGGACCGGCTGGATCGTCCATGGCTGCCTACCTGGCCAAGACCGGGGTAAACTGCGTTGTGTTTGAACGGGAATTGTTTCCCCGTCCGCACGTAGGCGAGTCACTCGTCCCATCTTCCACCAGGGTTTTCAAAGACCTGGATTTCCTGCCGCAAATGGAAGCGGCAAAGTTTCCGCACAAGTATGGAGCGGTGTGGACCACGGACGATAAGAAAACTCCCTACGTTCACGACCTCGAGGGTCTGGCTCCAGATTGCAACGTCGACATACGCTTCGACGAGCGCCAGCAGGCCGGCGTGGATAAGAACCACACCTACCACGTGGACCGCGGCAAGTTCGATCTGATGCTGTTGCAGCATGCCAACAAGCTGGGTGCGACCGTCTATGACGGCGTCAAGGTAAGCTCGGTGGACTTCGGTCCGAAAGAACCTATGGTCCGCTTCAACATGGGCTCGAAGGAGTTCGGCGTCAGCGCGAAGATGGTGGTGGATGCCAGCGGCCGCAACACGTTCCTGGGCAATCAACTGAAGCTCAAAGTTCAGGATACGGTGTTCGACCAGTACGCGATCCACTCCTGGTTCGATAGCTACGACCGCAAAGTATTCGCCAAGCGCGATGTGAACCTCGACTACATCTACATTCACTTCCTGCCGATTTCCAACACCTGGATCTGGCAGATCCCGATCTCTGACGACGTGACCAGCATCGGCGTGGTGACGCAGAAAAAGAACTTCGCCAAGTCCAAAGAAGATCGCGAGAAGTTTTTCTGGAGTTCGGTGGGCACGCGTCCCATGATCGAGGAGACCTTGCGCAAGGCGAACCGAATTCGTCCGTTCAAGGACGAAGGCGACTACAGCTATGCCATGAAGCAACTCTGCGGCGACCGCTTCCTCATGGTCGGCGACGCGGGCCGATTCGTGGATCCCATCTTTTCCACGGGTGTGAGCATTGCGCTGAACAGCTCGCGCTTCGCGCACAAGGATATTCTTACCGCGCTCGAGAAGAATGAGTTTTCGCGCGAAAGCTTCGCCACCTACGAGGACACTCTGCGCCGCGGAACCAAGAACTGGTACGACTTTATTACGGTCTACTACCGGCTCAACGTGTTGTTCACGTACTTCATCAACGACAAACGCTACCGCTTGGATGTGCTGAAGTTGTTGCAGGGCGACGTGTACGACGACGCCACTCCGCCGGTGCTGGAGAAGATGCGCACCATGGTGGCGGAGGTCGAGCAGAACGAGAAGCACCCCTGGCATAAGCTGCTGGGCGATCTGACTTCGAACGCGTTTCGTCCGGGGGCTTAGGCAGCGGGCCGAGAAACGACCGCGCGGTCGGATCGACGAGAACTGTTTTGCAGGGAATTTCCGCAAGCAATTAAGGGGATTCTTTGTATGATTATCGACCACCGGTGCGGCCCGCTCGCCGGCATGAGGTCAAGGCGCTCCCTTGGATAGGTGAAGAAGGCGCGTATGTCTCAGACCAACAGAAATTTCGTTTTCGCCTACGCCTTCCTGGTGATTCTGCCTCTGGTGGGGTTGGCTGGGATTCTCAAGAGCGGGCGTAAGTTGGTGGCCCCGGTTTCGATCGATGGCCTCTGGAATCTGCAGGTAGACTCCGCGCAGCTCGATTCCCTGCCCTGCGGCAAAATCCTCGCCAGCGACAAAACGATCGCGATTTCACAATCCGGCGGGAGTCTCGTACTCAGCTTCCCCAGCGACACCAAAGGCACGGCTTCGGGCACTCTCGATGGGACCACGCTGCGGGCTTCGCTCATGCAATCTGGATCGCCTTCCGACGCCAGTTGCGGCGGACGCCAACTATCGATTCTGGCCAGCGTGAACGGAACGCCAGAGTCCAGGTCGCTGATGGGCACGCTATCGGTCGCGAACTGTCCAGCGTGCGCATCCGTGGCATTCCGAGCTGACCGCCAAGCTCCCGCCCCTTCCAAGGGAGGACACTGATGCCGAATCTTTTCACGCTGGTTCTGCAGATTACGGTGATTCTCGCGGTGTGCCGCCTGATGGGCAGCCTGTTTCGCAAGTTCCATCAGCCGCGCGTGGTGGGAGAGATGTTCGCCGGCATTTTGCTCGGGCCCTCGCTGCTAGGCTGGGTTGCGCCACAGTTCTCCGCCTATCTGTTTCCGCCTTCGAGCCTGGGATTTCTCAACGCCTTGAGCCAGGTGGGTGTGGTGATCTTCATGTTCCTGGTGGGGCTGGGTATTAATCCCAAGGAACTCAAACATCAAAGTCACGCAGCCGTCCTGGTGAGCCACGTGAGCATCACGGCTCCTTTTGTGTTGGCCTCACTGCTGGCTCTTTACCTCTACCCAAGGCTCTCCGACGACAGTGTGTCGTTCACCAACTTCGGGCTCTTCATGGGCGCAGCCATGAGCATAACCGCGTTCCCGGTGCTGGCACGCATTCTCGACGAACGCAACATGATGCAGACTCGGCTGGGAACCGTGGCCATTGCCTGCGCCGCGGTGGATGACGTAACCGGATGGTGCATTCTCGCCTACATTGTTGTGCTCATCCGCGCGGCTCGCCAGGCGACTTCCATTTGGGTGACTCTGGGCGGCATCCTGCTGTTTGCCGTGATCATGATTTACGGTGTGCGCTTCCTGCTGCGCGGCCTAGAGCGTACTTTTCACAAGTACGGCGAGATCAGCGAGAACCGCATGGCATTCCTGCTGTTGCTGGCCCTGGCTTCCGCCCTGTGCACCGAGCGGCTGGGAATTCATTTGCTGTTCGGATCTTTCCTGATGGGCGCCATCATGCCCAAGGAACCAAAGTTCGTCCGCTACATTCTCGATCGCTTTGAAACCATCACGATCACTCTGCTGCTGCCTCTGTTCTTCGCCTTCACAGGACTGCGCACCAACGTTGGTTTGCTCAAAGGTCCCGCGATGTGGTTTTACTGCGGCCTGATCATCCTGGTGGCAACCGGCGGAAAACTGGGTGGGTCCACGGTAGCCGGATGGTTATCGGGAATGTCTCTCCGGGAGGCCGCAGGCCTGGGTACGCTGATGAACACTCGCGGCCTGATGGAACTGGTGATCCTCAATATCGGACTGGACATCAAGGTCATCTCGCCGGCGTTGTTTTCCATGATGGTGCTGATGGCGTTGTTCACGACTTTCATGACGACGCCGGTTCTTGAGCTAGTCTGCCCGGAGCAGATGCAGCGGGCGGCGACAGAGAAAGTCGCCGCACCGGCGGCCTCCCTTCAAGAAATAGCTTAGAGCGTCGAACAAAACCTCCGCTCGCCAGCCCAAGGTGGAAACCTCCGCTGATTCCAAGCGGAACCTCTCACTCGCCTGCGCCGAGCAAGACGTTTCATCTTGACGGGCTAACTCTGGCGGAGCAATAATCTCTACGCTTCCTTCTGGACTGGTTTTCCTTAGCTCGACCGGGCTCCCCCAAAGTTCAAGACACAGAAAGGACCGACATGCGCGCCTCATGTTCTGCAGTACCTACCTGGGGGAAAAGCTCTTACGCCTTGCTTCTCCTCTTCGTCATAACTGCGATGTCCTTGCCTGCGCAGACTTTTACCACGCTGCACAACTTCGACCTCACGGACGGCTTTGAGCCCGTCGGGGCGCTGGTGCAGACCACCGCTGGGGCCCTGTACGGGTCAACGGAATATGGCGGCACCAGCAGCTCCTGCACGTATGGCTGCGGCACGATCTTCAAAATCACCCCCAGTGGCACGCTGACCACGCTGTACAGCTTTTGCCCACAGAGCGGTTGCACGGACGGCAGCTACCCCTACGCGGGGCTAATCCAGGCCACCAATGGGGACCTCTACGGGACAACCATTAACGGAGGAGCCAACGGCTATGGCACGGTCTTCAAAATCACCCCAAGCGGCACCCTGACCACGCTTTACAGCTTTTGCTCCCAAAGCGGTTGCACCGACGGCGCCAACCCCTACGCGGGGCTGGTCCAGGCCCCCAAGGGGAACTTCTACGGGACAACGCTCGGTGGCGCGTTAATCGTCGGCTGCAACAAGTATGGCTGTGGCACGGTCTTCGAAATCACCCCAAGCGGCACGCTGACCACGCTGTACAGCTTTTGCTCCCAAAGCGGTTGCACCGACGGCGACGCCCCCTACGCTGGGCTGCTCCAGGCCACCAATGGGGATTTCTACGGGACAACCAGCGAGGGTGGGGCCAACGGCTACGGCACGGTCTTCAAGATCGCCCCCAGTGGCACGATGACCACGCTGCACAGCTTCGACAGCACCGATGGCGCCAACCCCTACGCGGGGCTAATCCAGGCCACCAATGGGGACTTCTACGGGACAACCAACGATGGCGGGACCCAGAACCGCGGCACGGTCTTCAAAATCACTCCAGGTGGCACGCTGACCACGCTGCACAGCTTCCACTTCACGGACGGCGATTACCCCTTTGCAGGGCTCGTCCAAGCCACCAATGGCGACTTCTACGGAACAACGGAGAGTGACAAGGCCAACGGCGATGGGACGGTCTTCGAAATCACCCCCCGGGGGCACTCTGACCACGCTGTACAGCTTCGACTACACTGACGGCGCCTACCCCTTTGCAGGGCCGATCCAGGACACCAACAGGACACCAATGGGACCTTCTACGGGACAACGGGGGCAGGCGGGGCCAACTTCTTCGGCACGGTCTACAGCCTGGCTGTAGGTCTGGGCCCGTTTGTGGAACTCCAAACTTCTTTCGGCAAGGTGGGAACAGCCGTCAGGATTCTAGGGACCGATCTGACGGGCGCGACCAGCGTCACGTTTAACGGCACGGCTGCGACGTTCACTGTCGTCTCCAGGTCCGAAATCACCACCACGGTTCCGACAGGAGCGACCACTGGCACGGTTGAAGTGACAATCCCCAGCGGCACGCTCAACAGCAACACGGAATTTAGCGTCACGCCATGATGAGTTGGGCCTGTTCAGGAGCAAGAGCACGAAGCCGCCTCTCGGGGCAGCTTTTCTGCTTGCTGCGGGGTTTTGTTGGAGGCTCTTAGGCCGGCGGATGGCTTTGCGAGCTCTGGACGGTCCCGCGCGGCCGAGCCTGCCCAGACACATGCGAGGTAAACAAAGCTTGCCTCGGCGGCTTAAAGCCGACATTGGAAGCAAGACGGTCATCGCAGCGCTGAAGCGCTGCGCCACCCAAAATCAAGCGCCAGTGGACTTCTTCCGCAGCCTGCAAAGACGCTGTCGATTTTGTGCGGCTTACGGAGCCGCAGTTCGAGTTTTCTGCAGCCTGTTAGACGCGCGCCCGCCCTGCCAGCTCTGGCACGGGTTCCATTGCCCTTTTCAGTGGCATCGGAGTACCGCGGACGGCCTTGAGGACCGGCGCGCTCTCGTAAGTTTTGGCGCACTGCACGCATTGGCTGTCGGATGCAGGAGTTCCAACCAAATCCTTACGGAAGCGGAACGCGTAGAGCACGACTTCCACGCGGCTGGAAACGCCTAACTTGTCGAAGATGCGGAACAGATAGTTCTTCACGGTGTGTTCGGTCAGCCTCAAACGGCTGGCAATTTCGCGGTTGGACAAACCTTCCGCCACGCAGCGAACCACATCCTGCTCGCGCTTGGAAAGCATGGCTTCGCCACGGGCATCGACCACGTTCAAGGGTTCCGATTCACACAGAGCTTCGAGCAGGAAACGCAACTCCGAGCTGTTGGCCCAGACTTGCCCTTGGTGGACGCTGCAAATACACTTGGCCAGCGCTTTGGGAGATTCGGTGCGCGAGAAGACGCCGTGCGCTCCGCTGCGAAAGGCCTCGACTACCGCGGAGCGTTTGGAAGTGTCCATCAACATCACAACGCGAGTACCGGGGCGGGCCGCACAAACCTGACGGATCAGATCAAACCCCGTGGTGGATTCCTCCAGGACGGAACTCATCAGCACGACATGGGGCTTTTCGTCGGCAACCGCAGCGAGAATGGAGGCCGGTTTGGGCTCGATTCCGGTAACGTGAAATTGGATATCCTGCGCCAGCGCCTGGGCTAGCAACTGGCTGCTCATCCGAGTGCTGTCAGCAGCAAGAACGCGGATCCTCTCCGAGTGCTGGGGCGAGATCGTCGCATGTTGAGCCATTCTTTTTGCTCCTCCTAGGAAGGTACCTGACTGAAACATTACCGCTCGACGCCGACCTTGCTGACGCCTCATTTAGGGGCACACCGTTTCCCTCGCGGCGTTAACCGATCGGGAGCTTAAAAGCCGGCGCAAACAGACTATGAAGTGGACGCACTTTCAAGAGGGAGGACTCTGAAAACCGGCCCTGCCCGGTTCACATCGTTAAGAGACTTTAGTCCCAATGGGAGGACTCCGTAAATGGCACTTGAGTGCCATATGGGGAAGGGCTGCAAGTTGCACAAAAATAGAGGCATTTGGCTCTGATCAGACATTGCGTCGTCCGGCGGCAGCAAGCACCTGTGGTTTGCATTCTTTGGCGCGTGGGGTTTCGCTGCTGGGGTTGAGATGACGCAGTTTTGCCACTTGCCAGCCACCGCCCGGCGAGGATAGAAAATATCTAGACGCTTCTGGCTCAATAAATCCACATACGAATAGGCGCAAGTTCCGAATGAATCGAAGATTGTTTCTGGCGTTCATGAGTGCGGTCCTGATTTTTCCTCTTTGTTCCGGTGTGCTGGCCCACGGGCAGGACAAGGATGACGATGACGACAAGATCGTGTTCCGTCCCCCTGTCCTCAAACCCGGCGAGAAACCGGGGGATGCGGACTTTTCCTGTCCTTACGCCAAGGGTTATCAGCATCCCGAGCGGTTTGCGGGGTTTACGCTGCGGCTGCTGCCCGGGCCTCTGCGCACAAAAGTGCCAACCGACCGTTGCCGGGCCACCATCACTTCCGCGAAAGGAACGGTGACGACGGCGGCGAAGAACTGGTCGCTCGCGGTCGACAAGATTTCCGGCATCGACATCAACGGCGACGGCAAGACGGAGTTGGTGATTGACGGCTATTCCGGTGGCGAACGGTGCTGCTTCACCTACACCATTGTCGGCCTCGGCGCGAGGGCGCGAGTCATCTGCAAAGTCGAGAGCAGTTCGGCGCTCACCTTCGAGAAGCAGGAAGATGGAACCGTGCTCATTCGGGGCGGGGACAGCAGTTTTGATTATTTCCTGGTCCCACATGAGATCGCTGTGATTCCACAAGTCGTTTTGAAGATGCAAGGCGACAGCCTGATCGACGTCAGTGCGCAGTTTCAACCAGAGTACGACAAGCTGATTGAAGAAGCGCGCAGCCATCTTACCAGCGCCGACCTCGATAAGTTTCGCCAGTCGCGCTACAACGCAAAGCTGTTCAGCGACCAGATTCCGACCGTGCGGCGCGTTTTGATCATCGTGCTGAACTACCTTTACAGCGGGCGCGAGGAACAAGCGTGGAAGGCGCTGGAAGAACTCTGGCCGGCCTCGGACCAGGGCCGCATCAAGGCTTTGATCCTGGAGCGACGGGCGCGCGGGTTGCTGAAGCAGGTGGGCGAGGCGAAGGCGGCTCAGTGATCTGGTAAGGGCTTCTGACATTCCCTAGTGCTAGAATTGCCGCCTTCCTCGGAGGGGAAGCGACGATGCGAAGAACTACGATGATTGGCCTGCTGATGCTGGTGTGTTCGCTGGCGGCATTCGGGCAGGACCAGCCGCCGCAATGGAAGGTCGTGCATTCTCTGGTTTTGATTCGTCAGACAGTTCCGGTGCCGGAAACCAGGGTCTTTACGCCGACTGAAGCTGGAGTGTACCGTGTCAGCGCTTATTGGTCAGAGACCGGCAAGGGATCAGATCAGCAGTTTACCTTGTCATGGACTGACGTCACCGGGTCGGCCCAGGAGCTTAGCATGAGCGGCGTGGGACCAAAACCACCCGCCCTCTTCATGTTCATTCCAAAGATTGGAACTCCGGTTACCTATGTGGGCAGCGGCAGTATTGGCGTCTACAACCTCGCGTTCACGATCGAGCAACTCCAGAGCAGCGACTAATTTTCTTCCAATCGCGTGATAAGGTTCCGGCCTCCCCTTGATTCTTACTGGGGAACGTGCACGAAAGCTATTCTTTCGCCCCGACGGGGCTTATTCCTTTTCCACGTTCCTACCCACGGCTTGCGCGGTGGGCTGCATTCTGCCGCCGCTTCGCGGCTAGAAATCAACGCGATTCACCGAAGCGCTTCGCAAGGCGCTTCAGAATTGTGACGCTTTATACGACTGCGTGGGGAACGTGGCGGGCACCGTCGGGGCTGTGATTGTGTTACTGCTCGTGATCCCGGCTTGGGTGGGATCGAAGACGGTGAAGCCTACTCCTGGCGAAGCCGACAAAGAGTAGTCGTCATTCGTGGGGCTCGAACTGCTGAAGGGATTTTGCAGCGTACTGCCGGAGTCCTCACCGGTACCTTGCCATTGCTCCAGAGTCGAATAAGTGGTGGTCTTATCGGTGCATCCCAATTGGTCGGGCGGATCGTTGTTGCTGAAGAAAGCAGGATGATTGGTCGGGAGGGTGCAGCTATTGCCGGGACCGTAGCAATACATGTTGCTTTGAAAGTTCACCGTCGCCGGCAGGACCGAGGAGCAATCTCCGCTCAGACAGGAAAAACATCCGCCCTGGATGTTGCCTACGTCGAAGATGACGAGGTTGTTGGTCATGTCAAACAATTTGTTCGATGCCGATGAAGGAGTGCAGCCTTCCTGCTTCATGGACTGCATGGCGAAGGCGAGAATGTTGTTGGTGATGGTGTTTTGACTGCTCGCCACGCCCTCGGGGCCGCAGGTTTGCGCCACGGCAGCGGCGGAGACGCGATAGACGAGATTATTTTCCAAGGTGACCAGGCCGGTGTAATTGTCGATGTAGAGGCCGTTGCCGCCGTAGCCGTCTTTGTCGACGATGGAAGCGTCGGTTACATCGTGGCAAACATTATTCAGAGCCTGATTGCCGGTGGGCGGCGTGGCGCCGAGCGGGGTGGTGTTGAAGTAGATGCAACCGAAATCGTTGTTGACGCCTTGCCCAAGGTTGTAAACGTTGTTGAAGGAAGCGACGTTGTTGCCGGTGAGGCTCGACTTGGCGACGGGACAGTTCAGGGCTCCAATATTGATGCCGCCGCTGTAGCCATCGTAAATCGTGTTGTGAGTGTATGTGTTGTCGTGATTGCAGCCTTGCGCGATGCCGAAGCCTTTGGCGAAGACGCGGCCGAAGGCTTCGATCACATTGTTTTGAACGGTGGTGAATTGCGGCAGGTTGGCGGCGGTGTCGGTACTCTGCGCCAGCAGGCCGATGCGAATGCCGTGGGAAGCAACGTCGAAGATTGCTCCGTTCTCGAAGGTGTTGTGCGCGGTGGTGGCGCTGGCGGATGTGGTGGTGAAGTCGATGCCGGCGCCTGCGGTTTGAGTGATGGTATCGCCATTGAAAGTCACGTTCTGGCAGTTCTGGCAGGAGACCGCGCTGGTGACGTTCGGATCAAGCCGAGTGTAGGGATAGCCTGCGGCAGGGACGGTGAAGTTATCGTGTTCGAAGGTTAAGCCCTTGAAGGTCACATATTGGAGGTTTGTCGCCAGCAGAACTTGCGGCGTGGCCGGCGGCATCTGCGGGACGATCACGGTATCGGTGTTCGGATTCTCGCCGGAGTTCGGGACGTAAGTCAGCGTCCAGGGCGTCTTCGAACGATCGAGAAACCACTGGCCGGGCTGGGTCAATTCGTCCTTAATACTCTCGACCAAGTATCGGTGACCGGGAATGAAGCCGCTGCTGGTCACATTCATCTGGATGGGACCGGTTAGATAAATGATTTGGTGGGTGGCGTCGATGCAGTCGATGAGCATCTTGGATGTTCCCATCAACTCGAAACTATAGAGAGCGATATCGCCGGTGGGGTAGGGATTTCCAGTCGGCGCGGAGCAGGGGTTTCCGCTGGGCGGACTAAGGTTCTCCCACGTGGCGCTGATGGGATCTCCGGCGGTGTACTGGAAGCGGTCGAAGCATTCCCAACCGAGTCCGGAGACGTAGATGCTGCAGTTGGGGTCGGGGGCTGGTCCGGTGGGGGAGCCGGGCAAATAGACGGTGGCAGCCACGCGGTAATAGGTGCCGAGAGCGCCGCCGAGGCGCGGTCGCAGCCGGCGTTGGCCGTTGTAGAAAAGCTGCTCGAAATACTGCGTGCCTGAAGGCAGGGTCGCGGTCCACTGATTACCGTTCTGCGTCCAATTTGTGACTTGCATTCCGCCGCTGATCACAGGAGTCTCACCGGGGTAGTTCTGCCAGAAGATCTCGACGGTGGGCGTTCCGGAATCGGCGGAAGTGAAAGACAACTGCTGGGACAGGAAGTAGGTTCCGGCGCGAAGCATCACAACTATGGAGTTGGTGCGGCCTTGCAGTATGCCCCGGACTGCCTGCTGCGCGTGTGCGATGGTCGCAAAAGGCTGGGAGAATGTGCCGGGACCCGAATCGTTGCCGTTGGGCGCTACAAAGAAATCGGCACTCGGCGTGGGAGTGATGGTGACCGTGGCGGAAGCGGATTTGGTGGTATCGGCCACTGAGGTTGCAGTTACAGTTACGGTGCTAGGGCTCGGAACGGTGGCAGGCGCGGTGTACGAAGTGGTGACGCCGCTGGCCGTGCTGGCGGGGCTGAAAGAGCCGCAGGCACCGGTGGGGGTGCAGGTCCAGGTCACGCCAGCGGAGTCGCTGACTGCGGCGGCGATGTTGGCAGTCGCGGTGACGGCCATGGTCCCGGGCGGAGCGGGTTGGAGGGTGACCGAAATCACCGGTGGAGGAGTCATGGCGGGTGTGGAACTGCCCCCACCGCAGCCAGCCTGCGTCAGCAGACAGACTCCAAGACAGAGAGTCCAAAGTCCGAGTGAGAGCTTCGCTGTGCGGTCCGGGATCACGTGTGCGTCCTGAGTCAGGTTCCGCGGAGTGGTAATTAGCTTAACACCGGCAATCCGAGAAGGTTGCGGCGGTCAGCGGCGGATCAGGCACAGAAAGACCTGACCAGGACGCCCGGCGCAGTGTTCGCTTTTTGTTCGTAGAGAGAAAGGCCTCCAGACTTTCCGCCTCTTGATGCCTCCGTGCGGCTCCCCTATGCTCAAGTGACGGTTTAAACCCGTTTTTCTGAATACTGCAGACGTCAACGCAAAACGTCTCCCCCCAGCGATACAAGAACTGGCAATGTCACGCTTACACGCAGCGACCAATTCAGTCCGCAGACGCCCAAATTGACTGTGCGGGTAAGCGGTCCTTCCCCCCCCCGACAAGTTGCTTTAACGCAGCACTGGAGCAGGCCTTATGAACAGAAGCGGCGGATCACTTAGACTCTCGTGCACATCGCGATGCGCGGTCGGAATGGCTAGCCTGGGGCAGCGCGCCGGGCGCATCTTCGCGGTGGCTGCGATGACTTTGCTTGGGGGATCGGCGCTTTGGGCGCAAGGCGGGCAGTCCACGCAACGCGGAGGCGCCAGCCGCGCCGGACAGTACGACAACGAAATCTATCTCAATCCGGAAAACGTCAACACGGCGCAGTTTGGAAGCGTATTCTCCTACACCGTGGATGGAGCAGTAGCGGCGCAGCCGCTCTACGTGCCGAACGTGAACATTGCGGGTGTGGGCACGGTCGATGTCCTTTACGTGGCCACCCAGAACGACAGCGTATATGCCTTCAATGGCGACACCCCCGGCACGGGACAACCGCTCTGGCAGGTCAGCTTGCTCGATGTGGGCAATGGCGCGACTGCGGTGCCCATTTCGGCGCAGGGTTGTGGTGCAGTTACGGGCTACACACAAGTCGGAATCATGGGAACGCCCGTCATCGACTCGACCACTAATACGATTTACCTGGTGGCCAAGACGCAAGAGCAAGCCGGGTCCGGTTACGACTACGTGTTTCGCCTGCATGCGCTCGACATTACGACCGGATTGGAGAAATTTGGCGGACCCACGGTTATCACAGCATCCGTGCAGAATGGCAACACACAGGTCACCTTGAATACACAGGACGATCAGCAACGGCCCGCGCTGCTGGAGGTGAACGGAACCATTTTGATCGGTTTCGGGTCCAATGGATGCGACAAGGCGGCGCATGGCTGGCTGCTGGCCTACAGCGCTTCCACCCTGCAACAGGAAGCGGTGTTTAATACTTCTCCGGCCGACCCCTGGGGTTCGTCGCTGTGGATGTCGGGCGTGGGCCCGGCGGCGGATGCGGAGAACAACATTTATTTGATTACGGCCAACGGAACCTACGACATCAACACGGGCGGATCCGATTGGGGCGACACCATCTTGAAGATGAGTCTCGGCACCTCCAGCTTTACGGTGGAAGATTCGTTTACTCCCTATAATCAGGCCACGATGGCGGCAGAGGATCTGGATTTCGGTTCAGGCGGAGCGGTGCTGCTTCCTCCACAGACGACCGGCCCACCGAATTTGCTGGTGGCAGCGGGAAAGACTGGCACTATCTACCTGGTGAACTGCAACGACATGGGAGAATACACGGTAGGAGGGCCGGATAATATTGTGCAGGAGTTGCCTGGCGCCGTGATGGGCATCTGGGGCGCTCCGGTTTATTGGAACAACGCTTTGTATTTTGCCGGAAGGGGTGACAATGTCAAAGCGTTCCCATTTGTAAACGGCGTAATCACTACGCCCCCGGTTGAGAGCGTGAACCCATTTACCCTGACGGGGATTCCTACAGTTTCTGGAAATGGAAATACCAACGGAATTGTCTGGCTGATACACAATCTAACGGCCACGAATCCCACGCCTGTGCTGGCAGCGTTTAATGCCAGCACGCTGCAAACAAATCTGGTCAAGGTCTACGACACTCAGCAGAACAGCACGCGCGATGGTCTGAGCAGCGTGCCTCACTTTGCTACGCCGCTGGTGGCGAATGGCAGAGTGTTTATCGGTACCAATACCGAGGTGCAGGTCTACGGCTTGTTCCCCGAACTGGGTCCGTCCTCAGGCAACTTCCAGACTGGCACCGTGAACACGCCCATCACGCTGGCGGTGCAGGCAGTGAATGCCTACACGGGCGCGAATATAGCGGGCGTACCGGTAACATTCTCGGATGGCGGACGCGGAGGCACATTTAATCCCGCAACCGTGACTACCAACTCCGCCGGTGTTGCTTCGACCACTTACACGCTGCCCAAGACCGCGGGCGTGATCACGATAACGGCGACCAGCAGCGGCTACGTCAGCACGACTCTTACTGAGACGGGCGTGGCTGGGCCTCCGGCGCTGATCGCAACCGTCTCCGGCTTCGCCCAGTCAGGAGTCGTTCGAACTACTTTACCTGCGCCGTTGGTGGCCAAAGTAGAGGACGCTTACGGCAACGTCGTGGTGAATGCACAAGTCACCTTTGCCGATACCGGGTACAACGGGGCGTTCTACCCGAATCCTGCGACCACCGGCACAAACGGAGAAGCCAGCACGAATTTCACATTGCCCACGGTGGCCAAGGCTAATTTCGGTACCACCGCTTCCTCCGGCAGCGCAACCCCCGCAACCTTTCGCGAGACTTCGGTTGCAGGCGCGCCGAACAGCATGATATCCAGCGCCGGGAACCGGCAAACCGGCACGCCCGGCACGCAATTGCCGAAAGCCTTGCAGGTCACGGTGGAGGATCTGTACGGAAATCCCGTTCCGAATGTGACCGTCAATTTCACGGATAACGGGTCGGGAGGTTCTTTCTCAACCTCGTCCCCCGTAACCGGCGCTCAAGGCACGGCCAGTACTTTCTACACTCTGCCCGGCGTACCGGGCACGTGGACGATTACGGCTACCGTGGACAGTCTGCAAGTGACCTTCATGGAACTGGGGAATTAAGTTGCGAGCGGGGCGCTCTTGGCTCCGCTGGATGAATTCAAAGTGCATAGGGGACCTATACTCGTGGCCAAGACGAACTCAAGGGTAATTACGCTGATCGCGCTGTTGCTGGGACTGTTTGCGGGACCGCTCACGGCTCAAACCGTGACCACCTTCGAAGGGATTGATGCCTCGCAGTTGGCAAATCCCGCATACAATGCCGACGCCAATGGTGCGGTGGGAACGCTGCAGTACATGGAATATGTCAACGCGTATTACCAGGCATTCGACAAGGTGACGGGTGACCCGGTGTGGACAGCAGGAGCAAAATCGGTGACGAGTCCCTGGGCGAACAACGGAATCAAATCATGCGCCAGCATTACCAATGACGGCATGATCATATTCGACCGACTGGCCTCGCGCTGGGTCATTGCGGCCCACACCGGCCTGACTTCAAGCGGCTACAACTACTGCGTGGCCGTCTCCAATACGGATAATCTCGCCTCTCCATCTCTGACCTGGTATACGTACGTATTTCCTCTGGATTCTTTCCTGGGAACCAATGCGGAAGGGAATGTCTATTTCCCCGATTGGCCGAAGATTGGCACCTGGTCCAATGCCTACTACGTTTCATTCGATTTGAACGATACGAATCTGGACTTCCGGGAAGAGGGCGTGCTTGTGTGCGCCCTGGACCGGACGAACATGCTGATCAATGGCACCGCCAACACACCCATTTGTTTTGAAGAACCCGANNCCTCCACCGGCGGGCCGCGACGAATTCCTGACGAGCATCGAGAATCCGATTCTCAGCAGCGGAGTGGTGACATCGACCACGTTCAACCTATGGGACTTTCATGTCGATTGGGCAAATCCAGCGGAGTCGTCGTTAACGGAATCGACGATCACCGAGTCGGCTTATCATCCGGGATGCTACACAGTAGACGCTCCGGTGAACACGATTTGCGTTCCCGAACCTTCGACGGCTACGACGAACAACTATATCGACTCGGTGGGCGACCGCTTCATGCCGCGGATGTCGTACCGGAATTTTGGCAGCTACGAGTCTTTCGTGGTCAGTCACACGGTGCAGGCGGCGACCGGCAATCAGCAGACGGCAGTGCGCTGGTATGAATTGCGTGACAACGGCAGCGGCACGCCGTCACTCTACCAGGATGGCAACGTCAGCCCCGATAAAACTACCTATCGCTTCATGCCCAGCATCGCCGAAGACGCCAATGGCAACGCAGCCGTGGGTTACAGCATATCGGGCACGACCACGCATCCGGGCATGAATGCCGCCTACTTCAGCTTGGCCAACCCGACGGCGCCCACGGAGATCACGCTCTACGACGGCGCCGGCGACGAGGAAAATACCTGGCACATGGGCAGCTACTCCAGCATGACGGTCGACCCTGAAAATGGCTGCACGTTCTGGTACGTGGGCGAGTACTTTCCCACGAATCAAACCGGGCCACCGGCGTGGGGGTCTCGGATTTCCAACTTCGCGGTGCCGGGTTGCGGCAATCCCACGCTTTCTCCGGGGAGCCTGACCTTTGGCGGGCAGGGGGTGGGCATTCCGAGCGCGCCTCAAGTCATCACGCTCATCAACAGCCAGCAGGTACCATTGAACATCACCAACATGACGTTCACTGGAGCCGACAGTGGAGATTTCTCGCAACAGAACAACTGCAACGGCACCGTGGCTGCGGGTGGAACCTGCGCCATCAACGTGACCTTTACGCCCGGCGCCCTGGGTACGCGGACCGCTGAGCTGAACGTAAACGATAACGGGCCTAACAATCCGCAAACGGCCAGCCTGACCGGCACGGGTGTCGTTCCGGTGACGCTGTCCTCGAGCAGCATCAGCTTTGGAAGCGTGCTGATCGGCAATAGCGCCACAGCCAAGCCGGTCACGCTTACCAATAATCAAAGCGTGGCGTTGACGAACATCAACATCACAATCAGCGGACCTGCAGCTTATACGCAGGTGAACACCTGCGGCACCAGCATTCCCACCGGTGGGCAGTGCACCATCACTGTGACCTTCGCGCCGACCACGAGCGGGGCGCAGACCGGTACGGTCAACATCAGCGATAACGCCAGCAACAGTCCTCAGAGCATCAGCCTCCAGGGTTCGGGAACGGTGCCTGTGATTCTGAGTCCGGCTTCCCTAAGCTTCGGCATGCAGAATGTGGGCACGACCAGCGCAGCGAAGAACATCACCGTCAAGAACAATGAGAAAGTAACTGTGACCTTCACCAGCGTAAATATCACTGGAGCCGACAGTTCAGAGTTCGCGCAAACCGACAACTGCACCAGCCTGGCATCGGGAGCCACCTGCACGGTAAGCGTAACGTTCACACCCTCCGGCAAGGGAGCACAGTCGGCCACGCTGACCCTCACCGATAGCGCGATCAACAGTCCTCAGACCGCGACGCTTTCCGGGACGGGAGAGAACTAAGCAGAAGGAAGGGCGACGCCGGACCGGGCTTTGCCACGGCGGCCTGGGCTCGGCCGCTTGCCTGCTGCTTCGAAACCGGCTGCAAGACTTACCTAAACGCTTCCGTCGCGCTAGACAGACTGCTTGAGCTTTGGGTATCTTCAGCTTTCGGCTTATGTGCGATTTTCTGATCCGGCAGAAAGGCTGAGTCTTGTCAGGGCGGCGATCTTCCATCTTGGTGGTCGGCGGGGCGGGCTACATCGGCTGCCACACTGCGCACGCTCTGCGCCGGCACGGCTACGACGTACTCATCTACGATAACCTTTCGCGTGGACATCGCTTCCTGGCGGAGGGTTTTGAGCTCATCGTGGCCGACATCGCGGATCGATCACAACTCACGCACGCGCTCGAACGCGTGGCCGGAGTGATGCACTTTGCGGCTGATTCGCAGGTCGGTGAAAGCGTGGAACATCCACGCAAATATTTCAGCAACAATGTGGAAGGTGGCTTGACCCTGCTCAACGCCGCCATCGATACGGGAGTAAGAAACCTTATTTTCTCTTCTACGTGTGCCGTGTATGGGATTCCGGCGAAGGTTCCGATCACCGAGGATACGCCGCGCCAGCCGGTAAACCCTTACGGAATGTCAAAGCTTTTTTTCGAGAATGCGCTNNACGCACCTGATCCCGTGCGCGCTGAAAGCCGTCACCGGGGAACGTGGCGCGTTGGAGTTGTTTGGCAGCGACTATCCCACGCCCGACGGCACCTGCATCCGCGACTATATTCACGTCAACGATCTGGCCGAGGCGCACGTGCTCGCGCTGAAGCAGCTCGATACTGCAACTTCCGCTTCGGCGAGATACAACTTGGGTACCGGCCGGGGCGCATCCGTGCAGGAGGTGATCGCAACCATTGAAGAGGTTACGGGCGCGACCGTGTCGCGGCGAGTGGGGCCGCGCCGGGCTGGCGATCCTCCGGAACTGGTAGCCGATCCTTCGCGTGCGCAGGCTGCCCTGGGCTGGAAGGCCACGCGTTCGCTGCGCGATATTGTTCAGACGGCCTGGCAGTGGGAACAGAAGGTTCGCCAGCGCGCGCTGGGCGTGGTGCCGGTTTAATACCTCGGGCGGCGCTTGGGACAGAAGAATCGAAGACTCAGGAATCAAGAAGCGAGAAGCGGCTTGAAGAAAGCAATCATGACAACCACTCTTTCCGGGAAAAAAGTCGCGGTGCTGGGGGCCGGCAAAATGGGAGGAATTCTCCTGCAGGCCCTGCTGAAGAACGGCCTGCTTTCGCCCAAGCACACTACGGCGACGGTCGCCCACGAAGATCGCGCCAAAGCGCTGGGCCGGAAGCTGGGCATCAGAGTGGGCACCGATAATGTGAAGGCCGCTGAAGACGCAGATATCATCCTGATCGGAGTGAAGCCGCAGGTGGTGGAGGACGTGGCTTCGCAACTGCGTGGACATGTGTCACCATGGCAGTTGGTAATCTCCGTAGCCGCTTCGGTGCCGAACAGTTTGATCGAGAAGGCGCTGGGCACGGACATTCCTGTCATCCGCGCCATGCCGAATACGCCGTGCTTTGTGGGTTGCGGAATGACCGCGATCGCCAAGGGAGCGCACGCCACCGCGAAGCACGTGGAGCTGGCTACCACTATGTTCAATGTCGTCGGGCGCACCGTGGTGGTGGATGAGAAACACATGGACGCAGTCACCGGCCTTTCGGCGAGCGGCCCCGCCTACATTTACGTCATTCTGGAATCGCTGGCGGAGGCGGGAGTGAAAGTGGGATTGCCTCGCGAGATCGCGACTCTGCTTGCTGCTCAGACCACCATGGGCGCGGCGCGGGTAGTGCTCGACACCGGAGACCATCCGGCGTTGCTTAAGGACTCTGTGACGACTCCGGCAGGATGCACCGTGGATGGACTGATGGAACTCGAAGAAGGCAAGCTGCGGGTTACGCTGATTCGGGCCGTGGTCAAGGCGACTCAGCGGGCGAAGGAACTGGCTTACAAGTCGTAGCCCATAAGACCAAGCGAGCCGTGAGCTCGTATCGCGCAGACGCAGCAATAATCCGTCCGGCCGCATTTCGACGCGCCGCTCCGTCCCTGTCGACTCCCTGGCTTGCGCCTAAATCCTCGCACTGCGAGCGGGATGATGAATCTCGCTCGCATCCCAAACCGCGCCAGTCTGAAGCGTGCTATACGGAAATTGCACAGAGTCCGTCGACTCTATCGAGTCGTAGCAGGCCAGGCGTATGATGGCGCCAAGTCCAGGGGGCGGTTCCAAGGAGTTTCTTGCCATGAAACCTGCTAGCTTTCAGGTAGCCGCGGTAATTTTCGTGATCATTGCCGCATTCACGATCGCCGCACCCGCCCAGACTTTCAAAACGGTGGTAGAGTTCAATGGCACCAACGAGGGCGGCAACCTGTTGGCGCCTCTGACACAGGGCCCAGATGGGAATTACTACGGCGCGACTCAATATGACGGAAGCGACGACTGCAACCAAGTCCCCGGGTGTGGGACGATCTTCAAGGTTTCGCCCCAGGGTAATCTGACCACGTTGTACACCTTTTGCATGGAACAGCCCTGCACGGATGGCGGGTCTCCCTGGGCAGGACTGCTTCTCGGAACGGATGGGGACTTCTATGGGACGACCTATGAAGGCGGCGCCCCCAATACTGGCGAGGGAACAGTTTTCAAGGTAACACCTGCCGGGAAGCTGACCACGCTACACAGATTTTGCGCGGAGCCTGGCTGTCTCGACGGAGCTCAACCGACGGGACAGCTCATCCAAGGTGCCGACGGAAATTTCTATGGAACGACCCGGACGGGCGGAGACAACCAATATTGCCCGCTGGGATGCGGTACGGTGTTCCGCATTACTCTAGATGGGGCGTTTACAAGTCTGTATGCATTTACTTACATCGGGGGCGATGGCGCGATTCCTTCCGCTGGCCTCACACTTGGCCCGGACGGGAGCTTCTACGGGACGACGTCCCAGGGCGGCAATCCCGGGCTTTGGTGTACCGAGTACCTGGGAGAATACGGATGCGGCACCGTGTTCAGAATAACTTCGGCGGGAAGGGAAACCGTTCTGTACCATTTTTGCCAGGACGAAAACTTCTGCGCTACCGATGGAGCGCTACCGTTTGCGGGGCTGGTTTTGGGCAATGATGGCAGCTTCTACGGCGCCGCGTGGGGCGGAGGTGGATCGGATCAAAGTGGCGCCCTTTTCAGAATTACGCCACAAGGTCACTTCACCGAACTTTATCAATTCTGTAGTCTTTCGGATTGCAGCGACGGTGCATTACCAGGGGGAACGCTGATTCAAGGCACCGATGGAGCTTTGTACGGTACGACCGAGGAGGGTGGCAGTACCAGTTGCTTCGGTGTTGGTGTTGGCTGCGGTACGGCGTTCCGGTACACCCCTGAAGGAGGGTTAACGACGCTGTACACTTTCCAGCGAACCGGCGATTGGAGTCCTTTCGCGGGTCTGACTCAGACCACAAGAGGATACTTCCTAGGAACGACGTACAGCGGAGGCACCAGCGGCAACTGCTTCGCCGACTGGGGCTGTGGAGTGGTGTACTCGATATCAACCGGCCTCACGCCGTTCGTAACATTTGTCCAGAGTTTCGGCAAGGTCGGTCAGACCGGTCAGATTCTGGGACAAGGTTTCACGGGAACTACCGGTGTTGAACTCAATGGCGTATCGGCAAGTTTTACCGTGGTCTCGCCGACATTTATTCGCTTCACGGTTCCTGAAGGCGCCACAAGCGGAACTGTCACCGTGACCACGCCCACCGGTAAACTTTTAGGCAACGCGCCCTTTACCATAACTCCCTAGTGACGTTACCCTGAGGGCGACGGCGCGGAGCGCACGCGACGGCAAAAAAAGTTGAGCAGGCGACAACGATGTTCAATAAGGTGGGACCGACGGCATAACCGCCGACGCGTCCATTCACTTCGGGTGAACCTCCCCTTCCAGCAGCACTGGTTTTGATCCGACCGAAACCACACCCCCGGCGACGGGCGACTCTTGCCCGTCCAGGTGGCGGGCCTTGGCGAACTGGCTGCCCACGGCATATTTCCAGGTTATGCTTGTGTCGTAAGAGCGTGAATCGTTCCAGACGATGCGATCCTGCTGGCCGCCCGGACGTGAGAGATCACATGTCCAAATGTCGTGGTTGGCAGAGCAAGGCTTCGTAAATGTTGCACCGACCAGCCATTTGTACACTTCGCCGTAAGCGATGCCCGCTTCGAAGACCCCGCTGGAGTCCCATAACCCGCCCCAGGCCTGGGGATCCTTGCCCATATCCCACATATACCAATAAGCGCGCTGCACGCCCGCAGAGGCTTGCAGAATGAGCCAGCGGGAAACATAGGCGGCCTGAGCATCGGGGTCGGACAGTTCTCCGTTCGTACCCCAACCGCCTTCGGTGGTCCAGACCGGCTTGCCGTCCATCCCACCCTGATTCATAAGGGAACGCACCGTATCGATTTTGCCAAGCACCGTGTCGGGGCATACAGGTGAACGATCTTCGTGTGGGCATCCGCTACCGGCAAAATTTTCAGGGAATGGTGCGGGAACAATTCCATGCGTGCGCGCGGCATAAAGATGAACTGCGACCGCATCAGGATAATTGCCGTATTGCCGGTAAGCGATGAGAAAGTTCTTGAACCACTCGTCGTAGGAGCGGCTGTCTCCATTGTCCTTTGTATCGCCAGTGGTCGCGGCGGAGATATCGGGCGTGAGCGTGATGCAGTCTTTGCACTGGCTCTTAACCGTCTGCACCATGTCGGAGCACATCCGCGCGCTCTCGCCGTAGGTACCGATCCAGAAGCCATCGAGGTTCGGTTCGTTCCAACAGGAAAAGGCGACGATGCGGCAACTCTTGTTTGGAGCCTTGCCGCTGCAAACGTGATCGAGCAGGCTGCTGACAAATTCTTTGAAATAACAATCTGTCGTAACCGAACCCTGGAGTGGGCCCTGACAAGGAGCCGATGTTGCGAGGTCAGCCGGCGGAGAGCAGTCGGCTTCATCACGGCTGGGTCCGCAGGTGGAGTGAGCATTGCGCGCGGCCCACGCCGGCGTGCGGCTGAAGGTGTACATCACATCCACGTGGTGGACGAGGGCGGCGTTGAGCCAGCCATCGAGCATGCGCCAGTCGTAGCGGTTGCGGCGGTCGCCTTCGAGATGAAACCAGGTCGTCAGGTTGCCGAGCATGCGCAGGCTGCCGAACGGGATTTGTGGCCAGGGAGTGGAGAGACGGTTGATGTGCATGCCAAAGAAAGTTGGCGGGATGGGACCCACGGGGGCGGACGGTGAAGAAATTTCTGAGGATGGTGTGTTAGATGATGCCAGGCTGGATGACACGGCATTCGTGTTGCAAGCCGTGCAGGCAGAGAAAACGAGTATCAGCAAAACGACAGGCAAAAGGACGGAGGAATTTTTCATAATAAAATTCCTCGTTATCTTACCGCGCGGAGGATAAAAAAGGCGTGGCAACCATAGAGGTCACCGCGCCTGTTAATTCTGATTGGGTGAGTCGAAAGCGTGCTACGCGCTGATTCTGGAAAGCGACGAACTGGAGGTTGTTTCGCGCGCCGGGGCGGAGGCCGAGGCAAACGGGACCTTGGTCAGCAGAAAGTTATCCATCAATAGAGCATCGATGCCGGAGCAGGCATAGCTGCGAATGGCATCGAGCGGGCTGACGACCAGCGGCTCACCGAATAGATTGAAGGACGTATTGATCAGCATGGGCGCGGGAGCCTGCAGGCCGAAGCGCTTCAGCAGATCCCACAAAGCATGATTGGCTTCTTTGCCGACCGTGTGCAGGCGCACCAAGCCTCCATGGAGCGCCAAACCTTCCGGCAGGCCTTCGACGCCGGGACGAACCCGGGCCAACGAATTCATGCTCTCGCAGAGGCTGGAGCATTCGAAGTATCGGGGCGCGTCTTCGATGGGCACGGAAACAGCGAAGGGACGAAACCACTCGCGGTGCTTAATGAAGTCGTTGAGGTTTTCTTTGACGTACTGCGCCCAGGGCGAAGCCAGCACACTGCGGTTGCCCAGAGCACGCGGGCCAAACTCGGCCGCGCCCTGGAACCATCCGATGATCTTGCCGCTGAGCAGGAGTTGCACGGCCTGGTCCGTCTGCCGCTCGCGCATGACCTGAAAGGAGAAGCGAGCCTTGCAGTTGTCGAGCACGTCCTTAATTTCGTGGCGAGAGTAACCCGGGCCCCAGTAGGAATTGGACCGGTAGGGCTTGCGAGGCATCTGCTGTTCGTGATGTTGCAGGTACAGCGCGGCGCCGAGAGCGGTTCCCGAGTTCCCTGGGGCCGGAGGCACGAAGACGTGATCGAGCCCGACATTCTGTTCCAGAGAAGCGACGAGCAAGCTGTTGTTGAACAAGCCTCCGCCCAGACAAACGTCGGAGATGTTGTGCTGGCGGCGGACGCTCTCAATGATCTCGCCAACTTTCTCGGCGCAAACCTGCTGGACGGTCGCGGCGAGAGCGCGGCGCTGGTCTTCTGTGAGTTCGGAGGAATTCGTGGGCAAGCCGGTTTTCTGCCAAAACCTGGAGGAGAGAACGAAGCGGTCGCCGACGCCGTGATCGAGGTAGGTGCGGTCGAGACGCAGAGAGCCGTCTCCGGACTGGCGTAGCATGTCGCGGAAGACGTCGCGGTATTGCGGCTCGCCGCCCAGGCTCAACCACTGGGTTTTATGCTCTTCCGCATGGGGAACGAAGCCGAGGATTTCGGTGATCCTGGAATAGAGCCACGCCAACGAGTGAGGATAGGGGATGTCGCGCAGTTTGCGGAGGCGGGTGCCTTCGCCGATGGCGATCATGCCGGAGCGTCCGTCTCCCTCCTCGTCCATGGTGATGACAAGGGCGCGTTCATAAGGCGACAGAAAGAAAGCGCTGGCGGCGTGGCTGAGATGGTGCTCGACCTTGGTGATCTTTTTGTGGAGGCGAGCGCCTGCCTGATGGCGAAGCAGGCGCAGGTAGCCGAGTTCGCGGGCGAGCCTTCCCACTTCGCGAACCTGAAGGTGACCGGCGGCGACGGGATCGAGTAGAGCGATTCTTGCGCCGGCAGCCGAGCGCCTCACCCATCCGCGCATTGGAGTGGCGGTGAGGGCAATGCAATCGACACTCTCCCAGCCGGCTCCCGCTTTCGACAGGCAGAATTTGATGGCTGTGGAGGGCACGCCACGAGCGTCTTTTTGGCGCGAAAGTTTGCTCTCTTCGATGACAGCGCGAATCACGCCATCTTCGATTAACGCAGCCGACGTGTCATGACCGAAAGATGAGAGTCCGAGAATGCGCATGTTAGTTCTTTGGGTGATGCTGGTTGACAGACGGCGATCAATAAGGAAACGAGCCTGACGCGCTTAAGCAAAAAAACGCTTGCTCGGAATCACACGCCAGAAAGTCTTAGTCGCCGTCGCCGACGGCGACTGGATTTGCCTTCAGGCGTTGCAGCAGCGGGCTATTCTGCGACAAAAATTCCAGGTGGCCGCACTTGGGGCATTCGAGCATGACGTTGCCGCTCTGCGTCCCGTAGGGAAGGAAGGTGAGCTTGGTGAATACGTAGCTCTCCAGTTCATGTTTGCAACGTAAACACTGCACGCCGCTCAGGGCGCGAGCCACAGGCTTCTTTTCGCCTTTTTTATCGATCTCGGCAAAATTCAATCGGCTGGTCTTTTCGTCACTCATTGTCGTTGCTCACGCGAACTGCCCTTCCAGAGACTCTACCGCAGAGTAGCCCAGTCTGGCCATCAGGGATCCGGCGTACTGTTGCACAAGTTGAGCCTGCCGGTCGGTGAACGTGGACCGCCAGCCCCCTGCCGAACCGCTGCGGATGAAGCGCCCTTTGGCGGATGCACGCTGCGGATTGGCCTTCTCCTTCTCCTTCATGCGGGCCAGCGAATTGTTCTCGATAGCGGCTGGGATGCGGACTTTGACCTCGGGCATGTTGAGAAAATCCACGATGCGGCCAAGCTGGTCGTGCGGTTTCTGTTTGAGTTCCTCGAAGTTCACATGCAGAATCTCGGCGCGCCGGGCGTCAGCGGCATCCATCCAGGAAGTCGCGTGATCGATCCAGGAGCCGAAAGGATTGACTCCTCCGCGCAAGAAACGTTCGACGTAAGGATCGAACTCATCCTTAGTGAGACCGAGCGCGGTCTGATAGGCGAACTCGGAAAGAGCGACATCGCGCGGATCACGCACCAGATAAATGGCCTTCTTGTATTCGGCGCGGAAAGACTCGTGGGTCTTGATGAGACGGCCGCTGCCGGGCAGAACGGGAGCGCCGGCTTCGTGCTTGCCGACGTCGGGAAGCATCTCGTTGGTGTTGGCGAAACCGGAGGCTTGGCCCGCAAGAATTTCAAGCAGCATGAAGCGCAGCCAGGTGCTGCCGGAGCGCGGGTAGGAACCGACGAACACGTCCGAGGGGCGAAAACCGCGATGGCGCATCCAGACCAGGGGCACGCGCGCCGGAGTTTTCGAAAAAGTATGACGGACTTTGCGAAGTTTAGTCATGGTCCTGATTTCTGGGGGCGAATCAATTTCGGTTTGGCGCTTCCGATAAAACAGTACTCTCCGGCGTCGTCACAGCACGCGGCTGGGTCTTGGCACCGCGATAACGGCGCAGAACAGCGATGGGAGCGTGGCAGTAAACGAAAGCCGTGAAGCGGTCCAGAGCTCGCAGAGCGCGGAAGTAAGCTTCATCGGCGGCGCGTTCCAGCAAGCCCGCAGGTTTCGCGTCTCCGGCGTTTTGCGGATACCTGGGCCAGGAGCCGGCCGATTCTTTTTTCCAATAAGCCACGTAACGGGCGATTTTGCCGCTCAACTCCGGGGATAAAGCGGACGTGGGCTTTCCGTTCAATCGGATTTTCTCGCTCTTTACGCCGGCGTGCTGCGGAGCTTCATAGATGGCCGAGCGGTCCGCGCCTTCGAGCGAAGCCATGCGCGGGTCAAAAGGAATTTGGAGAAATGCGCAGATGCCCCGCATCACCGTCTCCGGCGATTGCACCATCTCTTCGTAATGAATCTGGTGCAGCCGAACACCGTTGCGAACCAGAGCGTCGCACTCGCACTTCAGCTTGCGATAGCCGACCAAAGCGCGGTGGGACATGCCCCGCTTGGCAAAAAATGCCGAACCCTCGGCGGCGCGAACCAGGCTGCGGCAGGTATCGGCGAGATCGCGCCAGATCACGATAAAACGGGCGTTGGGAAATTCCCGCGCCAGCGGTTGCAGGGAATCGAAATAGTTCGGGGACTTGTCGCCGTAGAGCGCACCCTTCGCATACTGCTTCCAGACTTCGGTGGCGGCGGCGGGATAGTCCGCGGCGCAAGCCGATAGCTTACCGGTATCGATGTTGTGGCGGCTGAGCGCGTTATTCCAGAACTCCCAGCGCTCGAGCCGGTCCGGCTTGCTGCGAGCGCTCCGAAAAAGTGAGCGCAGCAAAAACAGATCGCCTTCATACATGAGGGCGATCTGGGGATGCTGGTTCAGGAGCGTGTATAACAGCGAAGTTCCGGAACGCCAAATACCAACCACAATGATGGGTCCCGCGGATTGGTCGTTCGTCATTGCTTCCTTGAGCCTGGTTCACTCGCCTGGGGCTGGCGGCTGCAACCACGGTCGATTTTCGTAGATTTTACGGCGCGGCCGAAAGCCGCGCCCTTTCAAAACAACTTAGTCTCCGTCGACACCGGCGAGTTCCAGCGCGTCCGACGTAACCTGTGACCTGATCCAGGGATAGGTTTTTTTCAGGCCTTCCGCGAGTGAAATTGAAGGCTCCCATCCCAGCGTCTGCCGCAGCCGCGTGTTGTCGCTGTTGCGGCCGCGCACACCCTGCGGTCCGGTGAGGTTGTGGCGCTTCACCAGCTTCTTGCCGGCAATGCGCGAGATCACGTCGACCAGATTGTTGATCGTGGTGAGTTCGTCGGTGCCCAGGTTCAGAGCGTCGCGGTGATTGGAGGCCATGAGGCGGATCAGACCTTCGACGCAATCGTCCACGTACATGAAGGAGCGGGTCTGCTCGCCGTCGCCCCAGATTTCGATCTCGCTGCCGTCTTCGGCCAGCGCGACTTTGCGGGAGATGGCGGCGGGAGCTTTTTCTTTTCCGCCTTCATAGGTGCCGAGCGGCCCGTAGACGTTGTGGAAGCGGACGATTCGGGTTTCGAATGCGAAATCTTTGTAGTAATAGCGGCAGAGCTCTTCGGCGAAGAGCTTCTCCCATCCGTATCCTGGCTCGGGATCGGCAGGGTAGGCGTCTTCTTCTTTCAGCGCCGTCACATTGGGGTCCTTCTGCTTGGCTTGGTTATAGACGCAGGCGGAAGAGGAGAACAGGAAGCGCTGCACGCCGTTCTTGTAGCTGGCATCGAGCATGTGGGCGTTGATGAGAATGTTGTTGCGGCTGATATCGGCGTGATTGGCCGTGATGTAGCCGATGCCGCCCATGTCGGCCGCGAGGTTGTAGACCTCGTCAATGTTGCCGCGCGTGGCCAGCAGGCAATCTTCGATGCGGCGCAGATCGAGCACTTCCATTTCGTCGGCGGCGCTGGTTTCGTACTCGGGCAGCTTAATGTCGGCGCCCCGCACCCAGTGTCCTTCCTTCTTCAGACGTTTAACCAGGTGGTGGCCGATGAAACCTCCCGCGCCGGTTACGAGAATCCGCTTTTGCTTGCTCATAGTGACTGGTCTCCTGAATAGTTGATAAGTTCCGCGACCTGCAGTTGCGGTAAGCCGATGATTGAGGGAGGGCTGTCTGCGTTTCCGGGGGCTACCTAGAAAATCCGCGGCAATAAGTGCTCCACGCAAACCGCCCACAAAAATTTCGAGCCGTTCACCACATAACGTTGCCAAAGCCGCCGGGGTTCGGCGCAGAGGCGGAACAGCCATTCGAGGCCGTTCTCCCGCATCCAGGCCGGCGCCTGCTTCAGGCGGCCGGTATTCAGATCGAAAGCCGCGCCCACGCCTAGCATCACCGCAACGCGCAGCGTGTTCCGGTGCTCGTACATCCACCGTTCCTGCTTGGGCGTGCTCAAGCCCACCCACAGGACATCGGCGCGGGACTCCGCAACCACGCGCTGCACTTCCGTTTCTTCCGCTTCGGTGAGAGGACGGAAAGGCGGGCAATATGTGCCTGCGATCTGGATGCCATAGCGCTCGCGCTCGGCTTGGGCGAGAGCATCGGCGACTCCCGGCGCGCCGCCATAAAAGAAATGACGGTACTTCGAGCCAGTATCACGGCAAAATGTTTCCATCAGTTCCGGACCGTATACGCGTCGACGCATCTGCTTGAATCCCTGCAAACGGCCAAGCCATACCAGGGGCATGCCGTCGGCAACGACCAGGCTCGCGTGGCCGAGAATGTTGCCGAACTCCACATCTTCACGCGAAATCGAAACGCCGTGCATACCGGTAACCGCCACGTAGCGGGCCGGTTCTTGTTCTTGTTCTTGCGAGCGCTGTTCTTCTGAGCGCTCCTGTATCCAGGATTCCAGGATTTGAACGGCATCGGGAATCTGGACCGCGTCAACGCGGACATCGAGCACGCGATAGCTTGGGATGGTCACCGGCGAATTTGCTATGGCCACGGTCGACACGTTCTGTTTCCTGACTTTGTGCTGCTGAAAACACGAGACTTTTCGATGATGAAAGTTCCCAGCCCGATTACTGTGCCGGGACTGAAGAAAGCTGCCACGCGGGCGTCTCCCTGACTTCTACTTTTTTCTTGGCCGCAGCCAGCAGGCGATCGCTGACGAAAACCATCGAGAACAAGATGATGAAGGTGCCGTCCGGCCGGCTGCCGAAAGCGCGGCTCACCATGCCATTGATGAAGATGTCGAGATAGATGGCAAAGCAACCTACCGCCAACTGATGCAGTGGATGATTGGTGTCTACAGCCCGCATCACGCTGATCAGGTTGCGGACGGTCCAGCCGAGCATCATCACGATGACAAAAAGACCGATGAGGCCGTTGTTGTACATCACCTCAAGAAATCCGTTATGCAGGTGGTTGGGCATCCAGTCAATGTCGATCTTGTAGGCGAAAAACCGCGAAGACATGAAGCCGCGTCCAAAAATCATCTTCTGTTTGATGAGTTGCCAGCCCGCAGCCCACACATCGGAGCGGCCGGTAACGCTTTCTGCCTGTCCGCTTCCGACATAAAACTTGAGGTACGTACCAAGGGGAGTGAAAGCCACCAACACGCCTCCAACCACCAGCAAAATCAAAAGAAAGCGGGCGCCGGCTTTCACTTTGCCCTGCAACATGAAGAATACAGCCGCGCCGACAATACAGCCGACGATGCCGGTCTTGCCGGCGGCCAGGAGCATGACGACTAAGCCAAGGAGCACGAGGATATTTCGCGAAAGAATATTCTTGCCGGGTCGCGCCAGCGTCAGCGAATAGAGCACGAGGAGTCCGGCATCGACGGAAAGGACGGTGGGCGCGGTACCTACGTCGTAGAGACGGCCCGTAGCCAGGGTGTCAGGATTGGTAAGCAGTCGAATAATCGGGAGCGAGACCATGAACACCAGCGCCCACTGGCTGGCCCGCAGAAAAGATCGCAGATCGTCGGTATTCTTGATCTCATAGTTGCATGCGGCGAGCAATAGGATCGCGAGGAACAACTTGACGATCCACGCCATCGAAAAGCTGGGGTGCTCGGCGTAGGCGCAAGAAAGAAGACATACGACCCCGAACCACGAAACCCACTTATAGGAGCCGGTGAAAAGCGTGCGCAGATACCCGCTGTGGCGATAGGTGTAGATCAGAAACACCAAACCGATGAAGACCCACATCATCGCCTCGGAATACGCGCCGGAGGAAAACTGGCCGCCTTCGGCATCGTCGGTGATGTAGGAGAAAATGGCCTCGGACCCGAGCAAGACCCACCACAAGGCGAAAACCAGATTCCGGCTGCGCAACTCCGCGCTGGGAGCCGTTGAAACTACGGCCCACATCAGGGCAAAGAAGATCGCTCCCGCGATAATGATGGAAATCGATTGATCGGAAGAAAGCGCGGAAAAAGCGGCGAGCGCCGCCATGGTGACGAGCGCCAGGCCAACTATCCAGAGGATAGAGCGAGAGCGAGCAGGCGACTGCACTCCCGATTCTCTCGAGTTCAGAAGAGATGACATGATCAGGCTGCCCCCGAGCCCTTCAGCACGGCGGGAATGGTCTTAAGCAGGATCTTGAAATCCAGCAGCAGCGACCATTTATCGATGTACTGCAAGTCGAGCTGCATCCACTCCTCGAACGAAATCGAGCTGCGGCCCCCAATCTGCCACAGGCAGGTGACGCCGGGGCGAACGCTGAAGCGGCGGCGTTGCCAGTCCTCATTGAAACCTTCGTAATCGCGCAATGGCAGCGGACGCGGTCCCACCAGGCTCATATCGCCTCTGAGTACGTTGAACAGCTGGGGCAGCTCATCGATGCTGGTCTTGCGCAGAAATTTTCCGATCGGCGTAATGCGCGGATCGTTCTTGATCTTGAAAACCGGACCGGTGACTTCGTTCAGGTGCTCGATCTCCTTCATGCGCTTTTCCGCGTCCACAACCATGGTACGGAATTTGTAAATGCCAAAGTGGCGCTTGTTCAGACCGAGCCGCTTCTGCACGAAGAAGACCGGGCCGGGCGAAGTAAGTTTGATGAGCAGGGCGGTCAGCAGGAAAACCGGCAAGAGCACAAGACTCATTGCCGCCGAAGCTACGATGTCGACCAGCCGCTTGATGACAACCGGCCAACCCTCCAACCTTGCGGTGTTGTGGGTAATGAGAGAGTCGCCTTCCACTACCACTACTCGCGGGCGAGACGTCTTGCCGTCAAACAGATTGGAGATGAAACGGACGACAATTCCCTGCTCTTCGCAGATGGTGGCGACTTCCGAGGCGCGGGCGTGCAGGGAACGCATGGGCAGCGCGACCACGACCTCGTCGACTACGGTCGAACGCAGGAAGGTAAGCAGGTTGTCAAAATTGCAGGCCAGGCTGAATCCCGACTGTGAGAACTCGGTCAACCCCGGCCATTCCTGGTCCACGAAGCCGATTACGCGATAGCCGAGGAATTGGCTGTCACGCATCTTGCGGGCAAACTGCACCGCCTGCGGGTTCGTACCCACGATGAGTATGTCGCGCAAATTGCGCCCGCGGAGCCGGGCATTGCGGAGCATGATGCGCATGAAGATCCTGCCGGTCGCTGTCGCACAGGCAGCAGCCAGCCAGAACACGGCCAGAAATTCCGGGGTTACCAGATCAATGCGTATGAGAAGGCGAGCGAAGAAAATCAAAAGCGTGCCCAGTGTTGTGGCCTTGAGGATATCGACGGTCTCATCCCACCGGCCCGCCAGACGGCGCGAAGCATACATGCCGAAAAGGACACAAATCTGATGCCAGATGAGCAGCAGGATGGCAAACAGGATGAAGTTTTGAATCTTCACCCGCATGGCAAAAAACTCCGTCAACGAAACGGTAGCCTTTTGCGAAACCACAACCGCCGCCAGACCGAAGGCAAACATCACCACCGCCAGGTCGAACAGCTTCATCGAATTCAACAGAACCTGCCGCCGAAAATGGCCCACTGAGGCGACTCCTGGGAATTACGACTTCTGGATAAGAACTTTAGACAGTTATGGGGGCTTGAGGAAAATCGACAAACAACTTCACGAAGCTGCACAATTTCATCGAACTACCCGATACCGTTGTCCGGCGCCTTGCGTCCGGCGGCAAAGTCGCCGACCGCCCGGCTGAAACCCTGCAATTGCGCGGCAACCTGTTGCATGTAGGCTTTGGCCTCGGCGGGGCTTAGAACAGACTGGTGCTTGTAACCGTTTCCGCCGAGGTTCCCGGTCCGACCGTTTGAGCCGGGGGTGTATCCGATCGAGTCATTCAGCGGCGCCGCCGTAGAGACGGGATCCTCAGCGAAAACCTGTGCCACTCCCGGTCCATGTCCCACGGAACCATATCCCGCGGAACTGTGCACAGCTTGCGAAGTGTGCTGCGTAATATCGAGATCTGCGATGACCTCGTCCACTATTTCGCTGTCAATGACCTTCTTCTGCAGAGCACATCCCAGCGACAAACAGTTAAAGCAGAGGTTATTGATATTGCGTGGGATGCCGGAAGTAAAATCTGAAACGCGCACCAGGGCATCGGGCGTAAACATGGGACCGCCCGAATAGCCGACGGCGCGCAGACGGTGCTGAATATATTTGTTGGTCTCTTCGAAGGAGAGCGGCTTCAGTCCGGTTACCAGCGAAACCCGTTGCCGAAGCTGAATCATGCCGGGCCGGGCCAGTTTGTCGGCCAGTTCGGGTTGGCCGGCGAGAATGATCTGCATCAGCTTGGCGCGCGGAGTTTCGAAGTCGGAGAGCAACCGCACAGTCTCAAGCACCGACGGGTCCAGATTCTGGGCTTCGTCGATGACGACGATGAAGCGATTACCGGCGCGCGCTTCCTGCAGCAGGCGGTTATTGAACTCCTCGTGCATGCGCACGAAATCGCGGTCGTCGCTTTCGTAACCCAGCTCGGCCAGCAGGAAGCGCATGAATTCCCGCGAGTTGCATTGCGTCTGGAATAAAAAGGCGGTCCGTGCGGAAGAGCGGAATTTCTCGAGCAGATGGAACAGCAAGGTAGTTTTGCCCATGCCCGGAGGCGCGATCAGACCGATAAAACCGCGGCCCGCCTCGATGCCGTAAACCATGGAAGCTAACGCCTCCCGGTGGGCTGGACTGAGGTAGAGAAAGCGCGGGTCCGGAGTGACCCCAAATGGCTGTTCCCGCAATCCGTAGTAGCTTAAAAACATTCCCGAGTCCTCTGTCGCGCGGCTTAGTCTCTACCGCTGCTGGTGGAAGTTGTCAGGTTCGGAGCCAACACCGGGCTGGTCCGTAACCGGAGCGGCATCGTGATGGGTTCCGTTGCCGTTCCCGTTGACCCCGTGACTCCCGTTTCCGTTGCCATTGCCGTTTCCATACAACGGAACGGAGGCCAGGACAGGAATTCGAAGTTCGGAGAGGACTTCGGCCGGGGTGCGGAATGAAGAATCGAGGTACTCCTGGGTAAATACCAGACCAATACTTACGGTCGACGCCAGGAGCAAGCCAATCAGACCAAGAACCATCGCGGAGCGTGCCGGGGAGATCGGAACCGTGGGCTGTTCAACCATGCCGACATTCAGAATGCGGGTGCGATCGAGAGCCTCTTCAATGCGGGCTTCTTCACGCTTGTGCAAGTAGAGGAGGTAGTTGTCTTCGTTGGCCTTGGCTTCGCGCAGCAGATCCTGTTGCACCAGCCCGGTCTCTTCGAGCTTCTGAGCCTTTGTCTGGTAGAGGGCGACGATGGCCTGCGTGGCTGCGGCGCGCGCCTGCAGGCCGCTGTAATCGGACTTGGCCTTGGCCAGTTCCTCGTTAATCCAGGCGTAAGTCGGGTTGCGATCCGTGGTTTGCTCTTTCATTGGCTTGGCTTCTTCGGTCGCAATGGCGGCGCGGGTATCGGCAATCTGTTTGTCGACTTCCTGCACCAGGCGGTATCCCGGCTGATACTTGGTGAGCAGTTCGGTGCGCTTCAGTTCCAGGGTGAGCAGAGTAGTTTTCAACTGTTGCTGGACGCCCTCGGAATCGGTTTCGCGTACCGATGTAGTCAGGCGATCCGGAGTCGAACCCGCTTGCTTCTCAAGATTGGCAATCTTCTGCTCGGTCGCAGCCATTTCCGCCCGAGTTGACTCGAGGGAAGCGGCAAATTCATTCAGCTTCTGCAGGGTGATGTCACGAGAGATTTGCGGTGCGACTCCGCCTTGCTCCTGGGAGAAGGTTTTGAGTTGGCCTTCAGCCTGATCCAGCTCCTGCTTATAGCGGTTGGTTTCTTCGTCGAAGAACGCCAACTGCCCGGCGGGACGGTGAATCGAGACGTGCTTCTCAACGTAGGCGTTCACCACATTGTTCAACACCAGCGCGGCGAATTTCGGGTCGTGCGCCGTGTAGGTAAGCTGAATGACATTGGTCTTTTTGAGCGGTTCCACGACAAGATGCGCGCGCAGCTTGTCGATCGCCCGCGAGATTTTCACATCCTGGTTCTGTCCGTTCAAAATGAATGAGAACGTGGATTTGCGATCTTGCAGGCCAGAATCCGTGACAGCCTTACGCAGGACGTCTTCACTGGTAATGAGAGCGGCTTCGGAGTTGATCTCTTCTTCCGTGACGTCCTCTCGCACTTGCGTGAGATCGTTTTTCTCCGCGCTGACGGCCGGGTCCACGCGCTCGCGCGTAACCAGGATTTGACTCTTCGACTCGTAGGTGGGCGGGACCATGAACATGGCGACCAGGCTGCCCGCGAAGATTCCGCAGAAACACAGCAGGAAGGACCGCTTGTGGCGGAAGCCGATGCTGAACAAATCGCGCAGCGTGAAGTTGAAGCCGCCTGTGTTGGTCGTGGTAAATGATGGTTCTGTCATTTCAATCTCCTGTGGTCTGCTTCGCAATCCAGGGAAACGAGTCGTGCTCGTCCGCCGCCACCGCTTAGTCGATCTGCCTGTACGCTCCCAGCCCGGAATTGGGAATAAAGGGCTTGATCTTGGAAAGCGCGTTCTTGGGCACGATCACCATATCCCCGGGATGAAGGGTGGGATCCTCATGCAGGTCGCGCCGCTTTTCCATGTCCTTGATGTTGAAAATCTTTGCCGAAAGCCACTGGTCGTTGACGCGGCGGAACAAGAGCACTTGCGAGTGCTTGGCGGCGTCGGTGAAACCACCCGCGATCGCAACTGCCTGGGTTAACGTAACTGCGCCCCGCATGTCGTACTTGCCGGGATGGGCAACCTGACCGTCGGCGACGAAATACGGCTTCTCAAAGTCCTTGAGAGCGACCACGATCAAAGGATCGTTCAACATTTTTCCGTAAGCTGTGCGCAGAGTTTGGGTCAACTCCGGAACCGTCTGGCCCGTTACTTTCACGTCTCCCACAGCCTTGAGCGTTACGTATCCATCCGGCTGCACGACCACGGACTGATTAAATTCAGGGCTCAGTTCAAAGGAAACGTCGAAGGTATCGCCCGCCGCCAGGTGATAGCGCGAATCGCGCTGCTGCAGTTGTGGAGCGCTGGGTTGTGACGCGGTGTCGGGGGTTGCGTCCGAGCTCGCCAATTTGGCGACAGGCTCCGCGGTCCCTTGCTGCGCCGACAGCAATGCCGCTGTCAGCAAAAAAAATCCCAACACAAAACCGACGAACGTCTTCATGCCACTGGCCTCCAAGAATGGTTACTTCTTCGATCCCATGTCGATCAACAATTGTAAGTCTCCGGAAACAGGTAAAAAAGGAAAACCTTTCAGCTCCCTGCAGAGCTCGAGCTACAGCTCCGCCCTCTCAGTCACATTCAGCGACCTTGGGTCACAAGAGCCTGGAACAACCGTCCCACGGAAATCAAAAAAGACGGTCAAAAGAGTTCGCGTAACTCGTGGTAGTGCTTGATTTGTTGGGGGGTTACTTCTACAGCGTCTCAGCGAAGGGGTGACCATAAAGACCGCCCCAATTGCTGCAAGAATATCTGCGCCTGCATAATCCTGCAAGTGGTCAAAAAGCTTAGAGAAGAAAGACTCCTACTTGCACAAATCCATGTAATCTATTGATTCATAAATACTTACAGGCTCGTACAAATCCTGGAATTCGCTGCCGCCGCAGCAGGTATCCGATTTGAACCTCTGAAAGCACGAAAACAAGCGTGCAGGGCTTATCTAGTTGCGGTCGGGGGCCCACAAACTGCGCGAGTCATGAAGCTCGGGAGTTTTCCAAGTAAGCATCCAAGGTTTGCGCCACGGCCTCGACATTGGGCTGGTCGAACATGTACGCGTGGTCTCCCGCAATCCGATAGAAGTCGATTCCGCCCGCGAGATCTTCCCACCCCAGCTTGAAATCAAAATATGGGCTCTTCGGCCACTCGCTCGACTGCAGAAGGACGATCTTTCCCGGATAGGGTTGCGGCTCGTATTGACTGAACGCAGGATGAACGATGGAATCCGTATTTCGAAAATCGTCGGTGTGCCCTTCGCGATCGGCGGTAAGACGCCAGGTGATGCGCTCGATCTTGCGGCGAGCTTCGTCCAAACGGTCGCGCAGGTAGGCCGAAGTCTCACTGGAATCCATGCGCAGAAGGTTGGCGAGATGGTACTTGATACGCGCGGTGTAGCGGCCGTCCTTGAAAGGGTGCTTGTAGTAAGCGTGATTGTGCGCGTCGAGCATGGCAAGCAGTGCCACCGACTCTCCCTGGCGCAGGAGTTGCTGCGCAATCTCGTAGGCAATCACGGCATTCACGCATAGACCCGCAAGATAGTAGGGGCCGTTAGGCTGCACTTCGCGTATGGCTTTTACAAGATAAGCGGCGATGTCTTCCAGGCGATGCGGCATGGGCAGCTTGATGCCGTCGGCGTAGGGTAGATCGACGCCCAGAAAAGGCCGATTCAGTCCGAGCTTCTGCGCCAGCAACCGGAAGCGCGGGCCGCCGCGCACCCAGAACAGTGGAGCAAGCGAGCCGTTCTGCTGGATGGGTATGATGGCGCGGTCGCGCAGCGACTGGCGGGCTACACGTAGCGCCTCCGCCATTTGCGCGATGGTCGGCGACTGGAAGATGAAGGCCAGCGATAGACTTGTGCGGAATTCTTTTTCGATGCGCACCAGCAGTCGCGCCGCCAAAAGCGAATGCCCACCGAGTTCAAAGAAATCCTGATTGACATCGTCGCTCGATGTCTTGAGGACATCTTTCCAGATTGCCAGCAGTCGCCGCTCGACTTCGTTGCGCGGACCGCTGATTTCGTCTGCCGGTTCCGGCGCCAGGACTTCCATCGACACCAGCTTCTGCCGGTCAACTTTGCCATTCGAAGTTCGCGGCAACGAATCGAGCAAGTGGAAGGTCGAAGGAATCATGTATGCCGGCAGCCGCGTTCTAAGAAAGGCACGCAACTCGGAGGCGGAAGTGGACTCCTGCGAGTGCGCCACCAGAAAGGCTGCCAGCACGGAATCTCCCGAACGTTGAATCCTGTTGACTACAGCCACTTCACGCACGGCCGGATACTGACTCAAAGCTGTTTCGATCTCATCCAGCTCGACGCGCAGTCCCCTGATCTTTACCTGCAAATCACTGCGCCCGAGGAATTCGATGTCCCCGCTGGGCAGGTATCGAGCCAGGTCGCCAGTCCGATACAGTCTGGATTCAGAGTTCGACGAGAAGCAGTCGGGAACGAAGGCCTTCTCGGTGAGAGTCGCTTGATTCAGATATCCCTGTGCAACGGCTTCACCGCCGACATAGAGTTCCCCTGGAACTCCCACGGGGACCGGTTGCATGCGGCGGTCGAGAAGATAAACACGGGCGTTGGCAATCGGACGGCCGATGGGTACACTGCTCTCATTTCCACCCGGTTCGCATTCGAAGACCGTGCTCCATACGGTGGCCTCAGTGGGGCCATATTCATTGAATAGAGACGCCTGCGGCAGAATCTCGTAGTGCAGGTTCACCAGTTGCCGAGGACACGCCTCGCCGGCCACGATGACCGAGCGAAGCGAGCTCAGCCGGTCTTTTCCGCTGCCAGCATCGCCGCCATCCAGTACTTCGCCGTAGAGACTGGGAAAGGTCAGCGTATGCGTGATCTTATTTTCAAAGATCAGGCTGATGAGTTGCTCCGTTTCCCAGCGGAACTCCGCGGACGGGATCACCAGCGTCCCCCCGGTAGTCAGCGTGTGGAAGATGCCCGCCACCGAACTATCGAAAGCATAGGAGGATAGCAGCAGAAATCTTTCGGGAGAATCCTTGTAGTAGCTCAGGCGCGCGTGAGTAGAGCAGGAGAGGTTACGATGCGTGATCTGTACGCCCTTCGGAGTGCCGGTGGAACCGGATGTGTAAAGAATGTAGGCGAGATCGTCCGGATGAGAACTCTGCGCAGGGACCGGCGCATTGCGCACGCTTTCCCCTTCGGGCGAAGGCGTTTCTGGCAAAGGCTGATCCATGAAGATGGTCGGGACTTTCGCAGATAACGCGGCGCCTAAGGGATTTCGCTGGGTGAGCAGCACCTTGGGCCGGCAATCCTCGAGAATCGATTCCAGGCGGTGGCGTGGATTCGTGGGATCAAGCGGAACGTAGCAGCCTCCGGCCTTGAGAACGGCGAGAATGCCGACGATCATTTCTAGAGAACGATCAAGACAAAGAGCGACGGGAACGTTGGGCCGAACTCCCATGGTCTGCAAGATGTGCGCGAGTCGCGCGGATCGTTGGTCGAGTTCGCTGTAGGCCGATTCCTGGTTTCCGCAGCGCACCGCAGTCGCGCGGGGCTTCGTGAGCGCTGATTCGTGGAATAGTTCATGCACTGGCACGGGAGTGTAGGGCGATGCGGTGTCGTTCCATTCCACCAGAATCTGCTGACGCTCGGCTGGAGTCAGCATGGGGAATTCGCTGATGCGCTGCCCGGGGCCGGCTGCGATATTCTCCAGCAGAGTTTGCCAATGTCCGGCCATTCGGCTGATCATCCCAGCGTCAAACAGAGCGGTGTTGTAGATCAGGCGGCAGAGAAGGCCATCGGCGCGGTCGTCCAGCACCAGGCAAAGCTCGAACTTGGTGGCGCCGGTTTCGACTTCGATGCAAGTCAGATCCCACTCCGGTGAAACCGGCGAGACTGGCGGTTCCAGCGAGAACAAGATTTGAAACAGAGGATTACGGTTCGGATCGCGCTCGGGCTGCAGTTCAGCGACCAGGCGATCGAGCGGGACTTCCTCGTGCGACAGCGCGTCAAGCGTGACGCCGCGCACGCGATCGAGCACTTCGCGGAAAGTGGGATCGCCGGAAAGATCGGTGCGCAAAGGTACGGTATTCAGGAAATAACCCAGCAGCTTTTCGCTGCCCGGATAGCGGCGGCCGGCGGTGTTGCTTCCGGCCAGAATGTCTTCTTGTCCGCTATAGCGGCAGAGCAGAACCTGAAAAGCCGCCAGCAGGGCCATGAACAAAGTAACGCCCTCTTGCCGGCACAGCTCACGCAAGGACTCGCTCAAGGCCAACGGCAGCGAGACCGAATGCATGGCGCCTCCGAAGGTCTGGATCGCCGGCGCAGGATTGGACAAAGGCAGGTGCAGCGAAGGCAACGGTCCGCTTAACTGTTTGCGCCAGTACTGCATGTGGGGTTCGAGGGCAGGAGCCTGCATCCACTCTCGTTGCGAAAGAGCGTAATCGCCGAATTGAAAAGGCAGCTCGGGCAGCGGCGATTCCTGCCCCTGAGAGAACGCATCATAAAGAGCGACGAGTTCGGGCAGGAAAACGCGATAGCCGCTGTAGCCATCGAAGATGAGGTGATGGAGAGTGACGTAAAGGCGATGTTCCTCTTCGTCCAACCGGACGAGTTTGGCGCGGAATAAAGGACCGCCGGCCAAGTCGAAGGGAAGGCGGGCATCCGCGGTCGCGATGCGCGTGGCTTCATTTTCACGCTCGGCGGAAGACAGCGCACGCAGATCGATCTCCCGCAGTTCTACAGGAAAAGAGGACAGCACACGCTGCGCGGGTTCGCCATCAATCACGGGAAACGTGGTGCGCCAAGCCTCGTGGCGGCGGACGATTTCGGTGAAGGCGCGCTCCAGAACGGACACATTGAGCGGCCCGCGGTGCCGGACGGTGAGAGGTTCGTTGTAGAGCGCAGTATTGGGTGCGAGTTGCGCGTGCAGCCAGAGTTGCTGCTGCGCAAAGGTGAGAGGCATCGCTGCCCCTGAAGCGCGAGGCGTGATCTGCGACGGCCGCTCCGAGGCAGACTCCAACTGAGTCCGGAAATAAGATTCCAGAAGTTGCTTGCGCCGAGCCTTTGTGAGGACTTCAGACATGGCTTTTCGGTGATCGCGCCTTCGACACCTGGACGGCAATCGCTAGATTAAACGGTTACGCTCTCCGGCTCCGCGACCGCCACCTGCTTGCCCCGGGAAGCCATGGCAAATTCATAGGCCTCCTCGAGCATCAGTATGTTTTGTTCGGCCGTGTATTTCTGTTCGAATTCTTTCCGCGCGCGGCGGCCCATCTGCTCCATCTCGGCAGGATGGTCCCAGGCCCACTGCATCTTCTGCCGCAGATCCCGGACGTCACCAGCCTGGAAATGCAAGCCGGTCGCGCCGTCCGCGATGATCTCCTGCATCGCGCCCAGCCGCGAGCCGACAACCGGAATCCCGCAGGCGAACGCTTCCGCGATGGTTACGGGAAAGCCCTCATACCACTCGCTGGGGAAAACCAGAAAGCGCGCGTTCTTCATCGCAGCCAGAGTTTCAGCGCGGGGCAGCCGGCCACGGTAGGTGACTGATGGCAAGCTGCCAGTCTTCAGTTCGTTCTCGATCTGTTCGCGGCAAGGACCGTCGCCAATGATGTGAAGCGGTATCGTGGACAGTTCTTTCCAAGCCTCCAACATCGAGATTACGCCTTTGGACTGAACCAGACGGCCTACGAACAGCGCGTAGTCTCCGCATCCGGTCTTTGGGCCGGGATCGGGCAACACAAAATTCGGCTTCACCCGGATGCGGTCCGCCGGAAGGCCGCCGGAGATCAGCTTGCTGCGGGAAAACTCCGTGAGCGCGATGTAACAGTCCACCATATTCGACCAGGTGCGCGCTCGGCGATGCACATCGACCATCAAAGTAAGAACAGCCGTACCCAGCTTCGATCCCTGGTAACAACCGTAGCGCACGCCGCGCAGCACGCCATGGTCCAGGCATTCCTCGCAGACTTTCCCGTCGCGATACAACTCGGCTCCCGCGCAGAGTAGGCGGAAGTTGTGCAGCGTCTGAACCACCGGTACGCCCTCGCGGCGGCACGCGTAATAGATCGACGGCGAGATGCGGGGAAAGAAATTATGAATGTGAACCACATCCGGCCGCGATTTTTGCAGCCGCGCGCGAAACTCGCGGTGCCACCGCCGCGACCACACGCAATCGATCGCCATCCCAATCTTTTTCGACACGCTATCGGGATACGCATTCTGCTCCTCCACCTGCGTGACCTGGTGCCCGCGTTCCCGCAGCAACCGGGCTTCCGACTCGAACACCTGGTCTTCCCCGCCCGCCAGCAGGTAGTGGTTGTGCACCGAGATGATGTTCAGACGACGCATGAAATGAAATTACGCAGCGACACTCGGGTCAGAATGCGACCTCTTCTGCCTGGCGCGGGATGACAATCTCCGTTTCCACCGATTTGAGCGTGGCCAGTTTCCGCCCCAGCAGAAGAAAAGCAACCACCACGTACAGCACGTTGGCCAGGACCATGCTCCAGATCACTCCGCGCAGGCCGAAATAACGGGTTGCGGGAATGCCGAAGACAATGGCTACGACGCTGGCGGCTCCATTGGCAAAAAACAACGATCGCGGATACTCCATGGCGCGGAGCACGATAGCCGGGCCCAGGGCCGCGCTCCAGATCACGGTTTCGGCGGCGAATAATGGCAACAGCGAACTCGCATCCATATATTTGCCGGCGTAAAGCAATGCGAATAACGGACGACGCAGCGGAATGAGAACGATCCAGTAGGCGATTGCACCCGCCACAAACAACGCCGTGAGTTTGCGCGTGAGCGCGGCCGATCCCCGGCTGCCCTCCGCTCCCTGAACGCGTGCGGCAAAGGGCAGGAACAGCATGGAGAGCGCGGCGTAGGTTTGCAGCACCGGACCGCCCAGGTTCATCAGCGCGCGCAACTCCGCAGTCACAGCCAGCCCGGAAAATTTGCTCACCAGCGGAATGTAAACGTAAGTTGGAATCCAGCCGACGATGCAGGTACCGAGCGCCCACTTGCCGTACTCCCAATGTTTCTTCCAGGTTTCGTTCAGGTACATTTCCGCAGTGGCTGGCTCCAGCTTGGCGTGCAACTGGAAAACCATAATGACGCCGCCCACCAGCGCCGCGAAACCCATCACCAGGAAGGCGCTGAATGCCGAGAGCCACCCCAACTTAAAAAGGAGAAACGAACCCGAAACAACCAGCACGCAGTAGAAGGACGACCCAAAGGCGGCCGGACCCGGCGAAAGCTTGAGATAGAAACTGCGGCGACCGAGGGCATGAATCAGAATGAAGGGAGTAGCTGCCGTCATTCCCGCAAACGCCATCGCCGACACCGGCGAATGAAACCAATATTTCGCCGCCACCGCGGTACCGCCCATGAGCAGGCAAATCACGGCCGAGACTCCCCAATGCAGCCAGAAGTTCGACTGAAGGTAGCCGCGCAGATTCTTGCTGTAGGTGGTCCCGGAGAAAACCGAGAGCGGCTCGAGCAACAGAGCCTGATACAGGAAAGTGATTAAGATGAAAATGCTGAAGACCAGCGCGTAGGCGCCATATTGCTCGGGCACCATCCAGCGCGCCAGCAGAATCCCCAGCAAGAAATTCGATCCGGAGTAAAGACCGAAATCGAGAAGAGCCAGCCCACCCTTAGCCGCCCAAGGAAGAAACTTCTCGGTGATGAACCGGCGGCTGAGCACGGGGACGCGATCGGAATCCTCATTCTTTCCTCGGGCTGCCGCTCCCGACTCGTCCTCGAACTTCACCGACACCTGATAGTCTCCTTTTAAATTTGCAGTCGCGATTGGGTAATATCTCAAGTTTACTAGCGGGAACTCATGGAACGCTCGCGCGCATCGTCGAAGCGCTCCAACCTCGCCTGATCCAGCCGGGCGCGCAATGCAGCGGCAAGTTGCCTCACCTTGGGCTCATTCAAGATATTGCCATGGTCGCCGTCAATTTCGTGAATCTCCAGGCCGCCCGCCGCGTACTGCTGCCAGCCGTCCTGCGCGTCGTCGAGACCACGCAGCGCCTTTTCGCTGGCGCGGAACAGCGTCACCGCGCCCGAATATACCGACGGACGATATTTCTGTTCCGCAGCCGCGCAAGCCTCGCGGACCACCTTCACCGCGAGCGGCAAAGAAAGCGAATCAATGCGCCGCTTGATGCCGCGGCGGTAACGGGTCGCACGTTTCTTCAAGTAGGCAATCTTTTGCTCGGACGACAGCGAAAAGAAACGGCCAAGCAATGACGAACCCGCTTGCCGGCTCACGAAATAAGTGTCTACCAGCGCCAGCAAGCCGATTTCCTCGCCGGCGGCGAGCAGGCGGCGAGCCATTTCCAGCGCGACCAAACCTCCGAAAGAATAACCGCCGAGGTAGTAAGGCCCCTCGGGCTGGGCCCTCCGTAAATGTTCGAAATAAAGCTCGGCCATGTCATCGACCTGATCGAGCACCGGCAGTTTTCCGTCGATGCCTTGCGCCTGAAAACAGAAGAAGGGCTGATCGGGAGCCATGTGGCGGGCCAATTCGTGAAAGCGCATCACCGTCCCACCCAGACCGTGTACGAAGAAAAACGTTGGATTCGTGCCCGCGGATTGCAGCGCCACCAGCGGCGACCATGAGACTTCGTCTCGCTGAACCAACTGCGCCATCTCTTCGACCGTGGGAGCCTGGATCACTGCGGTCAGCGTGAGCTTCCTGCCGAATTCCTTTTCGATTCGGCTGGTCAAACGCAAGGCCAACAGAGAATGCCCGCCGAGGTCGAAAAAATTGTCGCGAATGCCCACCGCTTCCCTGCCCAGCACCTGCGCCCAAAGGCGCGCCATCCTCGACTCGAATTCGTCGCGCGGAGCGGCAAAGTCCGCGGCTGCAGCCAACTCCATGGTCTGAGGCTCGGGCAGGGCACGACGATCCACCTTGCCGTTTGGAGTGAGCGGAAAACTTTCCAGGAAAACAAATTCCGCAGGCGCCATATACTCGGGAAGTTGCTTTTTCAAATACTCCCGGAGTTCGGCCGCGGCAACGCCTTCCGGAGTTGCAATGACATAAGCCAAAAGCTGCTTCCCGCCGTCGGCTTCGCGAGCAATCACAACCGCCTGCGCCACTGTAGGATGCTTCTCGAGCACCGCCTCGATCTCGCCCAGTTCGACGCGAAAGCCGCGAATCTTTACCTGGAAATCCATGCGGCCGACAAATTCCAGATTCCCGTCCGGCAAGCGGCGAACCATGTCTCCTGTTTTGTACAGGCGCGCTCCGGGCTTTCCGGAGAACGGATCGTCGATGAATTTCGCCGCCGTCAACTCGGGCTGATTGAGATATCCCCGCGCTAGTCCAGTTCCACCAATGTGCAGTTCCCCGGGAACGCCGACGGGCACAGGTTGCAGATCCGAATCGAGAACGTACAGGCGGACATTCTGAATCGGCCGTCCGATCGGAAGATTATCCGGGAACGGTTTTTTGGGGTCCGGCTCGTAGGCCGTAGCGATCACGCTGGCCTCTGTGGGCCCGTAGGTATTGACCCAACGGACGCTCGCGCCGCCAGCTTTCAACCAAGCCGAATAGGCCGACGAAGAAGCCTTCTCTCCGCCCACAATCACCAGCCGCAGACTCTCCGGCAGCGAATGCTCGCTCTCGGCGAGTTCATGCACCAGTTCGTGCCAGTAGGCCGTGGGCAAGTCGAGCGCAGTGATCTTATGATCCGTAATCCATCGCAGGAATTCCGCGGCCGTGAGAGGAACATCGTCACCGCGAGGGATTACACAGCCGCCGGCAATCCACGTGGGAAGGATTTCTTCGATGGCGATGTCAAAGCTGATCGAGGCAAACTGCAACATTCGATCCGCGGCCGTGAATCCGTACACATCGAGCGAAGCCGCGCCGTGGTTGACGAGACCACCGTGCGTGAGCTGCACTCCACGCGGCGTTCCCGTCGAGCCCGAAGTATAGATCACGTAAGCCAGACTTTGAGGAGTCGCCTCCACCGGCAGATTTTCTCCGCTTTCTCCCGCCAGCAATTTGCCGATCGAGTCGAGCGTAAGAATCTCCGCGCCCGTTGCGCCGACCACCGAAAGCAACTGGGATTGCGTGATCACAATCGGCGCCCGCGAATCTCGCAGGATATGCGAAAGCCTTTCGCTCGGATAGTCGGGGTCCAGCGGGACGCACGCGCCACCTGCTTTGAGCACGCCCAGTAATGCGACCAGCAATTCGGCGGAGCGTTTCAGGCAGACCGCAACCGGCACATCCGCTCTCACGTTTTTCTTGCGCAGAAAATGAGCCAGTTGATTGGAACGCCGATTCAGTTCGCTATAGGTGAGCCGCTGTGATCCATCCTCGATGGCGATCGCCTGCGGAGTCCTCTCGACCCGCGCTTCGATCAGTTCGTGAATGCACTTGTCTGCCGGGTAGGGTTTATCGGTATCGTTCCATTCCAAGGCGAGCCGATGGCGCTCCGCCTGAGCCAACTTCTCCGGGCTGGATTCCCGATTGTCATCCGCCTTAACGGGCGCAGATTTCATTGACGATCCCGGACGCTCGAAAGCAATCTTGAGAGAGGTCAGCCCACGCAAGCCAAGATTGGTGCGCCATTCCAGCTCTTGCGGCTCCAGACGAAACTTCGGGAAGCGACGCAACAACGATTCGAAAACCACCTGCCCTTCGAGCCGCGCCAGAGGCGCGCCGAAACAAAAATGAGCGGCATAGCCGAATGCCAGATGGCGGTTATCCGCACGAGCGATGTTGAAGCGATCGGGATCGGGAAACCGCTCGGGATCGCGATTCGCCGCGGCCATCACCGCAATCACAGCTTGCCGCTTGCGAATCTGTTTGCCCCCGAGTTCACAATCCTCCGGTGCGAGACGAGCCGTATGCTGACTGGGACTCTCGAAGCGCAGCATCTCCTCCACCGCCGACGGAATCAACGACAGATCGCCGCGCAACTTCTCCATCTGGTCGGGGTGACGGAGCAAGGTGAGCACTCCGTTGCCGATCAGGTTGGTTGTGGTTTCCTGGCCGCCGACCATCGTAATGATCACATTGGCCACGATCTCTTCTTCGTTCAGCCGGTCGCCGCCGATCTCGGCGGTAAGCAGCGAGTTGATCAGGCCTTCGCGCGGATGCCGCTGGTTCTCCCGCACCGCGTCGCGGAAATATGCGGTCATATCTTCGACCGTACGCAGCATGGTTTGCGCGCGCTCGGGATTGTGCTGGAAGTTCCCGAGCATCTCGGCAAAATTAGCGGACCATTGCTTGAGTCGGTGGCGATCCTCCACTGGGACACCCAGCATTTCTGCCGTAATAATCGCCGGAAGAGGCTCTCCTAAGTCGGCAATCGCATCCATCGATCCGCGCTTCTCAAAATCGTCAAGCAAATGATCGACGATTTCGACCATGTGGGAGCGCAGCACTTCGATGCGAGCGGGCGAGAAGGCGCGGGAAGCCAGGCCGCGCAGACGGGTATGCTGTGCGGCGTCCATAAACAGCATCTGCTGCACCATGAGCTGCGCAATCGGGCTCAGGTGCGCCAGGCCCATGGAGGCAAGCTGCTCGGGCGTAGGCGTGCGGTTGGCGGAGTAGGAGTGCAGGACTTCCAGAACGTCGGCGTAGCGGGTGACGACCCAGGCGTGCAGGAAAGGATCCCAATGGACGGGAGCCTCATCGCGTAGGCGGTGGAAGAGCGGGTAGGGATTGGCGAGGATTTTAGGGTCGAGCAGGTGGTACAGGCTGAGGGCCGAGTCGGCGCCGTCGATGCGGGATTGCGGCTCGGCACCAGATGGCACTACTGGCTCTCCTGCACAATGGCGCGCGAGACTTTGCTTCCGTCGCCATTCCCAGCGCCGATCTTCACGAGAATGAGGTTTTCCACTTCTACCGACATCTCCTCGAGCGTGGGATGGTCGAACAGGCTGAGCAGACTGAGTTCCACGTCAAACGCTTCTTTGATCTTGGTGATCAGCTGCGTGCCCAGCAGCGAGTGCCCGCCGAGCAAAAAGAAATTGTCTTTTGCGCTGACTCGCTCCACATGCAGCAAGGGCGCGAGAATCGCAGCCAGCCGTTGTTCGACATGCGTTTGCGGCTCGACGAACTCCGATTCCGGCCAGGTGTTCGATTCCGTCAGAACCGGCAAAGCGCTGTAATCCACTTTGCCGTTCCGCGTCAACGGCAATGACTGCACCTTCCCAAATACCGACGGAACCATGTAGTCGGGCAATCGCCGGGCAAGAGTCTCCCGCAAACTCGTGAGTGTGATCTGCGCCCCTGGAGCGCACACCACATAGGCGGCTAATCGCCGGTCTCCGTTCGCTCCGCCTAACAGGGATACGGCGCTGGCCTGAATTCCTGGAAACGAATTCAGTGCGCTCACAATCTCGCCCGGTTCCACGCGAAAGCCGCGAATCTTGATCTGCTCATCAACGCGTCCTAGAAATTCCACTTCGCCGTTGGGCAGAAACCGCGCCACGTCGCCGGTACGGTAAAGGCGGCCGCGACTGCCGGTGCCGTTCCCCCCTTCGAAAGGACTGCGCACGAACCGCTCCGCGGTGAGCGCGGGGTTATTGCGATAGCCGCGGGCCACGCCCACACCACCAATATAGATTTCTCCCGCAGCTCCCTGCGGAACCGGACGCATCTTCTCGTCGAGGATATAGATTGCGGTGTTGTCGATGGCACGACCGATGGAAGGCAGACTTGCCGAAGGCTCAGGCAGAACTGCACCGGAGGTCGCCACCACTGTGCATTCGGTGGGCCCGTAGTTGTTGATGAGAACAAACGGCGTATCCGTGGTGGGACGCCTGCGCAGGGCATCTGCACCGGTCAGCAAAATGCGCAACGAAGTTTTCGTCGGCCACTTGAGCTGAAGCATGCGCTCAGCGATTGCTGTCGACAGGAAGGTGATAGTAATCCGGTTGGCCACCATCCAGTCGCGCAGAGCCTCGGGGTGGTTCCGGACGGATTCTTCCGGGATCGCCACGCTGGCCCCGCATGCGAGGTAAGGCCAAACTTCCCACACCGCAGCATCAAAGCCGACCGCCGCTTGCAGGGTGGCTCGGTCGGCGGCAGTTACTTCAAACGCCCGCAAATGCCACTCAACCAGGTTCATCAAGCTGCCATGCGTAATCTCGACGCCCTTGGGTTGTCCGGTTGAACCCGAAGTGTAAATCACATACGCGAGGTTGTCGGGTGAGATCTCGATTTCAGGCCCGTGTTGCTCAAGCGCCGACGACGCTGAAGCCACATCTTCGAAGTCAAACACGGCCCACGGCCCTTTGGGCAGACGATCGCGTAACGCGGCACTGGAAACTACAGCCGTAACCTTGGCATCCGCCAGCATGAACGTCAGGCGTTCCTCGGGCAAAGAAGGATCGAGAGGAAGGTAAGCGCCGCCCGCCTTAAAGGTGGCCAATGCGGCGATCACCGAAGCCGGCGAACGCTCCATGTACACGCCCACCAGGCACTCCGTGCGCACGCCCAATGCTCGCAAGTGATGTGCCAGCCGGTTGGCCTGGCGGTCCAACTCTCCATAGGTCAGCGCCGGGGCACTGCCGATGACGGCCGCGGCCTCCGGGTTCGCTTGCGATCGTTGCTCGACCAACTGGAGAACACAGCCATTGCAGCCCGACGACGGAATCTTCAGTCGTTGGTCCTCGACCAGTTGCGTTTCAGGTTTCACGTGAATCCTCTCGGCCCAGCCACCTCGGCAAGGCCTGGTCACGCGTCAATTGGGGGAAGAAAAGACGCTACCAAGTTTTTTCCCGCTTGGCCCGGCTAACGGACCTTCCGACTTGCCAGGCCGCGAAGCACCAGCCTTGGCAGACGGCAGTCCGCCAGCCTTACTTGCTACGTTTGCGAATTACCAGTTCTTCGATTGCATTCACGCTCTTCAGGGTTTCGGCGTTGATCTCTTCGTCACTCACCCGCACTCTCAAGTCTTCCTCGAGAAAAGAAACGAGACGGAAAATTCCGAGCGAATCGATTACTCCCGTCTCCATGAGAGACTCATCGTCGGTAAACGATGCGATGCCCTTGGGTTCGGCCAACTGCACCTGGATAAACTCGCGGATCTGGTCCTTGAGTGAGGCTTGGGTTGCGGGTGTTTGGTTTGTGGCGGACATTGGAAAACTTTCCTCCTAAAAACTCTCTGAATTTTCACAACTGCAAATTTGCGTGCATCTCTCAAATCGCTTGCGGAGTTACAGTCGAACGCAAGCTATCTTGCGCCAGTTGCACACGGTCCACCTTGCCAGTGGAGGTCTTGGGCAACTGCGCGCGAAATTCAATGGCTTCCGGAATCATGTACCGCGGGATTCGCGCCCCGCAATACTGCTGCAACTCGGCGGCGGTAAGCGTGGTTCCGTCGTGGAACGCGACCACCGCCTGGATGCGGCTGCCCACGATCTCGTCAGGAATGGCGATCGCCACCGCCTCCTTCACGGCAGCATGGCTGAGCAGCGCGCTTTCGATCTCACCCAACTCGATGCGATAACCGCGGCTCTTGATCATGCTGTCGCGCCGCCCCAGAAAATAGTAATTTCCGTCTTCCGCCAGCTGAACCAGATCGCCGGTCCGGTACATCTTCTCCTCAAAGTTCGGCTGGAAAGTGTTGGGCAGGACCATCTTCTTCGTCTTTTCCGTATCGGCCCAGTAGCCGTAAGTAACCGCCGGCCCCCGCACATAGAGTTCGCCGGTGCCGCCTGCTTCCGTGACGATCTGATTCTGGTCGTTCACCGCGAAGACTTCCGTATTCTCGCACGCAATGCCGATGGGTAGTTTGTCCATGCTGGCAAGGCGTTCGCGTTCCACTTTGTAATAAGTGCAGACGTTGGTTTCCGTGGGGCCGTAAAGATTATAGAGGTCGACATGGGGCAGCAGTTGGGCAAGCTGCTGCAGATACTTCATGGGGAAAACTTCGCCGGCAAACAGGATGATGCGTAAGCAATTCAACTTCTCCGCGCTGAGGTTCGCGTGCAGGAGCAACAGAGTCAGCGCAGACGGCACCGAATACCAGATCGTAATTCCCTGGGTCTCGATAAAACTGGCGAGCTTGGCCGGGAACAAGGCGAGATCCTCGGTGACCATATACAGCGAAGCACCGGCTTCGAGCGTGTTGTAAACATCGAACACGGAGAGATCGAAGTGCAGAGGCGCGTGGTTGGAAAGGCGGTCGTCGCTGGTGATCTTGAAAATATCCGCGCACCACTCGATAAACGTGAGCGCGTTCTGATGCGTGAGCATTACGCCCTTAGGACGTCCGGTCGATCCCGAAGTATAGAGGATGTAGGCGAGATCGGTTTCGGTGAGCACGACCTGTGGCGCGTGCGTGGCGGGATACTCGCCCAGCATCGTCCACGGTACCAATCCCCCGCCGTTGGAAGATTTCGGCGCTTCGTCGATGACCACGGTGAAGGCCAGCGATTCCAGCGTGGCGGCGTCGAGACCGCGGCGCTTGTCCTCACGCGTAATCAAAACCCGGATGCCGCAATTCCCGATGATGTAGCCAACTCGATCGACCGGCGCCTGCGGATCGAGCGGAACGTAGACCCCGCCCGCCTTCACGATGCCCAGCATGGCGATCACGGACTCCACGCACTTGGGAAAATAGATTCCCACCCGGTCGCCCTTGCGCACGCCGCGGTCGCGCAACAGGTGCGCCAATTGATTCGAGCGCTGTTCGAGCTCCCCGTACGTCAAGCTGCGCCCGCGCGCCCACACCGCCAGCTTCTCCGGATAGCGGGCCGCGCTCTTTTGCAAAAGTTGCTGCAGGATGTAAGCCATCTAACTTTTCGGCCTCTTTGCGTAGTCGGGGATTCGAATCAAAGTCCTTGAAAACCAGCGATAATCACGCGCTGAATCTCGGATGTTCCCGAGTAAATTTTTCCGGAGACGGCATCGCGCAAATCGCGCTCCATCTCATACTCAGCCATATAGCCGTAGCCGCCGTGAATCTGAATCGCATCCAGGCAAGTCTGCACCGTCGCCTCGCTCACATAAAGCTTCGCCATCGCAGCCTCGCGCAACGCATGCCGGCCCTGGCTCTTCAGCCAGGCCGCCTTGTAAAGCAGCAAACGCCCCGTCTCGAGGCGAACTTCCATGTCGGCGATCATGTTCGCGATCGCCGAATACTTCCCGATGGGCTGGCCAAACTGCTGGCGCTCGCGCGCATACTTGACGCAGGTTTCGATGAGCCGCTGCATCATACCCAAATGGCTGGCCAGGATGCAGGTGCGCTCCCACTCCATAGAGTGCGTGAAGATCGCCTGCCCGCTGCCTTCTTTGCCCAAAATGTTCTCCGCCGGAACTTCGCAGTCTTCCAGCGAAACCTCCGACATGGGCGAAGTCCGCAAGCCCATCTTGTGCAGCTTCTTTCCCAGCACCAACCCGGGCGTTCCCTTCTCCACCAGGAATCCGGTTACACCGTTCGCGCCCTTCGACGGATCCACGTTCGCGAACACGATGAACAAATCGCCGTGCGTCGTGTTGGTGATAAAAGTCTTTGAGCCGTTGAGCACATAGCGGTCTCCTTTGCGCACAGCCCGGGTACGCAGGCTGTAAGCATCGGATCCCGACATGGGCTCGGTCATGCAGTGCAGCCCGATCCACTCGCCGCTCGTCAGCTTGGGCAGATAGCGGCGCTTCTGCTCTTCCGTGCCGAAGGCCATCAGCGGCAGCTCGCTCGTCCACATGTGAGCGTTCAGCGAGAACAAAAAGCCATTGTCTTTGCAGCCGTAGCCCAGAGCTTCCAGGGCGCAAGCTGTAGTAAGCGTGTCAGCGCCGCCGCCGCCATACTCCTGGGGAACCGGCAGACCTTGTATGCCGAATTCGGCGCACTTGGTGAAGAACTCCCGGGGAAACTCCTCTTCCCGATCGCGGCGAGCGAGATCGTCGTTCAATTCCTGCTTGGCAAACCGGATAACTTCCTTGCGAAACGCTGCCTGTTCTTCACTCCACGAAAAATCCAAGGTCTTTCTCTCTCCATTTATTGCGGAAGTCTGTCAGCGGCTTGCCGTCTCGTCGCCGATTGTCTTGTCGCTGCTCGCCTTTTCGACGATCGCCTTTTCAACGATCGGCGGCGGCGCGCTTCCACTCCCGTTTCCCGACGCAGCCGGTCTTGCTCCGTTCGTTCCTTGGGACTGGCCTTGTGACTGGCCCGCCACGTTGCCCTGCCCGTTGACGCCGGCCGGTTTCGCTTCTTTTTTCTTTTCGGCGTCCATCGCGCGCCAGGGAAATTTCTTGGGCCGGCCTCCCGGCAGCTTGATGCGTGCCGGCACTCCCATGATCGTGATGTTATCGGGCACATCGGTCAGCACAACGCTGTTGGCAACGACGACCACATTGTTGCCGATCTTCACGTCACCGATGATCTTGCAGCCAGCCCCGAAATACACATTGTCACCAACACTCTTGCAACCGGAGGCGATCAGCGTTCCAGTGGTAAACGTACAATTGGCGCCGATTTTCACCGGCGGGATGAAGACGCCGTAGGGAGTATGAATGACCATCCCCGGACCGATTTCGGCATCGGGGGAGATGAATATCCCGAAAAACATCTGATTGAAGCGCTGCCAGATCAGCGCTGGGATCATGAGCAACGGCCTTACGATTGGAACCTTCAGCTTCAGAACCCAGTGCGAAAAGCGGTAGCAGACAATCGCCGGGGTTTCAAGCCGCATCAGGACGCGCAGCAGGCCTTTTTCCAGCGTGCGGTGTCCTGCAGCCGCTTCGAAGTCCGCGCGTAGATTTTCGAACATGCTGGCTTTCCTCTACTCCCCGACCATTAATGCATGCCGGACAAGATAGCCGACCTAGAGTTTGTTGTAAATCGATTCTGGAATAGGGAACGTCCGCTGGTTAAGCACGGCTCCGAGCACCCGCGCCTTGGCATTCTGAAGATCCTGCATGGCCTTGCGGGCGCTCTCGCGCCGCGAACTGTTCGCCTTGAGTACCAGCACCACGCCATCCGCTCCACAGCCCAGGAGCACAGCATCGTTGGCGTCACCCAACGCCGCAACGTCCAGCAGGACGTAGTCAAACTCGGCCCGCAACTCCGACATGCGCAAGCGCATGCGGTCGGTGGAAAGCAGATTCTGCGCGCCCTCCGCGTTGGAGCCGCAGCTTACCAGCCACAGGTTCGGACGCCCCAGATTTTGCGCGAAACTCCGCACCGGATCGGGTCTCAGCAGCGCATCGGACAGGCCATAAGGATTTTCTATCGCGAACTGCGAATGCAGACCGGGACGGCGGAGATTGGCATCCACCAGGCAAACCGAACCGGAAACCTGGCTGGCCAGCACCTCGGCCACGCGGGCGCACACCCAACTGCTGCCATTGCCCCGCTCCGGAGACGCAAACACTACGGTCCGCGGGGATTCATTCCCCGGCATGATGAACAAACGTTGCACCAGCTTGGTGAATTCCTCAAGCTCGCCGCTAGCCATGGGCAGCGGCGGCGCAACCGGCTCGGAGAATACAACTGGTCTCTCCGGAAGTTGCTCCGACTCAACCTCCGCCATTGGCGGAGTCGTGTAGAGAGCTTGCTCGCGCCCAATTCTCTGCAGCAGTTCAAAATTACGGCTCATGAATTAGTTCTCCCGTGGTCCCTTGGCTCAACGCCCAGCCTAACATCTTTCCAACCACACCCCTAGCCCTACAATTGTGCTAGATCAGACTCCGGCAAGGCAGCGATGCTGCCCGTCCAGAGCCAGCCGGTATAACTTCGCCGGCCGAACCCTATTAAACCTCCGGCCGTGGCGCCGACGCCAGATTATTCCGCGAGGCCGGGGTGATATTGTACTGGCGAATTTTGTAGAGCAATCCACGATAGCTGATGCTCAGCAACTTCGCCGCATGCTTGCGGTTCCAGCGTGATTCTTCGAGAGCCCTACTGATGGCGTGGATCTCCGTTTCGGCTCGCAGGTGTCGCAGAGCGGCCCATGGAGCCGGCGTCCCATTCGGCTGCGCCAGAGTAGCCGACCCATCAGAAGCCGCTTGCTTAGCTGGCTGTGTTTGATCTTCCATTTCGATCGTCTCCTTCAACTGTGCTTCATTCATAGCTGACCTCGCGCCCTCTGTTCTGCCAGAAGATCTCGTTAAGGAATTTTTGCAACCGGGAGAGAAATCTAATCTTGCAACCCACTCTCTGGGAGAGTGTCTTGCCACATCTCAAAACCCGCACTAGATCGGTTCCACTTCGTAGCCTTGCAACCGCATGGAAACGGAGCGCTGAATGAGTTCTACCGAGATGACCAGCATGCGGTCGTTTTCCTGCCCCACCAGAATGCCCTCGGTCCCGTTCAGCGAGCCGCTACGAATCCTCACGCGCTGCCCAATCTTGAGAAAGGGGTAACTTTCAACCGGCACCTTAGCCGCCAACAGAGTCTGTATGTGCTCGATCTGCCGATCGGGAATCGGCATTCCCTGGCCGTGAACCCCCACGAAGCCGACGATTCCTTCGGCAGTAAGAACGCGCAGCCGTGGTTCGGGCTGGTAGACCATTCGCAGAAAAACGTAGCCGGAGAACAAAGGAAGTTCCACCAGCTTGCGGCGGTCGCTCCATTGTCGCAACTGAGTCGTGACCGGGAGAAAGGTTGCGAATCCCTGGCCCTCCAGCTGCCGGACTACCATCTTCTCGTGGCGGGAACGGGTTTGAACCGCATACCAGCGCATCGCCGACGTTCCCTGATCCGTCATATGCCCCGAGCCCTCGGAACCGGAGCTTGTCGGTCGCGGCTCCGCCCTCTCAGTCACACTCCGTGACCGGGAAGAATTTGTAATGCACTCCAAATGCGGCTCCCTACGCTGCCCTCGAAAGGCTGAAGGAAAGCGACTCGCTGCCGTTACCTGTTAATTTGGGGGGAGATACAGTACAAAGCGACCCACGAAATCGGAGCGCACATTCCAGGTTTCCCCGGAGACAAACCGCACCGAAGTTAGGAACAGCCTACGGAAGCTTGCAAATTACTGCAAGTGGTAAAAAGCCTTGGTGCCCAAAGTCTCCATACCCTGATCGCAACCTGCGCAATCCTTTCAACCGATTGAAAATACTGCGCTAAGCGCACGACCTCGACCGATATTTTCCGCTCCGATCGAAGTCACTACTGCCCACGTTTTGCTGGTGGCGCGGCAAAATAGATGTCATTGGTCTCGGTCGTGTAGGAGGCTTGAATTTTGTCCATCGCCTCCTTCAGGTGCTGGCTCTCCACAGTGTGGCGAATCTCACCCTTGGCTTCGTCCAATGTCAGCCGGTCCTTGGCTTCGAGCTTGTAGACGTAATGCCCACCGGCGTCGGTGACCACCTGCGACACCGCGCCCACTTTCAACTCGAATATTTCCAACTGCGCTGCGGGCAGCGCCGAGCGCCGCACCTTCCCCATGCTGGTCGTCGCAGACGCGACCTTGACTCCTGCCGCTTCAAATGCCTCTCGCTGCAGCTTCAGGAAATCTTCCCCGGCCGCGGCTCGCGCCCGCAGGCTTTGCGCTAACTCTGAGAGTTCCCGTTCCGAGGCTGCCTGCCGGGCAGCTTCCTCTTCCGCTGTGGGTTTGGGCTGGATCTCACTCGCTTGAGTCCGCTTCGTGTCAGCAGCTTTGGCGCCGTCGCTCTGTTTGCGGAGCGGCACGAGAAGCCGTTGCAGCGTGTACTCCTCAAAAGCTTCTGGATTTTTCTGATAGTAGTCGGCAATCTCCTGCTCGGAGACATTGGCCGAATCCGCTTGCAGCTTGCGCGTCAGTCCCTGTGTGAGAATCTGCAATCGCGAGAAGACGATCATCTGGTCATAGGGCGATTGCTTATCCAGACCCAATTTCTCCGCCGCCTGCGACATCACCAAAAGGCGCGGATACAAGTTGGCCAACTGCTGCTTCACGGAGACCGACAGGTCGGGACGGATCGCGGCCGCCATGGCCTCAAACTGCGCCCGCGTGATCACGGTCTCGCACGAGGCCACGGCCCCCGCCGATGCAGGCTCCGCTCCCGGGCAAAAACCTTTGATGGTAAGCACTGGAGCATCCATTGCGACTTTTGTTGCTGAAGGCGCGGATTTCTGATCGTCATCCGGGTTTGGCTTGGAGGCCGCGGCGGCGCCGGGATTGGCCTGTCCCCACGCCAGACTTCCACCCAACACACACAACACCCAGATTCTGCGATTCATGCCTGCCCTCCGCGGTTCCGCGTTTGGAAGAAAAATGCTAGCACAGCCAGAAACAGTTCAACTCGCAAACACATTTCAAAGATGAAGGAACCCTGCAACTAAATATCTGGCCTCAATCAACGCACGGCCAACAACTAGCGACGGCAGTACTAGGAAGAGAAAGAAAGAACTTCGACATGGAGTCTTTCGACCGTTGCGGAACGGCTCCACATTGAATAATAATTGCGGAAAGTCTCCCCCGGGACTGCGCCGATTCGCCGCTCTTAAATCACTTGCTTCTAAGTCACTGTTTTAACCGCGAGCTGACTGCTCTCTCGACCATCGAGTTGCCAGCGAACAGAGAAAAAACAGGACCGTGTTTTCTGGCCGCAATGAGGAACCCTAGAACGAGGAACCCTAAAATGATGTGCCGGAAATTCTTCTCTCTCATTACCGCATTCGTGGCCACCTGGGCTCTGCTAGCCAGCCCGGCGAGCGCTCAAACCTTCAGTGGAGTGTTCACCCAGCATAACGATATCTCCCGGACCGGCCAGAATTTGAGTGAGACGATTCTCACTCCGGCGAATGTAAACTCCACGTCGTTCGGGAAGGTGTTCTCATTCGCGGTGGATGGACAAATCTATGCCCAGCCGCTTTATGTTCCAAACGTAACCATCCCCAAGAAAGGCGTGCACAACGTCGTCTACGTTGTCACCGAAAACGACAGCGCCTATGCCTTCGATGCGGACGGCAAAACCACCACTCCGCTTTGGCAGGTCAGCTACATTAATGAGACCAGCGGCATAACGCCCGTACCTTGCGGAACGGACGGAAGCACCACCGACATCAGCTGCAATGTTTTCCCGTATTACGGAATTACCGGGACGCCGGTGATCGATCCCACGACCGACACGATGTATTTCGTGGTACGGACCGCGGAACCTGGCCCAACTTACTATCAACGCCTGCATGCCGTGGACATCACGACCGGCGCGGAAAAGTTTGGGGATCCGGTCGTAATCTCGGGAAGCGTGGCCGGAACCGGCGCAGGCAGCTCTGGCGGCATCGTCAATTACGACCCCCTGGCCGATATTCAGCGCGCCGCGCTGACTCTGGTAAACGGCACGGTTTACATCGGATGGGCGGGCGCCGCGCATGGATGGATCATGGGCTACAACGCGGCTACGCTCGCGCAAACTGAGATCTTCAACACCGCGCCGAACGCGGTGCTTGGCGGCGTCTGGCAAACCGGCAACGGTTTTGTCGCAGACAGTTCCGGAAATCTCTACGTTCCCATCGGCGACGCATTGTTTGACGCGAACACCGGAGGCGAAGATTACGGCGACACTCTGCTCAAATTGACTCCCGCCCCTCCTACCTTCACCGTCGCAGATTATTTCACGCCCAAGGATCAACTCTGCCGTCAGCCGAACGATCTGGATCTGGGTTCAGCCGGACCGGTGATGCTCCCAACCCAAGGAGGTGCGGTGCCGAATGAGTTGCTGGTCATCGGCAAGAGCGGCACCGGCATCACCGGCTCGACTTGCGACATGACGGATTTGTATCTGCTCAATCAGGAAGACCTGGGCAAATATAACGCGACTCAGGATCAGGTCATCCAGGAGTTAACCGATCCTCCCGGAAACATTGCCCAGGGCTTTTGGAGCAGTCCCGCATTCTGGCAAGGCACGGAGAACGCGAGTGGCACCAGCGGCACGAGCTACGTCTACATGGCGGGAACGAGTTTAAACGGCAACGGAAATGGCGGCGCGCCTCTGGATCAGTACGCTTTGAATGGCGTGACTGGAACTGCGACTGCGAAACTCGCTCTGTCCGCTTCCAGCACAACCCTCTTCCCCCAGGGAGCCACGCCTTCGGTCTCATCGAACGGCACTTCGGACGGCATCGTGTGGGCAATCGAACGCAAAGATTCTCTCGATGAGCAGCCCGGCGATACCGCGGCGGTCCTCTACGCGTATAACGCGACCAACGTCGCAACCATGCTCTACAACAGCACTCAGACGACAAACGGCAGAGATCAGCTGGGCTGCGCCAACAAATTCCAGACGCCCACCATCGCCAACGGCCGCGTCTACGTGGCAACTCAGACGCAACTCGACGTGTTCGGGCTCCTCGGCACGCAGTCCGGGCCGGCAATTACCCTATCGAGTCCTTGCGATACATTTCCCACCGTACCCATCGGACAGAAGAGTGCGGCCTGGGTGGCTTCGATCAAGAACATTGGGACCGCGACGCTGGACATTACCGGAATCAAGATCACGGGAACGAACAGCGCAGATTTCAAGCTGACGAATAAGTGTGGCACGTCGCTCGCGGTGAATGCGACCTGCAAGCTCTCGATCACTTTCGTTCCCTCGCTCGGCCTGCCGGAGACCGCGTTCGTCACCATAAAAGATAACGCCGTGGGCAGTCCGCACAATATCGGATTGATCGGCACGGGCGAGCAGGGAACGGTGTTGGTGAATCCGTCGTACCTGGCGTTCGGCCTTCAGGACATCGGAATCGCCAGCCCGGCGCAAACCGTAACGGTTGCGAACTCGAGCAACCTGGCGGTGGCCATCAGCGGCATCAATATTACGGGCACGAATGCCAGCCTGTTTACGCAGACCAACAACTGCCCCGCGTCCTTGCCGGTAAATGGAAGCTGCACCATCAACGTGACGTTCGAACCGCAAACCAACGGGGATTTCAGCGCTTCCCTCAACGTTACGGATAACGCCACCGGCAGCCCACAGACCGTCAGCTTAAGTGGCGCGGGCGTCCAACCCAACGTAGTTCTGTCGCCGGTTCAGATTAGCTTTGGGATGATTGCGGTCGGCAGTTCCAGCTCAGCGCAGCCGGTAACTTTGACGAACAACGGAGGAGGCACGCTGTACATCAGCGGCATCACATTCACCGGCCCCAACCCTGGCGACTTTTCCCAGACCAACAATTGCAACGGCACCGTCCTCTCAGGAGGAACCTGCACCATCAACGTAACGTTTACGCCGACGGCAGATGGCACGCGGCAAGCTTATCTGAATGTGAATGACAACTCGAATCCCAGTCCGCAGACTGTGTCGTTGTCAGGGGATGGGACTTAGGGGCGAGTAGCGGCTGAATTTTCGATCGGGGGTAAATAAAACAACGGGAGCCCAGTCGGGCTCCCGTTTTCTTGCTCGGTCAGTTCGAGCTACAGGGGTCGGTGATAGCCGCCTGGTATGCCGAGGCATAGGAGGCGTCATTCGGATTCGCCGGCTGGTAACCTGGGACCAGACCCAGGTACAAATCGGGCAGCGCGATCTCCAGGATCGTCGCGTGATGTTCCGCAGCTGTGGGTATTAACGTAGCCAGATTTCCGGTGGTGTTGCTCGGACCGACGGGATCCACGGGGTCGCTGGGCTGCGACGTCTGCAGTTCGAGCGGCACTTGACCGGCGTATTGATCGAACAGGGCACACCAATCTGCCGTGCATGGAGTGTTCGAAGCTAAAGCGGCAATGTCACTGTTCTGCCATCCGTTGGAGCCAAAACCGAAGCCATACTGCACTGCGTTCTGCGCTTCGATGATCGGCATCACAGTCGGGTCAGAGGTGGTGTCAAGAGAATTTAAGGATTCCATCAGCTGAACGGTCGGGTTCTGGTTATGTTCGAAGAGGTCCATGGCCTGCACATAAGTTTGCCAGACCATGGGGCTGGGATCGGGAGAGAAGGTATTGGGAGATGGAATGGACTGTAGTTGGGCCGTGCAATAAGCATCGGCCTCGTCTCCAACCGACAAGCCGAATCGCATGTATCCAATCGCAGAGTTGCCGTTATAGTGCTGAATCACCTTCTGAATGAAGTTCTGGTAGGCGGCCGTGAATGGCTTCTCGTACACCGCCGGATACCCGGTGGAGTCGAAGTTCGGAGTCAAGATGTTCGCATTGGTGTTAACGAAGGTTCTGTTGCCCGGATAGGTGGAGCAATAGACCACGTCCTGCGGAGAACTCGCCCCCGCGCCTGCCGTGGTAGCCCAGCTCGTCGTGAACACATAGGAGGGCGTCATATTATTCACGCCACCCGCGGAATCGTTGATGTAGCCGTAGTTAATGGCCATCCACATCAGGTTCACTTTCTTGTTGGTGCCCTGGTAGGCTCCGATTTGCGCATCTAAGTCCGAGAAATCGTAAACCTGCTGGCTCGTCTCCACCGTGTTCCAGGGAACATAAATGTTTACTCCGAAGACGGCCGAGCTCGACAACACGGTCTGGAAGGCGCTGTCGTTCCAGTTTCCATTGGAGAGCGTGGCGCACGAAACTCCCGGCGGGCACGGCGGCTTCAGGGCGTTTATCTGCTTAATCGCGCAGTCTGCAATCGGCGTCCCCGGAATGATTTGTGGTGACGATGATGACACTCCCCCGCAGCCGGGCAAAAAAGCTAGGCCGGCACAGATCGCGTAAAGCCACACGCGCCGAAAGGGCTTAAAAACGGTCATAAGTGTTCCTCCAGCGATTGTCAAGAATTGTTGTCATCCTTAAAGTCTTAACACAGATCGAGGGTCAAAGTTGTTGCAACCCCACGCGAAAGGGTGTGGCAACGAAGCACCAAAGTATTAGTCCCGCTTTGACTTCTTCGCATTTCCAAACTCGAAACTGGCCCGCTGACAGCCGACACTAATGCGTCGGCTCGGGCGTCGACCGGGAGCGCTGACCTTTGCCAAGCTCGCTCTTTGGAGCGTCTTGGCGACACTGAGATACCTTATCTCGCCGCGGGGGTTGGCTTGCGATCAATTTAGCTCAATGATCTACTGGGTTTCCGGAATGGGAAAAACTACAATCGGCCGCCGGTCAGCAAGCGCGACGGCTTTAGCGAGATGGCTTACGCACAGGAATGTAGATTGGTCGCTGAATCAGAAAGGGTACGTCTAATTCGCCAATTCACGGTCACTACCGACTTTGCTGCGCCCAAATGCCACGGGGGTGGCACGGCTGAAGCCGATACCACCCCCGAGTGCACTTAGTTACGACCGCCAATCTGCGGGCGCAATACAACTCCGCTGGCTAGGTTCCGGTTCCAGTTCCCGTCAGGGTGAGAACCTGCGGGCTGTCGCCGCCGCTATCAACCAACGTAAGCGTGCCTGTGTTTGTCCCGCTCTGCGTAGGGGTAAAGGTTACGCTAATGGTGCACCGGCCACCATTTTTGCCCACGCCACCCAGGCATGTATTGGTTTCAGCGAAGGCGCCAGTGGTGCTCACGCTGCCGAAGGTGAGAGTGTTGGTGCCGTGGTTGACTACGGTTATGGTTTTCACCGCGCTGGTCGTGCCGACCGCCTGGGCTGCGAACGTCAGGCTCTTCGGAGAGTAGCTGACCGGCGTTCCGCTCCCGCTCAATCTTAGCTGCGTCGGGCTGGCGGGGTCGTTGGAATAGATCACGAGATCGCCGTAAAATGCATCGGTCTCTGGCAACGCCGTGGCGGTGGTCGGGGCGAAGGTAACGTTGAAAGTGCACGTCACGCCCGGCTCCACCGTGCTGCCACACGTGTTAGTTTGCCCAAAAGCTCCGCCGATCACCTGCACATTCGAAATATTGACCGCGGTGGTCGAGTGGTTGGTGAGCGTAACCGGCTTCGACAGAGTGCCCGTGCCGTAGCTTAGCAATGGAAAGCTCAGGCCCGGGTATGGGATGTCCAACGAAAACAGGCTGCCCGTGCCCTGCAGGGCTACCGTCCAAGGGCTGCCGGGATAACTCGTATCGACAGTCAGCGTACCCGACTGGGCTCCGGTGGCTGTCGGGCTGAAGGTGACGTTCACTGCGCAACTAGCGGCAGGCTTCAGACTTCCCGTGCAGGTGGTCGTCTTGCTGAAGGGACCGGAGATTGTGGGACTCTCCATCGTCACCTTGGTGGTGCCCCAGTTCGTTAGCGTAACAGTGTACGGCGTGCTGCTGGTCTCAACGCTTTGCCCTCCAAATGGCACCGTGGCGATGGAAGTAAACGGGCACGTGCGCGTCTGAAGAATAAGCGGCGACAGCGGCGTTTGGGAGAAGTTAAAGCTATCCGTAGTATCGTTGGCGTTGGCATCTCGCGCGGTAAGTGCAGCCAGGCCGAACCGCTCTTCGATGAACTTCAACACGGACGAGAACTCGTACTGCGTGTGCGAAATATAGCCGCTGATGGCGTAAGGCGAGACGATGAGGAAAGGCACGCGCGGTCCCAATCCCCAATTGTCCACTACCGGCGGAGCTACGTGGTCATAGAGGCCGCCAAAGTCGTCCCAAGTGATAAAGATCGCGGTGGTATCCCAGTCCGGCCCGTTCATGATGGCGTTGATCTGTTCCACCGTCCAGTTCTCGCCGGCGCACAGGGCGCCATGTTTGGGATGTTCGCTGGCGGCTCCGCCCGTCACCAACCAGCTCACAGCCGGCAAACCCGTCGCCGCATCGCTCACAAAATTCGCGTCATTCACCACGTTGGTCGCCCATAGCGGACCGTTGCGGATGTGGTTAATCGCATCCAGCGTTGAGAAGTTATAGCCCCGCTGCCCTTCCGGCGGAGCGTAGAACTTCCAGGAGATGCCCGCACTCTGCAAAGAGTCGGCCAGAGTTTGAAAATCGTAACAGGGAAATATCTTGCTGATGTTGCCCTCGTCGTCGGCGGTCACACCAGCGGTTCCCACCGGCGCGTCACACCCGAAAGAGCCGCTCTGCACCCCTGTAGTCGGTCCCGAGATGAACAGGGCGCCGTCATCCTGCGCGGCCACGGTGTAAAGGTGGTTGGTGAAGCTGTCCGATTGGATGGAAGAATACGCATTGTCCGCCAGCACGAAATTCTGCGCGTAGGTCCAGTAGTTGGGGAGCTGGGTCTGCGACGCTTGCGTGTAGCCCAGATACCCCTGGCCGTTGATATTGCTGTCGGCCAGCAGGTCAAAGCGATCCATCTTCCCGCCGTCAATCGCTTCATTTCCACTGGCCCAGCCATGCTCGGGATCGAATGGATAGGCATAGTCCGGAGTAGGCAGCAGTGGCACCACCGCTCCGTAGGAGGTCAAACCTGTGGTCGCGCCGTTCGCCCCCGGATACGCACCGAAGTAATTGTCGAAGCTGCGGTTCTCCTTAATGATGAAGACGATGTGCTGGATCACCGTAATGTCCTTTGCGCCGGACGAAGCGGAGTGTGCTTTTGTGCGGGCTGCCGTAGAGGCTTCGGCGGCATGACCTGGCTCCTGGGCTGCCGCGAGCGAGACCACGAGGGTCAAAGCCAGACCAAATAAGAGTGAACGAGGAACGGACATGCGAAGATTCTCCTCTCCGGATTCGTATCTCTAAGGCTCGTGGGGGGACAAACGAGAGTCCAAAAGTACTATTGAATGCAACATCCGCGCAAGAGACTTTCATCTAGGGCCGGGATACCCCAACCGGGGTTAGCTCATGCATTGACCCTGGCGATTTAGAATCACGGCCAGGTTGCAAGATGTTTCATATTGACGCCATCGCCGCCCCGTGGAAATATAGTGTTCGCCAACCGCAGTTGCGCGTTGGAGCGGCAGCCGCCCCACGGCAGAGTTCCCCCACAAAATCAGTGAATCGAAATCGCGCGTAGAGGTGGGTTTGATGAAATCGGTCCGCATCACGCTTTTTTGTACGGTTGCGTTGCCATTGCTGTGGTTGGCCCTCTCCGCGAGCGCAGCCGCGCAATACGCGCTGGGTGGAATGTCAGACGTGGTGAATGAAACCTGCCCCACAGTTCTGGGTGGCGACGCCGCCGACTGGGTTACGGAAACGAACAACGGCACGGACATCCAAACCGTTTGCTACCACGCCAGCATCAGCTGCCCAAACACCGCCGATCTCGGCGTCACCTACGGAGTAGCCACCCCCGCCACCGCTTCCAACGGCACCATGGTCTTCGTCCCCGCCAAGTTCGGCATCAATACCCTGCCCGGCAACTTCGTCGGCGAGATTCCCTTCGATCTCTACCACGCCAGTTACCAGACAATACAATTTGCCTTCGATTCCCAGTGGCAACTTACCGGAACCAGCACCGCCAGCCTTAAGGTTGCAGCCTGCCGCGTGGCCACTTTCGTCAATTTCCTTTACACCACTTTCTACCTCACGAACACCAACAATAGTCCGACCGCCGGCATGTGCGCCCACAGCCAGAGCGGCGGCGCCGGCGGCCTTGGCTTCGCGCTCACCTATTACGGAGCCGGCAGCTACCTGGACAAAGCCGGTTTTGTTTCCGGACCGGAGTATGGAAACCTGATCAGCGGCTGCACCACGCCCATCCATCCCGAGCAAAATATCTGTCCGAACACGAACGGCGTTTACGCCATGGGCTGCAATACTCTGGCAGGAACGTGGACGGACCGTCCCAACTATCAGTCGGGCTCGGCTGCCAACCTTACTACCGAACTGGATAGCGACCCACCCTGTTACGATAAGAGTTATACGTACACCACGGCGAACCGGCACACCTTAGCCGCCACCAGCGTGGTCGACGACCTCGACGATGCTTCCTACAACTATCCGCAAACCGCCCTCAGCGCCTACCTTTGCGATGACGACAGCATCTGGAAGAATCCTTCCGAAGCTCAGGGCTGGTACTATTACTCGCAGTTCACCAGCACAGACCTGCCCGCCACTTGCAATTACACCAACAGCAACAGCTCCACTCCCAATTCCTGCCTCATGGTGAATCGCGTGTTCGGCTGCACCACGGTGGAAGAGGCCGCAACCGGATACGTGTGCGTGGGCTCAAGCTGTCCGGTCTGCACCGGAACTCCGCCCAGTTGCACCTGCGGCGGCGTAGCTTGCAATCAACATAAAACTTCCACCTACGCCATGCGAGTGAATGCGGAGTCCGATTACGAAGATCCGGTCAACGGCTGCATCGCCCGCCATGGGGCACCACGCGGGACGCAAGCGGAGAAGCGCTAGAGGCTGTCTCATAAATGGCTTTGGGAAGGGCTCGACTTCAGAGATTGCGGAAAAACTCAATTCGCGGCGGCTTTGAAAGGGCGCGACTTTCAGTCGCGCCGCAAGAACCCGATAAAATCAATCGCAGCTTCAGCTGGGCGGGCGGTTCACGTCTCCAGCCCACCTAGCGAGTATCCCGTAGAAAATAAACCGTGGGGTACCTGTGATCCCTCAAGAGGTTGTACCGTTCGTGGGAGAGCGGCTGATTGGTGGGGCGTATCCGAGGCTACCATGCGGGCGGGCAAAGTTGTAGTAGTGGAGCCAGGGGGAGAGTTGCTGATCGCGTTCTTCGGAGTTGGTGTAGTGGCGGACATAAGCCCACTCGCGCAGGGCGGTCTGGATGAAGCGTTCGGCCTTACCGTTGGTGCGGGGAGTGTACGGGCGGGTGAAGCGATGGCGGATGCCGAGTTCTTCGCAGGCGGCGCGAAAGCGATGGGAGCGATAGCAGGATCCGTTGTCGGTGAGCAGTCGGCGAATGGCAATGCCGTGCTCGGCATAGAAGGCGAGGGCGGCACGTAAGAAGGCCAGGGCGGAGTCGACGGTCTGGTTGGGCAGCAGGCGGGAGAAAGCGAGGCGGGAGTGATCGTCGATGGCGATGTGCAAGGCCTGCCAGCCGGCGAACTGAGGGCGACCGCGNNTGAGCCCGCTGAAGAATGCGGCTGATGGTGGCGGGGCTGAGATGGGTGGCTTGGGCGATCTGATAGGCGGGGCGGAGTTCGCGGCGCAAGGTAACGACCTGAGCGATCAACTCCGACGAGGTTCTGCGTGGGCTATGGAGCGGTCGCGAGGAACGATCCCGCAGGCCAGGCAAGCCCAGGGTGCGATAGCGGCGGACCCACTTGGCGGCGGTTTTTCGGCTGACGGTGAACGCGGCTGCAGCCGCGTTCACCGTCAGCCTCTCGATCATGATCTTCTTGGCTAAAGCCTCTCGACTACGAAACGTAAGTCGGGCATTCTGGTGAAGGTCCATTCGGTCGACTCCTTCGAAGCAGATTGGTCAGCACCATCAGCTTCTCCGGTCTTGCTCGAATGGACTATTCACTTCTTGGGAACAACGTGTTGAAAGATCACAGCTGCCCCAGCCGACGGATTTCGTCCAGCTTAGCGGGAGCTGGATGCCCCACCCGTCGCTTTTCACGGGTGGGCCGGGATGCCTGTGTGCTCACGAGATTTTTCTGGATGTGAAGTGAGAGTATCCAGCGCCGTATTGGCGTTGCAGATTGGTCGGCATGGAAACGATGGAACGGAAACGCTGGAATTTCGCTGTGACGAATGAGCACGAGAGGAAAGTTCGCAGCGCTCCCTTACTGCCCCAGCGCGTTAAGCACCACCGAGTCGGACAAATGGGCTGTACCCACCAGCCAAAGATTCCCTTCAGGAATCACGGTGCCACCGAGAATGAGATCCTCATAAATCCCGTGTGGGAAAGGGTACGGGTCGGGCGTGGGCACAATCGTCCATTGCGTCCCATTCCAGTGCAAGACAAGGTTGGTTTCCGACCCATTGACCAGATTGTCCGTATCGCCGAACGCCCAAACGTCATTGGCCGAGACAGCAACCACTCCGCGCAGCTGATTGGAGAAATCCTGGCTGTTGTCACCGCCGACATTTGGACTGGGAACCACCTGCCAGCTCGTGCCGTCCCAGTGCTCAATCAGGGTAAACTGCGGCCGGCCTTCATTGAATTCCTTGACGTAAAACCCAACCGCCCACACGTTGCTGGCATCCACGGTGGCCAGTCCGAAGAGCACGTTCTCTCCCGCGCCGGGGCTGGGGCTGGGAACCAGAAACCACTCTGTCCCGTTGAAGTGCATAGTAAAGGTCGAAGTTGACTCAATGCTTCCCACGGCCCACACATCGTCGGTCGCAATCGCCGAGACGGCGTCTGGGAAACAGAGTGAGCAGGTGCCCAGGATCGAGGCGGTCCAGGCGGTGCCATCATAGTGCTCAACCACAGGTCCGGCAAAGTCGCTAACTGAGATATCGCCGACGGCCCACATGTCGCTGGGCGAGGTCGCGGAAAGCCCATACAGAAGTGGGGCTTCGCGGGAGCCGAATTTCGGCCCCGGAGACACGCTCCAGCTGATGCCATCGAAATGCTCGATGATCTGGTTGGTGCCGACTTCGTCGAGGTTGATGTAACCCACGCCCCAGACGTTGTTCGGGGCCAAATCGACCACCCCTGTAAGCGCACTCGTCAGGTCCCCGGCAATCCCGGGAAGAGCTGTGGCCTTCCACTCGATGCCATCGAAGTGCAACCCCGACTCCCCAACCGCCCATATATCGCTTCCCGAGGATGCCGACACAGCATTCAGGTCATTGCTGCGCGGATACACGCCCACGTTCGGTGTGGGCACAACAGAAAAGATGGAGGAAGCCTTGGTCTCCGCAGTCTGCGCCGGGACGGCCTGCGGCACCGCACTCAGCGCTGAAATTAGTCCTGCGAGCAAAAGGAACCTTCGCATGGGTACAGCTCCTCATTTTTTGGGATTGCCTACGCTTTGGGGATGGTAGATCCATCAAGCCGCCAAAGCATACGTCAGGCGCGGCTTAGAGTTGTCAGCGAAAAGTAAAATCTTTTCAGGTCTCTCGGGCGGCTGGGAAAGGTCTACTATTTTAATACCCCTACCCCCCTCCCCCCATTTTTTCTAAAATATCTGGAATCAGCACGTTAGCGCCAAGATCGTCCGCAAAATACGGCGGACAAAGGACTTAGGGTTCAAAATATAGAGAACAAGGGAGTTACTGCCCGGTCTTGCCGGGTTCCGGCTGAGGCGGGCGAACTCGATGCACGGCCTCTGCTGGGACAATCTTGATATGAATCGGGGTGGGGCGCAAGGTTAGATGTCACAAGGGGGTGTGGATTTCATGAGGGCGGCTCGGTGGGCTTGATTGTTGGTTCCGGCGCGCCCGTCTTACGTTCCAGTGCCGAGCAGTTCAATCACTTGCGGCTTCGAGGAGGCGTTGTCGATGATGCTGATCGTGCCTAGCGCCGCGGCTTTCTTCGTCGGGGAGAAGGTTGCGCTAATCGTGCAGTTCGCTCCCGCCGCAACGGTTGAGCCGCAACTGGAAGTCAGACCGAACTCGGCGCTCGCCTTCATGGATTTAACTTTCAGTTCGGCTCTCCCAGTGTTGGTCAGCGTAATGATTTGCGCCTTGCTCGTACTGCCGACGCGTTGATCGCCGAAGTTCAACGGTGCCGTGGGCGAGAAGCTGACCACCCCGGTGTTCAGTAGCGTGATGACCGTGTGGCCAAGGATATCCACTAACAGAAGGTCTGGTTTACCGTCGCCGTTGAAATCCGCAGCTGCGACAAAATTGATTTGCTTCCCTGCGGGATAGAAGACGGCCGGCTGAAACGTCCCGTCGCCGTTCCCATTAAGAACGTTAACGCCCACCGGCTGCTGCGGGGGCGACCCGGCATCCGACGTGCTCATTGGCGAAGGGAACGGTGCGTTTCAGCCGGCAGTTGACTACAGGGCCAACTTCCCCACGTGCGTGATCGCCCAGGACCTGAACGGGGATGGCAAGGTAGCTCCCGTCAGTCAGGGCCAAATCCAGGTCCTTCTTGTTGGCCGTGAAATAGTTCGCCGCAACGGAGTCAGGTCCGCCCGGGAGGGCGTAGTAACCGTCCGCATCGAACGTCCCGTTCCCGTTTCCCAGCAAAATGTCCACTTGGTAGTCCGACAGGAACTGCCCTGCCACAGCGACATCAAGCTTGCCGTCATTGTTGAAATCTCCCGTCACCATCGCCGAGCCGCCAATGTTGTAGGGGATGGGAGTGGTAATTGGCGCGCCGAACGTTCCGTCACCGTTACCGGGGAGAATCTCCACGCAATCGCAGACCTCGCCCTGATCGCTCGTTGCCTCCAAGTCGATGATGTCGACGCTTCCGTTGCCCATGAAGTTTCCGACTCCGACCCTCACCGACCCCGCAGTCGTTGGGTACGCCACCGGCGGCTGGAATGTGCCGTCTCCATTGCCCAGCAGTACAGACACGGTATCGTTACCCCCACCGACAACGAGGTCGAGTATTCCATTCTGGCGCAGGCTCGCGGCTGCGACGGAAAAGACGACGTTTACCTGGTAAGTCGCTCCTTGACGGAATGTACCGTCGCCGTTGCCCAGCAGAATCACGACGCTGCTTGGGGAGTGGTCGTTCACCACGGCCGCATCGAGGGCACCGTCGCTGTTGAAGTCGCCGATGGCGACTGAGTAAGGCGTCGTCCCGGCTACGAGGAAGCCTGCACGCGTCTCGAACTGCGCGGCGTCCGCTGGCGCGAGCGCGAGCAACATCCACAGTGCGGCACATCTCATGGAAGACCTCCGGCAAACTAGGGGGCGGGCGAACGGGCAACTTGCGCAATGAGATTACCACGGGGGGGCACTCAACGTTTTTTTTTCGCGCCTCTCGGGTGTCCCTGTGCAAAACTCATTCGCTTGATCTGCGCCCCTTTGTAAGCTACGGTTTCATCGCTGCGGGGCAAACCAGATTAAGAAGGGAGATTCGCGGATGTTTTCCAAGAAAAACATGACGTTGGTGTGCGTGGTCGGTGCCTGCCTCTTCGTTTGCTTTTTTGCACGGGTGGCGGCGGCTCAAGGATCGGGCGTCCCGGCATCCTTCTTCGGCACGGTGACGAACGTGACGGCCTTGCCGGGGACGCCGCCAGGTTCGTGCTGAGCCGTCCAGAGCACCGGACAATACAACCGCAACTTCGACTCGGAAATCTCAAACTGCTTCACAGCAACCATACACAACTGCCCCAACGTTGCCGACATCAATTTTGTCTTCGGGTACGGCTTGCCCACTACGGCACCGCCCTACAGCGGCACGATCGTTTACCTCACAGGAGACGGGGGTCTCAACGGGGGAGACGCGGGCTCCTTAAACTACTATGCGCAGTACTACACGCAGCACGGCTACCAGCTTGTCGAGGTAGCGTGGGGCGACTACACGACTAAGGGGACGCCTTGGGAGGAAGCTTGGCATCGTCGGCGGCTGGGCCCAGGGGGGAGGGCCCGGCCCGAGTATTAATTATCCCGCCACGGCGATATCGGCTTGGCTCTGCGCGAGCGTCCTCAACAACGGCGCGCTGAACAACTCAATGTCGCAGGGACAGCTCTTTTACGAGCAGTTCATATCGACGTCGCAGCTATGGAACGGGCAGCTCTCCGTGAACGGTGTCCTCAACTGCCCGACCACGGAGGACGTCGAGCACGGGAGCGTGACTGCGGGTGGCTTCACATACGGCCAACTCACCGCGTACAAGGCGCTTGAAGCGGACATGACGAGTAACCTGAGCGCGCCGTCATGCGCGGCTATGGGCAGCGTAAGGGCAAGCCAAAACTAGGCTGGGCGGATCGGACCGGCGCCTCGCTGCGCTCGGCGGGACAGCCGAAGGGCGGCTGTCCCCACATGGTCTCTTGTGGCTTCACTTGGTTTTGGTCGGCTTCATGCGGTCCGGTGTGGCCTTCGGTACAAAGCCGCGGGGACGGCGGCGCTACGATGTCGCGTGACGCGGGCGAGCCGTTATTCGGTTTTGCGTAACGCGAATTTGCGGGTGGCGGTGCGGCCTTCGTGGGTGGCTTGGACCAGGACGGAAGAGTCCAAGAGGGCGGATTCGTCGAGTTCGATGGAAATGCCGGCGCTGCCGGCGGAGTCGGTGACGGCCTGGGTATAGAAAGGTGAGGCGTCGGGACGGGCGAAGCGGAAGGTGAGGCGAGCGCCGGGGACGGCGGCGCCGGATTCGGTGACGCGGAGCTGCATGGTCAGGTTGCGGTCGGCGTGGACGGAGGCGGCGTTGACCCATTCGACGTCCAACTGCTTGATGGCGGCCAGGACTTCGGTTTCGGCGCGATCGAGGACGCTCTCCAGCTTGCCTTCGCGAATGGCCTCGAGCACCAGGCGATGCTGATCGCGCAGTTGCTGCTCTTTTTGAGGATCGCCGAAACCGGCTTGCATGGGCGAGCTGGCGTAGGAGATGGCGCGCTTGCCGACGCAGCGTCCGCGAACGAAGACCTGGGTCTGGAGCAGCTTTTCGCTCTCGCGGGCTTCGCTTTGCACGTGGTAGATGGTGTCGCCGTGCTTGACGTCGGTATTGAAGCCAAAAATCATAAAGAATTTTGTGATCGGGTGATCGGGTGATTGAAAAACCGACTTTGATCTTCAATCGCCCGATCACCCGATCACGCAATGGCTAAATTGTTCTCACTTCCCTTGACACTCGCGCGCACCAGCCCCTAATCTAGAATGTTTAATCAGTGCTGGCGCGAATTATATCTATCCCATCCTATGCCCGACAATTACTTCGCTGGCTACCTGCCGTTTCTGATCCACATTGTGCTGGCGGGCGGGATTGCGACTGCGATTATCTCGCTTTCGTGGCTGATTGGGCAGCGAAAACCGACCCGGGCCAAGATGGAGGCCTATGAATGCGGAATGACGCCGGTGGGCGACAGCCGCGGGCGCTTTTCGGTGCAGTTCTACATGGTGGCTATGCTGTTCATTCTGTTCGACGTAGAGGCGGTCTTCCTGTATCCGTGGGCGGTGATTCTGAGGGATCTCAAGCACTTCGGGCTATGGGAGATGCTGGTTTATATCGGGATCGTTTTGGTGGGCTTCTTCTATGTATGGAAGAAGGGCGTTTTGGAGTGGGGCCCGTCGGCTGTGCAGCGAGGAGAAAGCTAAATGGCCTTGGCGCCCGCTATCACCGATCTGGAACAACTGAAGACTCATCCGGCGGTGGCACGGCTGCTGGCGTGGAATGCGTCGGTTGTGGCGGGAGTGAAGTTCGATCGCGAGGAGATGACGATTTACGTGGATCGTGCGAACCTGCGCGAGGCTTGCGCCCTGCTGCGCGATGATCCTGCGTGCGCCTTCAACTTTCTTTCCGACGTGACTTGCGTGGATTGGTATCCGGCGGAGCCACGCTTTGAAGTGGTCTATCACCTGCTTTCGATTCCGAAGAAGGAACGGGTGCGGCTGAAGGTGCGACTGGACAGCGCCAGCCCGGCGGTGGAGTCGCTGACTTCGTTGTGGCCGGGAGCCAATTACTTTGAGCGCGAGGTTTTCGATCTGTTCGGGATTCGCTTCAATGGGCATCCTTATTTGCGGCGGCTTTTGATGCCGGAGGATTGGGAAGGGCATCCGTTGCGCAAAGATTATCCGGTGGAGGGATACCGCTAGGCTTCGTTATGGCTCACCTTGCGCCCACGCCTGTGCTCGAACCCGGTCAGGATCGCACCATGATCCTGAACATGGGGCCGCAGCATCCGTCGACGCACGGCGTGTTGCGGGTGCTGCTGGAGATTGATGGCGAGACCATCGTGCGGATCATGCCGGATATTGGCTTTCTGCACACGGGAATCGAGAAAACCTGCGAGGCGAAGTTTTATCAGCAGGTGGTGCCGCTGACCGACCGCATCGATTATCTGTGCCCCATGACCAACAATCTTTGTTATGTGCTGGCCGTGGAAAAGTTGCTGGGGCTGCAGATTCCTCCGAAGGCGCAATGGATGCGGGTGCTGATGAACGAGTTGACGAGGATCAACTCGCACCTGGTGTGGCTGGGCACGCATGCCATGGATATTGGCGCGCTGACGGTTTTCCTGTATTGCTTCCGCGAGCGCGAAGAGGTGCTGAATCTGTTTGAGATGATCAGCGGACAGCGCATGATGACCTCTTACTTTCGTATCGGGGGGCTGGCGCTGGAGCCGCCGCTCGGGTTCTTTGAGAGGGTGGGCAAGTTTGCGGGATATTTTCCGGAGAAGGTGGATGAGTACGAAAACCTGCTGACGGGAAATCCGATCTTTATGATGCGCACCAAGGGTGTGGCGCGGCTTACCGCCGAGGACGCGATTGCCCTGGGAGCGAGCGGGCCAACTCTGCGCGGAAGTGGAGTGGACATCGATTTGCGGCGCGATATGCCCTACTCGGGCTATGAGAATTTCAAGTTCAAAGTGCCGGTGGCGCAGGAAGGCGATGTGTTTGCGCGGTATATGTGCCGGGTGCGGGAGCTGCGCGAGTCGATTGAGATTGTGAAGCAGGCGCTGGATGGCATGCCGGAGGGAGCGATCAAGGCTGATGCTCCGGGGATTGTGCTGCCCGACCGGGAAAAGATGAAGACGCAGATGGAAGCGCTCATCTACCACTTCAAGATCATTACGGAAGGTTTCGCGGTGCCGGCGGGCGAGGTGTATCAGGCGGTGGAATCGCCGCGCGGGGAGATGGGATATTACATCGTGAGCGACGGGACCCCCAAGCCGTATCGCGTACATATGCGGGCGGCTTGTTTGGCCAACCTGCAGACTTTGCCGAAGATGTGTGAGGGCGGGCTGATTGCGGATGTGGTGGCGGCGATTGGATCGATTGACATTGTGCTGGGAGAGATTGACCGGTAGGGAGGATTGAGTAATTGCGTAATTTAGTAATTGGGAAATTGAAGACGGAGCACGCAGCCAGGCTTTTGAATTTCCCAATTTCTAAATTTCTCAACTACTAAATTGCATGAAGTTTTCTGACGAATTCGAGGCGCGGTTTGCGGAGATGGTGCCGCATTATCCGACGAAGCGGTCGGCGCTGGTGCCGACTCTGCTTTATGCGCAGGACGAGGTTGGATTTTTATCCGATGAAGTGATTGCCGAACTGGCGGGACGGCTTGATCTGACGGAACTCGAAGTACGGAATGTGATCAGCTATTACTCGATGCTGACGACGAAACCGCGCGGGAAGTTTAACGTGCAGGTTTGTACGAATATCAGCTGTCTGGTTCGGGGTGGCGAAGACATTCTGCACCACTGCGCGAAGAAGCTAGGGGTTGAGCACAAAGGCACGACGCCAGACGGAATGTTTACGCTGGAAGAAGTGGAATGTATTGGAGCTTGCAGCTGGGCTCCGGCGGCGCAGGTGAACTATGATTTTCACGAGAACTTGACTACCGAGAAGATCGACAAGGTTTTAGAAGAGTGCAGAAGGAAAGCTACGCAATAAGGATTGATGATTTTTGATTGCTGATTGTTGATTGAAAAACATGGGCGACTGACCAGTTCAATCAACAATCAGAAATCAACAATCAACAATGGCTTCTCTCGTTTCTCATCCCGACGAGGTAAAGGTCGTTACCAAGCGTTTTGGTCTTGGCGCGACGAATATCGACCGCTATCTTGAGCTCGACGGCTACAAGGCCGTGCAGAAGGCGCTTGCGATGGAACCGGACGCCATTGTTAATGAGGTTAAAAACTCGGGGCTGCGCGGGCGCGGCGGCGCGGGATTTTCGACCGGCATGAAGTGGTCGTTCGTTCCGAAGCAATCGGCCAAGCCCAAATATGTGCTGTGCAACGGAGATGAGAGCGAGCCGGGAACCTGCAAAGACCGGCTGATTTTCGAGCAGGACCCGCATTCCGTGATTGAAGGAGTAATGATCGCGGGGCTCGCGGTGGGTGCACAGAGTGGCTACATTTATGTTCGCGGCGAATACCGCTATCTGCTGGTAATCATGCAGAAGGCGATTCGCGATGCCTACGCCAAGGGATTTCTGGGCAAGAACGTTTTCGGCAGCGGGCGCGATTTCGATGTGTACTGGCACGGCGGCGCGGGCGCATACGAGGTTGGCGAAGAATCGGCGCTGATGGAATCGCTCGAGGGCAAGCGCGGAATTCCGCGCATTCGGCCTCCGTTCCCCGCCGTAGTCGGGCTGTGGGGCGGACCTACGGTTATCAATAACGCGGAGACGCTGGCCAGCGTTCCTCCCATCATGCTGGGTGGCGCGGAGTGGTTTGCCAAGATTGGCACGCCGAAGAATGGCGGCACGCGGCTGTTCTGCCTCAGCGGGAACGTGGCGAAGCCCGGCGTTTATGAACTGCCCATGGGCTACAACTTGAAGAAGATGATTTACGAAGTGGGCGGAGGAATTCCGAATGGACGCAAGTTGAGAGCGGTGGTGCCGGGCGGGGCTTCGTGTCCCTGCCTGACGGCGGATGAGATCGATGTCAACATGGATTTCGATTCGCTGGCCAAAGCGGGTTCGATGCTGGGCTCGGGCGGCGTGGTGGTGGTCGACGACACGCAATGTATCGTGAAGTTCGCTCTGCGGACGATGAAGTTCTATCAACACGAAAGTTGCGGATGGTGCATCCCCTGCCGCGAAGGCACGGACTGGCTGAAGAAGACGTTGATTCGCTTCCATTCCGGTGGCGGGGTGAAGAAGGACATCGAGAACATGCAGTACCTGGCGGAAAACATGCTGGGGCGGACGTTTTGTCCGCTGGGCGATGCGGCGGCGATGCCAACGATTGCATTCGTGAAGAAATTCCGCAAAGAATTTGAGGATCATTTGGAAGGCAGGCCGTGTCCGTATGAAAAGGCTGGCGTGGCGGAAGCGGTGATGGCGTAGCGCCGGCGCCTCGCCGGCTTGAAGTGCGGGCGAATGCCCGCAGGATTTCGATTGCTAATTACGGCGAGGGCGAGACGCCCTCGCGACAGCCGGCAGGATGCCGGCGCTACTTATGGCTGACGTAAGACTTACAGTTGATGGCAAGAAGGTGACGGCCCCCGCGGGGACGCTGCTGATCGAGGCCTGCAAGACTGCGGGCATTGAGGTGCCTTCGTTCTGCTATTACCCCAACTTGTCTCTGCAGGGCGCTTGCCGCATGTGTCTGGTGAAAGTGGAGAAGATGCCGAAGCTGCAAACCGCGTGCACCACGGTGATCAGCGAAGGGATGATCGTCACTTCCGATAGCGAGGAGATCAAGCAGGCGCGCAAGTCGATGGTCGAGATGCTGCTGGGAAATCATCCTTTGGATTGTCCGGTATGCGACGCGGGCGGCGAGTGCGAACTGCAGGACATGACGTTCTCCTACGGCGCCGCCGAGTCGAAGTTCATGGAAGCGAAGAATCATAAAGAGGAGCAGCAATGGTCGCCGGTGGTGTTCTTCGACCGGCCGCGCTGCATTCTCTGCTACCGCTGCGTGCGCGTGTGCGGCGAGGGCATGGACGTTTGGGCTCTGGGAGTGCAGAACCGCGGCGTGAGTTCGATCATCGCGCCGAATAAAGAAGATCACCTGGAGTGCGAAGAGTGTGGCATGTGCATCGACATCTGCCCGGTGGGGGCGCTCACTTCCGGCGCGTATCGCTACAAGACGCGGCCGTGGGAGATGAAGCACGTGGGCACGATCTGCACCCATTGCGGCGACGGCTGCAAGACCACGCTGGGCGTGCGCCGCGCCGAGACGGGCATGGAAATTGTCCGGGGCGACAACCGCGATAAGAGCGGAATGAACGGGGATTTTCTCTGCATCAAGGGACGCTACGCGTTTGACTTTGCGAATCATGAAGATCGGCTGACGAAGCCGCTGATTCGCATTGGCGGCAAGCTCACTCCCGCGACGTGGGAAGAAGCGTTTGCTCTGATCGGAAAGAAGTTCGCGGAGGTGCGCGACCGCGATGGCGGAGCGTCGATTGGAGTGATTGGATCGACTCGCACGACCAACGAAGAAGATTACCTGCTCTCCAAGTTTGCGCGCGTGGTGCTGAAGACGAATAATGTGGACCACCACCGCACGGCGGACTTCCCTGCCCTGGCGGCTGCGCTTCGCGGCAAAGCGGATTTAACTGGGAGCATGGCGGCAGCTTTCACCGCGCCCGCGATTTTGTTGATTGGCAACGATCCCACTGAGCAGCATCCGCTGCTGGCCTGGCAGATTCGCAACAACGTGCGGCTGCACCGGGCGAAACTTTACGTGATCAACTCCAGTCCGATCAAATTGCGGCGGCAGGCTGCGACCTTCATGCAGATCCCTGCGGGCGTGGAAGCACAAGTTGCAACGTTTCTTTCGGGCAACGACGGCGCTGTCGATGCGGTGGTTAGTTCGTCTACAAATAAGGAAGCCTGGATCGCTTTGCGCGACAAGCTGCGGGGCGAACAAAATCTGATTATTGTTTTCGGTTCGGAAGTGCGGGGAGACGGCTTGACGCGACTGGTGCAGTTCGGCGCGGGAATCACCGGAGCCAAGTTTATCTGTTTGGCCGACTATGCCAATTCGCGCGGCGCCGCGGATATGGGTTTGTCTCCTGATTTGCTGCCGGGATATCACCCGACTGCGGGAGACAGCGAATTCCATAGAGAATGGGGAGACATCCCGCAGGTTGCAGGGCTCGATTTGCCGGGCATGGTCGAGGCCGGGAAAACGGGCGCGCTGAGGGCTCTTTATGTTGTGGGCTCGAATCCGATTGGGCGGTTGAAGATCGATCCGTTCGCGTTCTCGAAGAGCTTTGTGGTGGTACAGGACATGTTTCTGACGGAGACGGCGGTGGTTGCCGACGTTGTCCTGCCGGCGGCGAATGCTTACGAAAAGTCCGGCACGTTCACCAATACTTGTGGGGATTTGCAGTTAGTGAAGAAGGCCGGCGAGGTCACGGGCACGAAGGCTGATTTCGAGATGATCGTGCGCCTCGCGGACGCCATGGGCTTTGACGTACGCAAGCTGGTGCCTTTCGGCGGTGGAACGCATGCCGACATGGGACAGTCTCGCGGAGCGCAGTCGGGGGAGGCGGACCGCCATGCGGTGTGGCTGGAGGCGCACGGACTGGAGCCGAAGTTGAGCCCGTTCGATCCTACGGCGATTCTGGATGAAATTCAGCGGCTGGTTCCGGGCTATGACGTCTCCCGCATGAACCTGCTGGCAGGCAACAGCCAGCATACGTCGCTGGAAAAAGCTGGAGCGGGAGTTGCGCACAGGCCGGAATCGATTGCTCCCGCGAATGACAATCTTTTCAGTTCCGGGACCTTGGGAAGGTACTCGCGCGCATTGAACGCGGTGGCAGAGAGTCACGAGGTTAAGCCCGCCGAGGTTGCGGCAGACTGAAAGACAATTTGTAATTGGGAAATTTAGTAATCGGGTAATTTGAAAATCTACATCCGTGCATACTGAGCAGGAAGATACGAATACTAAGGCGAAATCGCTTTTCAATTACCAAATTACGGATTTACCAAATTACTAAATTATCCAATCAAAACAAATGGCGTTGCCTTTTTACATTTTCATCCTCGTGTCGGTGATCAAGTCGGTGATCATCCTGGTCGTGCTGCTCACGGCGGTCGCGTACACGGTTTGGCTGGAACGCAAGGTGGTAGGCCACATGCAGAACCGGTGGGGACCCACGCGGGTGGGGCCATTTGGGCTGCTGCAGCCCGCAGCCGACGGACTGAAGTTTTTGTTTAAAGAAGATCTGACGCCGCCGCACGTTTACAAGCCGCTGTTTCTGGCGGCGCCGATGATGGCGCTGATCTTCGCGCTGACTTCGATCTCGGTGATCCCGTTCGGCAACTCGATCACCATCGGCGGCCTGAGCATTCCGCTGCAAATTACCGACGTGAACATTGGGCTGCTCCTGATTCTGGGCATTACATCGATGGGTGTGTACGGCGTGGCGCTGGCGGGATGGTCGTCGAACAATAAATATTCGTTGCTCGGCGGGTTGCGGGCCAGCGCGCAGATGGTGAGCTACGAAATTGCACTGGGGCTGTCACTGGTTGGGGTGTTGATTCAATCTGGGAGTTTCAGTCTGCGCGATATCGTCGACGCGCAGGGCGGGCATTTCTGGGGGTTCATTCCGCGGTGGAATATTTTTCACGGGCAGTTCATCGGCTTCTTTATTTATTTGATTGCCGCGTACGCGGAGACCAATCGGATTCCGTTTGATTTACCGGAAGCCGAGACCGAACTGGTGGCGGGATACCACACTGAGTACAGTTCGATGAAGTTTGCCATGTTCTTCATGGCCGAATACGCCAACATGATTACGGTAGGTTGCGTGGCCACGCTGCTGTTTTTCGGGGGATGGCACGGGCCGCTGTTTGGGCATCCGCTGTTGCAGGCCTTGTTGCCGGTGTTCTGGTTTGGAGCAAAGATTTTCTGTTTTCTCTTTCTTTACATCTGGGTGCGCGGGACGTTGCCGCGCTTCCGCTACGACCAACTGATGGCCTTCGGCTGGAAGTTCCTGCTGCCGCTGGCAATTGCGAATCTGGTGGCCACAGCGATTGCAGTCGCCTGGTAAAGACAGTTGCCAGTACCTAGTACCCAGTTGCCAGTAACACGCTGGCGTTGGACTTTACTGGCAACTAGGTACTAGCAACTAGGTACTTGATTTCATGAGTTTTCATCTCATTTTATTTCTGGCGTTCGGGGCGGTTTGCGTGGGCGGGGCGGTTAACCTGCTGGCGCAACGGCACCCCATCAACAGCGCGCTGTCGCTGATCGCGGTGATGGCGGCGCTGGCGGGCGAATACCTGCTGCTGGGCGCGGAGTTCGTCGCGGCGGTGCAGGTGATTGTTTACGCCGGCGCGATTATGGTGTTGTTCGTATTTGTCATCATGCTGCTGAACGCGGGTGAGGAAGAACACACCAACGGGAGCCGGGTGGCCATTGTGCTGGGCGTGCCGGGGATGCTGACCGGCAGCGTACTCACGGCGTGGGTGGTGCTGCGGCACTCCGGGACAGAAGCCGTGCCCATCGGCGCGTTGCCGGGGTCTCCAAAAGATATCGCGCAGCTTCTCTTTCATGATTTCCTTTTGCCGTTTGAAGTCACATCGGTGCTGATCCTGATCGCCATCATGGGCGCCGTGGTGCTGGCTAGCAAGCCGGAGCGTGCGGCGGGGAAGGCGGACTGATGGTTCCTTCGTATGTGCCGCTCTCTTATTATCTGTTGCTGAGCGGGTTTTTGTTTGCCTGCGGCGTGGTTGGATTTCTGATCAAGCGCAACATCATCACCATCTTCATGTCGATTGAGCTGATGTTGAACGGCGTGAATCTCTCGTTCGTCGCGTTTGCGGCTCACTGGCATGCGCTGGCGGGACAAGTATTTGTGTTCTTTGTGATGGTGGTGGCGGCGGCGGAAGCGACGGTTGGGCTGGCGATCATCATTGCGGTGTATCGCACGCGAGAGACTTTGAACGTGGACCAGGTGAACCTGCTCAAGCTATGAATTCATCCCTCAATCTTTGGGTGATCCCGATCCTGCCGCTGGCGGGGGCTGCGATCAACGGCTTTCTGGGCAAGAAGTCGTCGCGGCAGGCCGTGACCGCCATCGCGCTTTTCTTTAGCGGCGCGGCGTTCACGATGGCGTTGTGGGTTGCGCTACGCTTTTCGTCGTTAGTGCTTCCCCACACCGAGTATCTGGCGCATTGGATTCGGATCGGAGTCCCTGGATACCCGCATTATTTCAGTGTCGACTTCGCGTTTTATCTCGATCAACTTTCTCTGGTGATGTTGCTGGTGGTCACCGGAGTTGGATTTCTGATTCACATCTACTCGGTCGGGTACATGTGGGACGACCCCAGCTACTACCGGTTCTTCAGCTATCTGAACCTGTTCATGTTCTTCATGCTGACTCTGGTGCTGGCCAACAATTACCTGGTGATGTTCATTGGCTGGGAGGGCGTGGGGCTGGCGTCGTATCTGCTGATCGGGTTCTGGTTCACGAAGGATTCGGCGGCATCGGCGGGGAAGAAAGCGTTCATCGTTAACCGCATCGGCGATTTTGGATTTTTGATTGCGCTGTTTCTAATCATCAAGCATTTTGGATCGCTGAATTTTGAGCAGGTGTTTCAGAGCATTGCTCCGATGAGCGCTGAGACGGCTGGGACCGGACTGCTTACGGCGATTGGCATTTTGCTGATGGTGGGGGCTTGCGGCAAATCGGCGCAGATACCTTTATATATCTGGCTGCCCGACGCGATGGAAGGCCCGACTCCGGTTTCTGCTTTGATTCACGCGGCGACCATGGTGACGGCAGGCGTGTACATGGTTTCGCGCTCGCATGTGATCTTTGAGCGAGCACCGACAGCGCTTACGGTGGTGGCGATCATTGGCACGCTCACTGCGTTCTTCGCTGCGACGATCGGGATTGCGCAAACCGACATCAAGAAGGTGCTGGCGTATTCGACCGTCTCACAGCTTGGCTACATGTTCATGGCCTGCGGTGCGGGAGCGTTTTCGGCGGGCATCTTTCATCTCATGACGCACGCCTTCTTTAAGGGCCTGCTGTTCCTGGCGGCGGGCTCGGTGATTCACGCGGTGGGCGGCGAGCAGGACATGCGGAAGATGGGCGGGCTCCGGTCGTATATCCCGTGGACGTTTCTCACGATGGGGATTGCGACGCTGGCGATCGCCGGGATACCGCCACTGGCAGGCTTCTGGAGCAAGGACGAAATTCTCTGGAAGGCGTACCAGGTGAGCTGGGTGTACTGGCTGGTCGGATTGATTACCGCGTTCATCACCTCTTTTTATATGTTCCGTTTGTTGTTCATGACGTTCTTCGGCGATTATCGGGGAGCGCAGGCGGACGCGCATGGGCATGGCTCTCACGTCCACGATGCTCATGGACATGGCGAACCGCACGAGAGTCCGATGGTGATGCTGGTGCCGTTGATGATCCTGGCGGTGCTCTCGCTAGTCGGCGGGCTGGTTGGAATTGGAAATCGATTCGAACATTTTCTGGCTCCGGTGTTCGGTTCGCCTGAGTCCGTGGAAGCGGCGAGTCACGGTACGGAGATGCTGCTCATGGGCGTTTCCGTAGCGGCCGCTGTGCTGGGGGCGTGGGTGGCGTATGTACTGTATTGCAGCCGCCCGGAGTTGCCCCAGAAGATTGCCGATTCGCTGGGCGGCTTCTATCAGACGGTGGTGCATAAGTATTACGTTGACGAGATCTATGCCGCCGTTTTCGTCAGGCCGCTGATCGAGGGGTCGACTCGAATCCTTTGGCAGGACGTGGACCGGAAAGTTATCGATGCGGCGGTGAATGACGCCGGAGACGGGGCGCGGCAGGTTTCGGACGAAGCGCGACATATGCAGTCCGGAAATATTCGCTCCTATGCGGGGTGGATTGCGGCGGGTTCGGCGCTGGTGATTGCCTTCATGATTTGGACTTGGATGGGAGCCAGATGAGCGCCGACACCTGGAGTCCATATATTCTCACGCTGGTAACGCTGGCTCCTCTGTGCGGCGCATTCTTACTCGTACTTTTCCCGAGACGCGATCGCGACATTCGCATTTTTGCGCTGGTCATCTCGCTGCTGACGTTCGTCTTGTCTTTGCATCTGCCAGTTTATTTTCACCGTGCGCGGGCGGGATTCCAGTACGAGATCGACCGATCGTGGGTTTCCACTCCGAATATCCACTACCACATGGGAATGGATGGCATTTCTCTGTGGCTGGTCGTGCTCACTACTTTTCTCACGCCCTTGTGCGTGCTGATTTCCTGGAAGTCGATTCACGAGCGGGTAAAGGAATTTTTTATTCTGCTGCTGATTCTGGAGACGGCGCTGATCGGGGTATTCACTTCCCTCGATTTGTTCCTCTTCTACTTTTTCTGGGAAGCGACGCTGATTCCCATGGCGTTGCTGATCGGCATTTTTGGGCACGAGGGCAAGGTGTATGCCGCGGTGAAGTTCTTCATGTACACCATGATCGGGTCGGTGTTTATGCTGGCGGCGATTTTGTGGCTGTACGCGCATACCGGCAGCTTTGACTTCGTTACGATTCGCGAGCAGGTCGCGAGCGGCGCAGTGCCTGGGTTTCCGGCAGCCGCGCAGTGGTTGTTTCTGGGATTTTTCCTGGCATTTGCAGTGAAGGTTCCGTTGTTTCCGTTTCACACTTGGTTGCCGGATGCGCACGTGGAAGCACCCACGGCAGGATCCGTGCTGCTGGCCGGAGTACTGCTGAAGATGGGGACGTACGGTCTGCTGCGCTTCAACCTGGGTTTGTTTCCCGAGCAAGCGCGGCATAACGCCTGGTGGGTGATGACGCTGGCGCTGATCGGCATCATCTACGGCGCACTGGTGGCGATGGTGCAGCCGAACATGAAGAAGTTGATTGCGTACTCGTCAGTCAGCCATCTTGGATTCGTGGTGCTGGGAATTTTCAGCTTCACGCAGGCGGGATTGAATGGCGCAATGTTCGTAATGCTGGCGCACGGAGTTTCGACGGGCGGGCTATTCATGCTGGCGGGCATTTTGCATGAACGCCGGCATACTTACGAGATCAGCGAGTTTGGGGGACTGGCCGCGCCTATGCCGGTGTATGCCGCCTCGTATCTGATCATCGTGCTGGCATCGGCGGGATTGCCGTTGCTGAACGGATTCATCGGCGAATTTCTGGTGTTGAGCGGTGCATTCCAGGACAAGGCGGTTTACGGGATACTCGGCGCCACCGGAATAATTTGGAGCGCGGTCTACCTGCTCTGGATGTATCAGCGCGTGTTCTATGGCAAGGTTACGCACGCGGTGAACAATACTCTGAGCGATCTTTCCGGGTTCGAAAAATGGGCTGTCTGGCCATGTGCGGCGGCGGCGCTGGTGATGGGCGTCGCGCCCATACTGTGGCTGGGGGCGATTGATCCGGCGGTTCATGCGGCGCTCGCGTCCTGGCCGCAGGTTGTAAGCCGGGTGGTGGGACCATGATCGCGAGCTCGATCATGGCCTCGATCCTGAGTGGGGTCGCGGCTTTTTCTCCAGCCTTACTGCAGACGCTGCCGCAGAGTGGAGATTACATCCGCATTCTGCCGGAGATTGTGCTCTCTGTTTTTGGAATGATCGTGATGGTGCTGGAACCGCTGATCGACGAAGAGAAAAGTCAGAAGGTTTTGGGGCTGATCGCTCTGGTGGGCACCCTGGCGGGACTTGGGGCGACTTGGTTTATGGCGCAGTCTCCGGGTTTAGCCTTCTGGAACATGGCACAGGTGGATGGATTCAGCGTTTTCTTCCATGTTCTGGTGATTGCAATTGCCGCTGTCGTCATCCTTATCTCTTATGAATATATGGCGGTGCAGCGAATTCGGGCCGGTGAATACTATGCTCTGATTCTCTTCGGCGTGGTGGGCATGGCGCTGATGTCATCGGCGATCGAACTGGTCTTGATCTTTATCGCGCTGGAGATTTCTTCCATTTCTTCTTATGTGCTGGCGGGATTCCGGCGGCATGAGGCGGCCAGCGCGGAATCTTCGCTGAAATATTTCTTGCTGGGTTCGTTCGCCACGGCATTTTTTCTGTACGGAGTGGCGTTGATGTTTGGCGCGACGGGCTCGACGAATATCGACAAGATCAGCGCGACGTTGCAGGCTGGGCCGATTCCTTTGCTCGCTTACGTGGCGGTGGCGTTCATGTTCGTGGGCCTGGGCTTTAAGGTGGGAGCTGCGCCCTTTCACAGCTGGACTCCGGATGTTTACGAAGGAGCGCCGGCGCCGATTGTGGGGTTGATGTCGACCGCGCCCAAGGCAGCCGCTTTTGCGGTTTTGCTGCGCGTGATTTTTGTGATCAACGTGCCGGGGAGGATGTGGCTCATTTGGGTTGCGGCGGCGCTTTCCATGACGTTGGGCAACCTAAGTGCGCTGGTGCAAAACAATGTGAAGCGACTGCTGGCTTATTCCTCGATTGCGCATGCGGGCTATTTATTGGTGGCATTCGCGGCCGCGCCCGGACTGGGAACTTCGGCTGCGATGTTTTATACGGCGGCCTATGCCGCTATGAATTTGGGAGCGTTTGCGGTGGTGAGCCACTTCGCCAACGCGGGCGAGCGCTATGTGACGCTCGAAGACTATGAAGGACTGGGCCGAGGTTCTCCGCTGCTGGCGGCGGCGCTTACGATTTTTCTGCTTTCGCTGATTGGCATCCCGATGACCGGCGGGTTTTTTGCCAAGTTCTACGTGTTTAGCGCGGCGGTGAAGGCCAATCTGATCTGGCTCACGATCATCGGCGTGATCAACAGCGGGGTGGGTGCCTATTATTACCTGCGCATCATTGTGGTGATGTACATGCGCGAATCGCGAAGGGAAGTTCCGGTAATGGCGGTTCCGTTTGCGCTGCGGCTGGCGTTGACAGTCTGCCTGGTGGCGACCATCTATCTCGGAATATTTCCGAACGGAGTGCTGCGGTATGCGCAGGACTCGGCTCAAAAGCTCGTCCAGCAAACATCCTCTTCACCGGTTGCGGCGGAGCACCAAGCATTCTAAGAAGTTTCGTAATGCTTGTGGAAATCGCCATACCTAATAATTGACAAGTGTGGCACGCTGCGGCATGATGTTTGCGTCAATTGCGGTCTTCCCTCACGGGGGAATGAAGCCTGCTTTGGAGGGAATCGGTGTCCGAGTTTATCCGCAGAGTCTGGTCGGAAGATGAGGGGCAGGATATTGCCGAATACGCCGTAATGCTGGCGGTGATCCTGGTTCTGGTAGTGGGTACGGTACGCCTGATCGGGTCGAACGCAAATAACGCTTTTTCGAATGTGGCGAGTTCGCTACAATAGCAGGACCAGCTTGGGCAGTCTTTGCAATTCTGAGCGGTAGAGTTTGGAATCATTCCTCATGACGCGATTCATCTCGTTTACCGGGCAGTTTCGCTACTTCTGGTTTACCGGAGTAGCGGCTGCGGCGGCACTTGCGGGAAGATCGAGTCAGCCATGATCGATTAGATTTACGCAAGTTTCAGCCGCAGGCCGCGATCACGGATCGCGGCCTTTGTGTTTTTGGACAAAAAGGAGCTTTTACCACGGAGGCATAGAGAGACAGAGAAAACCAGGAACAAAAGCTTATTGATTTCTCTGTGTCTCCGTGCCTCCGTGGTGGAAGATCTTGAATCTCGGCCCTAAGTCAGGAGACAGCAATGATCGTCAACATGTCGGAGAAAGCAAGCGAACAGGAGATTGCGCACATCATCGAGCGCATTCGCGAGGCGGGCTACCAACCCCACGTTACGCGCGGAGTGGAGCGCACGATTGTGGCTGCGGTGGGAAATGGACGCCGCCACGAAATCGAGGCGCTGCAAGTGGCGCCGGGCGTGGAGAACGTGGTCGCCATCGCGCAACCTTTCAAGCTGGTGAGCCGGCAAGTGAAGCCGGAGCGCACCGTAGTGAACGTAGGCGGGGCCGCGATCGGGGAGCCGGAGGTTGTGATCATTGCCGGACCTTGCTCGGTAGAATCCCGGGAACAGTTGCTGGAGACGGCCCATGCGGTAAAGCGCGCCGGTGCTACGATGCTGCGCGGCGGGGCCTATAAGCCGCGGACTTCGCCTTACGACTTTCAGGGACTGGGCCTGGAGGCGCTCAAGATCCTGCGGGAAGCGCGTGAACAATCGGGACTGCCCGTGGTAACGGAGGTGATGAGCACAGAAGATGTGGATATTATTTGCGAACACGTGGACATGCTGCAGGTCGGGGCGCGGAACATGCAGAATTTCGCGCTCTTGCGGCGCCTGGCAATCGTGAACAAGCCGGTGCTCTTAAAGCGCGGGCCCTCGGCGACGGTGAAGGAGTGGCTGCTCGCTGCGGAGTATCTGCTCTCGGGAGGGAATTCGCAGGTTGTGCTCTGCGAACGTGGCATCAAAACGTTTGAAACGGAGATGCGCAACACGTTCGATCTTGCCGCAGTGGCGTTGGCGCGGGATCTTTCTCATTTGCCGGTGATCGCCGATCCTTCGCACGGGACGGGAAAACAGAGCCTGATTGCAGCGGTATCGCGCGCGGCCGTGGCGGTGGGAGCGGATGGATTGATCATCGAGGTTCATCCTTGTCCGGAGCGGGCGCTGTCAGACGGGGCGCAGTCGCTGGATTTCGCCGGATTTGAGAAGGTGATGAAGGCCATCGCGGAGCCGCTGCGGCGGGCTGCAGTCCCGGCGTAGGGGCAAAAGCTTTTCACCACAGAGTCACAGAGACACAGAGGAAATTCACGTTGGGCGCTTGCTTGTGTGGGACGGACACTCCTGTCCGTCGTCTTTGACATTGTTTGTGATTTTGCAGGTTTCGGATTTTCCCTGTGACTCTGCGTCTCTGTGGTGAAGACTTACAGAAATCGCCGCGCTCACCAAACCTCAAGCTCGACCTGCCGGTATCGATTGATCAGCTCAAAGTCGGCCCGGTTGGTAGTGATGAGACGGGCGCCGTGAGAGCGGGCAGTGAGGGCGATGAGAACGTCGAAGTGCAGGTCCCGGAGTTTATGCGGCTCGAAGCCTTGATCGGCACGGATTTTGGCCAGTATCTCGCCAGACTCCAGCCAATTCTCTCGCGTCGGAGTTAAGATCGGATGGTTTCTCGCCAAAGTGCGGAGGAATTTGTGTTCTGCCGGTCCCGTCACGCCTCGCAGAAGTTCGGCGAGGACCACCGACGACACCCGGACCAGGCCGTCCACGGCTTCGATCCTCGTGCGGTGCCGGCCAGTGCGGGCCTCGTCCACCAGCACGGATGTGTCGAAGATAATGACTTCACTCATCAAGTCCGGAGAACTTGAGTTTGCCCGAGTTCTTTTTCATCAGCGCCTTGAAGCGCTTCAGCCCAACGATTTCGCGCAGGGCTATGTGAACCGCATCGGTGCGGGATTTCGCCTTGAGCACCTTCACGGCCTCGTCAGCCAGATCGGTGTCGAGACGGATTGATGTCATGGTTACAGCCATAGGGCCCTCGCTTTACTCATATATACATGGTAGTTGATTCGTATATACAGATCAAGAGCAAAAGCGGCCGTGTCACCGAGGAAACTGTTGGCAGCCCGCAGCGCCGAGTTACCTGCCCAAGAATTTGCCGTTGATCCCAAACCAGCAAAGCGGCGTATGATGGTCGGCCAGCAGGCTGACGTGATGGCAAATCCCAAACACCTCGCGAACCTTAGAATCGGAGTAGAGGCTTGGAATAAGTGGCGCGACTTTCATCCGAAGGCAACGCCTGACCTGACCGGAGCTGACCTCACCAGCGCAGACCTTGCCAACGCGAACCTAATCGACGCAGACCTCACCGGAGCGGAGCTCAGTTTTGCGAACCTTTCGCGAGCAAACCTAGCGCAGGCGAACCTCACCGCGGCGGACCTCTCCCATGCGAAGCTTATCGGAGCGTTGCTCTTCAGGGCTAATCTTAGTCGCGCGAAACTAGGCCTCGCCGACATGACCCAAGCGCAAATCGGCATGACTTCCTTTGGAAACAACGACCTCAGCTCCGTAAAAGGGCTGGTGACCGTCATGCACCTGACGCCGTCATCGATCGATATTGACACCATTTATCGATCAAAAGGCAATATCCCAGAACGATTCCTGCGGGGTGCCGGTGTACCAGACGACTTCATCACCTACATGGGGTCACTGACGGCGAATCCCATCGAGTTCTACTCTTGCTTCATCAGCTATTCGAGCAAGGATGACGCATTCGCCATGGAACTGCACGCAAAGCTGCAGGTTCAGCACGTGCGTTGCTGGTTCGCTCCCGAAGACTTGAAAATCGGGGACCAATTCCGAGAACGGATTGAGGAATCCATTCGACTTTATGACAGGCTGTTGGTCGTGTTGTCACAAAACTCAGTCAACAGTCCGTGGGTGGAACGGGAAGTCCAAGCGGCATTTGAGAAGGAACAGCGACAAGGCTCAACCGTGCTGTTTCCGGTACGACTCGACGACGCAGTAATGGACTGCCCGCGCGCCTGGGCAGCCGACATCCGCCGAACGCGCCACATCGGCGACTTTCGCAAGTGGAAGGACCACGACTCGTTTCAAAAGTCGCTCGACCGCCTCTTCCGCGACCTGAAATCGCAAGACTCCAAGCCGAAATAGGCGTCGGTCGGCGTATGATGGTCGCCCAGCAGGCCGACAAGATGGCAAATCCCGAACATCTCGCGAAGCTGAAGGAAGGCGTCGAAGCTTGGAATGCGTGGCGGTCGGGGCACCCGCAGATCAAAATAGACCTCAGCGAATCGAACCTGCAAAAAGTGGACCTCCAAGCAGCGAACCTTAGCGAGGCCATCATCAAGGCGGCTGGCAGCGAGATGGACCTCGTGAGGGCCAACCTCGACGGCGCAGATCTTCGTTATGCCCGACTCGATGGCACGGATCTAACGAAGGCGAACCTCAGAAATGCGAACCTTGGCTCGGCGTCTCTCCACGATGCACACCTCAGCGGGGCGGACCTCAGCGAGGCGAACCTTATCTTCGCCAATCTCAGTAGCGCAGACCTCAGCGGCGCAAGGCTGACAAGAACGAGTTTGATTCTTGCGGATCTGACACATGCCAATCTCAATAATGCGATGCTGAATCTCGCAGGGATGATGGGGACATCGCTAACCGGAGCGCAACTGAGCGGGACCGACTTAACCGGCACCGGCCTGGCAGAAGCCGTGTTCGCCGATGTTGACCTAAGTACGGTAAGGGGGCTCGAGACCGTGCATCATGGCGGACCCTCGACCATCGGTATAGACACCCTCTACAGATCGGGCGGAAGGATTCCCGAATCTTTCCTACGCGGTTGCGGTGTCCCCGACGAATTTATCACCTTCGCAAAGTCGCTCGTTACAAATCCCATCCAGTTCTACTCCTGCTTCATCAGCTACTCCACCAAAGACCAGCCGTTCGCTGACCGCCTCTACGCCGACCTCCAGAACAAAGGCGTCCGCTGCTGGTTTGCCCCGCACGACGTTCAAGGCGGCAGGAAACTCCACGAGCAGATCGACGAAGCCATCCGCCTGCACGACAAGCTGCTGTTGATCCTGTCGCCGCACAGCATGGAGAGCGAGTGGGTGAAGACGGAAATCGCCAAGGCCCGCAAGCGCGAGGTGCGCGATCAGCGGCGGGTGCTGTTCCCCATCCGGCTCGCGCCGTTTGAAACCCTGCGCGACTGGGAGTGCTNNACTGGAAGAACCACGACTCCTATGAGGAAGCCTTCCAGCGCCTGATCAGCGATTTGAAAGCGTCTGACGCGAAGCCGAAATAGCGGAGGACGAAAGCCAAAATTGGGTTGTCACTAGGCAGACTTTCTCTTAACCTGAATAATGAGCGGGGAGACCATATGACCATCAACCTCACGCCGGAGCAAGAGAGTCGGCTTCAAGCGCTGCTGAGTCGTGGCGCGTACCAATCCGTCGAGGAGTTGGTCGAGGCCGCCCTGACCGCCGTAGAACAGCGTACTCTTCCAGGGTTTGCCGGAACGCCGGACGAACTCGACGCCCTGCTTGCGGAAGGATTGGCGTCTGGGGAGCTGACCGAGAAGGAATTCTGGAATTCCGTCAACCAGCAGACGAACGCTTTGTTGACACAGCACAAATCCGGCCAACCTTCGTGAAGGTCGTCTACCGGCAAACGGCGAGCGACGATGCCGTTCGCCAATTTCGCTATTACCTGATCGACCAGAATCTTCCACAGATTGCCTTGCGTTTCCGAGATGCTGTCCGGAACACCATTGATTCGTTGCGCGAGCATCCTCTCGTTGGGGCGCGATATCGTTCGAGAAAGCCCGAACTGCAAAGCCTGCGATCATGGCCGGTAGCTGGATTCGAAGCCATTCGAATCTATTATCTGGCCGAAAGCGACGCTATTCACGTGGTTCGCATACTGCACGGCAAGCGCGATGTGAAACGCATCCTGGAACGCGGAAGCTCGACTTAGAGCCGGCGATTCCGCCCGCGAGATTCGCGAGTACTTCATCCCCGACTTCAGCAACTGGAAGGACCACGACTCCTATCAGGAAGCCTTCCAGCGCCTGATCAGCGACCTCAAAGCCTCCGACTCAAAATCAAAGTAACAAGCCCTGAAGTAAAGTCAGCCCGAAGTAAGGGACCGAAGTAAACTTGATCCAAGGTCGCCCCATTAAAACCGTAAACCTGAAATCCGACATGCCCCAGGTGCACGAAGCCCTTCAGCGCCTCGACCGCGAACTCGCCCTCGCCCGCCAGGAAAAAATAAACCTGCTCAAGCTGGTCCACGGCTACGGATCGACCGGAGCCGGCGGCGATATTCGCATCGCCGTGCAAAAACGTTTGATGGAAATGTTTCAAGACGGCCAAATCCGGGGCTGCATCTTCGGCGAGAACTGGTCGAAGTCGGATGAAACCGCCTGGAAACTTCTGCAATCGCACGCCGAGCTCAAGAGCGACTCCGACTTGGGCCGCGGCAATCGGGGCATCACCATTGTCATGCTCTGATCGGGTGGCTCCGGTTTAAGCCCCTTGCGTTTCGGGCGGCGTGCTCGAAATCAGAGTCGAAGGAACGTCGCTAACAACTGGCGGGGAAACAGGTGAGGGCATGAAAGGTTGGTTCGCGACTGGCTCGACCATATTCTGCAGGTAGTAATCGACCGCAATGCCGCGCTGCCAGAAGCGAGGAATCAAGAGCAATAAAAGTATCAGCTGGCTGAGAACCATCGCTCCGGTCACGCTGGAGGACGGGACGAACTTGATCCAAGCCAACAAGCCGAGCAGCAGTACCAGCGCAGCCAAGATGGTGGTGACGACGTAGCTTCCCAGCAGACGGCCCAGGTTGCGCCAGGTATGGCGAAAGCCGAGGCCGATCGACTTTCGCACCGCCCGTTGGTCGCTGAGGACGGTGTCGGCCTCGGCCAGATCAAACCAGATGCGCAACATTGACATCACCAGAAATATCAGCAGCAGCGAGGCGAATTGCAGCTCGGGCGGCAGCAACTCGTTGCTGCTTTCGGCGGCTTTTTTGAGGAGCGCGTCTTGCAGGCCGAACAGCGATGCGGCCACGGCTCCCATGACGATTCCGGCGCCGATCAGCAGGCGGATAAATCGCCACAGGTTGCGGCCGCAGGCACGGAAGAAGTCTTCCCGCGGCAAGCGGTAGGTGGAGGCGTAACCCTGCAGCACACCAGGCAGGAACAGGGCAGTCGCGATGAAGAACAGCAAAACAAAGTACAAGCTCGCGACACTGGAGGCGTGGGTGGGTCCAAACTCGGGCTGGTTCAACATCTCAAACAACACGTCCAGGTCAAAACCGTGCAGCAGGCGTTCCGATAACAAGCTGTGATCGAGATAGTCGTGCGCCTGACTGCTGAAGGATGCCGAGCCAAGGCCAGCCAGTGCCAAGTTCAGCACATAGAACCAGATGATGTAGCGCTTGTTGTGCGCCACTCGGCGCCATCCGCCCGCCAACAAACTTTGCCGCTCTGCCATTCTGCCTCAATTCTGCACGCGCCCATATTAGCGCCGATTGCCCGACGCCGACTGCCGAACAGGATTTACACTCCCCACCAAGAGAGCGCCTGGCCGAGCCATTGGGTGGAAAATAACCAATAATTCGTGAGCTTACGCGCCGGCTTTTTATGCGGTTCAACCGTGTAACTATTATTAAATTCGTTGCGGTCGATCAGGATCTTGTGGTCCGGGTCGAGTTCCGCGGACTCGGCTTTCGCTTTCTTCTCATAGGTAAACTTGGTCCAACGGCTTACGCCGTCCCAGTGCTCACGGATTTTTTCGCCATTGTCAAACTTGATTTCCACATCGACCGGCATGGAGAAATCGCCCTTGCGTTGCACCCATACATAAGATCGATAGACGGTGTTTTTGTCATCCTCAGGGAACCAGCCTTTTTTCTCTTCGTACCAGTTCAAGGGGTAGGACTCGATTTTCAGAATTTTGTAATCCATTACCTGCGAGCCGTAGATGGCCTGGTCGAAGTACCAGCGCAGGTTCTTGCCAGAAACTTCCTCGATCGTTCTCAGGAAGTCCTCTTTAGTAGGATGGGTAAAGCGGTACCTCATAAAATAGGCACGCATGGCTTTATCCATTGTGTCTTCGCCGATGATGCCTTCCAGCGTTAGCAGCACGCAGGCCGTCTTGCCGTAGGTAATGCCGGCGTAAGAACTATTGTTGTAGTAGTCGTAGGCCTTCTCGGCAATGGGATCCAAATCGGCCGCGCCAATATATCCCATTCTCTGTGCCTCCCGCTCGCCAGCCGTCGCGCCCATTATATTCAGGATCGAGGTGCGTTTACCCAGAATCGAATCCAGCACCTTTACTTCGGTATAACTATTAATTCCTTCATCCATCCAGGCATCTTCGAATTCGTTCGTCGCCACCATGCCGTACCAATACTGGTGGCCGAACTCATGCTCGATCACGATCTCAGGCAGTTTCAACCCTTCGGGCATGAACCAGAACGTATCTCCCGTAATGAAGGTCGGATATTCCATCCCGCCCGCTTCCTCGCTTTCTGGATCGACCAGCGTGATGACTTTATAAGGGTAAGGCCCATAACGGCTCTCGAACTGTTCGAGCGATTCTTTGAGAATTTTTTCGTGTCGAGCAACTTGGCTCCAATGCGCGGGCTGCATCAGGATGCGCATCTGCACCGGCCCCATTTGGCCCTGAAAAATGCCATCTTCTTTCACCTTGTAGCGCGGACACGCCGTCCAGGCGAAATCGTGTATGTCGTCGCCGTGATATGCAACGGTCTTAGTATTGTCAGAATTATTTACCTCACCCACCTTCACGCCGCTCGCTCCCACTGTTTCAAACTGGGGCACCGTCAGCTTTACGTCGTATACGCCAAAGTCGGCAAAGAACTCGGTGAAGGCGTGATACTGATGGCAGTTCCAGGCTCCGTACCAGAAAACTCCAACCTTGGGAAACCATTGACCGCCAAGCACAAAATCGTGCTTCCATCCTGAGCGGGCTTGCGTTTCGGGAAACTTGGTCTGAAAGGCAATTTTGAACTGAACATATTCGCCGGGTGCAACCGGCTTGGTCAGTTGGACATCGACGACCGTTTTATCGTCTTTGTTTCCGTCGTCGGGCTGAATGTATTGAACATTGGCGGTGAGGTCGCCCTGGCCAACGACTTCCAAGCGCTTGATCTCTTCGGATCCGTAGTCTTTGTCGCCCCATTTTTCGTAACTGACATCGCGGCCACCTTGGACCTTGGTTTCGCGAACCCAGGTGGCATTGGGTTGGAACGCGTTTTGGTAGAGGTGGAACGGGAAATGGTCCAGAGGCTGGCCCGTCAGGTTGTGATAGGTCAGCATCTCGGTGGCATCGACCATGTGTTTGCCGGCGTCATACTTCGCGTCGATCTCATAGTGGACGACACGTTGCGACATGGGCTGCGTGGAATTGATTGCCAGCGTTGTGTCGGGGATCGCTACGCTTCCGGAGTTGATTGAAGAAGGGTTGGCACCCAAGGCCGCCGTCGTTGCCGCCGCTGCTCCCTGCGGTGCGGCTGCTTTGACCGCGCGTTCCATTTCCAGCAGCGAAACCGCCGCCGCTGAGACCACTACCGATAATAAGAAGAGAACCTTCCGCCAAGTCGTCATCACACCTCTAAATGTACCAAGGGATGGAATCATAACGCAGGCTGCCGAATAGCGTCATCCCACAGGCTAGGAATCGAGCGATCACTTTGTTCCGTCGACGCCGCGGGCGGTTCTCCTTGCCGGTAGTGCCCTAATCAGGGCACCTCCTCGTTGCCTCCGCTTGCACAATGCCCTCTCCGCCGACGATACTGGAGTGTTCCTCGAAACCATTTATCACGACTATGAAAACTACACTCTCATTCTCTACGCCCGCCGAACTCGAAACCGAGTCCCTCGTAGCCATTGCGCTCGATCACGCAGAAAAAGATCATTTCGAAAAAGATCACTCCGCATCCGGCAAGCACGAAGGCAAGAAAGAAAAGCCCCAGCTTAAGCTCGCCACCTCCGACGCAGCGGTCCAGGCCGTCGCCGCCGATTTGCTGGCCGGTGGCGAATTAACCGGCAAGCCCTTCGAAACCAACCTCCTGCACAAACCCGCCGGATTGAAGGCTAAGCGGCTTTTGCTGATCGGCGGCGGCGCAGCGAAGAAATTCACCAGCTACGATCTGCGCCGCGTCGCAGGCACGGCAGTGCGTACGCTCAAGGCCCGTGGAATCCGCAGCTTCGCGTTCATCACCCCCGCCAGCATTCCCGCTGAAGAAGCGGTGCGCGCCATTGTGGAAGGCGCAATCGTCGGCAACTTCGATCCGGACTACTACCGCAGCGACCGCAAAGATCAGAAGATCGACGCGCTCACCATCGTAGCCGGCGGAAACGCCGATCACGCCGCCCTGGAAAAAGCAGCACACGAAGCTCAGATCATCGGCGACTCGCAGAACTTCACTCGTGACCTGGTCAACGAACCCTCCAACCGCATGACTCCAACAATCCTCGCCGACCGCGCCAAAAAGATGTCACAGGAAGTCGGCCTGAAATGCGAAGTCTACGGCGCCGACAAAATTAAAGAATTGAAAATGGGCGCCTTCTGGAGCGTCGCTCAAGGTTCCGACGAACCGCCCGCGCTCATCGTCATGACTTACGAACCCGCCGGCGCTCCCGCGAAGCCAGTGCTGGGCCTCGTAGGAAAAGGAATTACCTTCGACACTGGCGGCATCTCGATCAAGCCCGCCGATGGCATGGAAAAGATGAAATATGACATGGCCGGCGGTGCGACCATGATCGGCGCAATGCGCGCTATCGCCATGTTAAAGCCGAAACTCAAAGTGATCGGCATCGTCTGCGCTACCGAAAACATGCCTTCCGGCAAAGCGCAGAAGCCCGGAGACGTGCAGATTGCCATGTCCGGTAAGTCGATCGAAATCATCAATACTGACGCCGAAGGCCGTCTGGTTCTAGCCGACGGCCTGTTCTACGCCCGCCAGCTCGGTTGCACTCATCTGGTCGATGCGGCAACGCTAACCGGCGCGGTCGTGGTCGCGCTCGGCTATACCAATGCCGGCGTCTTCGCCAATGATGACGCCATTTACGAACGCTTTCACAAAGCGAACGACCAAGCCGGCGAAAAAATGTGGCGGCTGCCGCTCGACGATGAGTACAAAGACAACATCAAGTCCACCATCGCCGACATCGTGAACTCCGGTGGACGCTGGGGCGGCGCCATTAACGCCGCCATGTTTCTGAAGGAATTTGCCGAAGATACGCCCTGGATTCATCTCGATATCGCCGGCACCGCCTGGATGGAAGACCAGAAACCGTGGATATCCAAAGGCCCGTCGGGAATCGCTCTGCGCAGTCTGGTTGAGTTCGTGAAGAGCTTCACACACTAGCCATTGGGCCGCGGATTTGCCCCGGCGTTCGGAGCAGGCAACCAGCACTTTGTTTCTCGCCCGCTGATCCGTGGCCGTTTGCTTTCTCGCGCCGCATCACAGCCTTTTCGCTCCCACCCGCATCTCATGCAGGCTACAAAACAGCTCGAATCCGTTTTCATCTGGGCTGAACTATTTATCACAGGAGCGTCAGCATGAGAGCTTTGGCTATGGCAGGCGTGGTTGTCCTTATTTTGGGAGTAATTTCGTTTTTCGTTCCGCTTCCGCATGCTGAACATCACGGCGTTAGCATCGGCGACGCCCATATTGGCGTCACCACCGAACACGATGAAAAAGTTCCCCCCGCGCTTAGTGCCGTGCTGCTCATAGCCGGCGTCGGCCTCATCATCGCCGGACGCAAGAGTTAGCTTCACTCCGACCGGCGTGGTCGCTATACTCGGCATTAGCTACCGATTATGTCTCTTCGCCCCATTCTTCAGCTTGGCGATCCCAGACTTCGCGAAGTCTCGCTGACCGTTGCAGATCCCTCCGATCCGGAGATTTCTACTCTGGTCAAGGATCTCGCCGAGACGCTGGCCCACTGGCGCGCGACCACCGGTTACGGGCGCGGAATTGCTGCTCCGCAAATCGGGTTGGCGCAACGCGTGATCTTCCTGCAATTGCCGTCGGAACCGCCTTGGCCGTTGGTGAATCCGGAGATTATTGGGCGCAGCGAGGAGAAAATTACGGTCTGGGATGCCTGTCTCAGCTTCCTCTGCATCTTCATGCAAGTCGAGCGCTATCGGGAAATCACAATCCGTTATCAGGACCTGACGGGTGGTCGCCACGAATTTCGTGCCGGCGACGACCGTAGTCTCTCGGAACTCCTGCAACATGAAATCGACCACTTGGATGGCATACTTGCGATCGACCGCGTAGTTGACCTTAAGACTCTCTGCACGCGGGAGGAATTTGAGAAGCGTTATCGCGCCGAAAGCCCGTACGCGACTACTGCCCAATAAGCGTGAAATATTGAAAGTTGCGGCAACTGCGCTACTTCGCCGTTGCCAGATCGAACGCCTTCTCTAGATTCGCAACCAGCGGTGCTTCGCTTTTTTGCAGGCCGCCGTGGCCCATCATGCGCCACAGATATTCGTTGCGCGGCCAGCCGTGTGCATCATAAACGGCGAGCACATCTTCCGAGGGGCGGCCCGTGACCATCAGCACGATATCGGCCTGCCCGGGCTCATAAACTAAAGTGAATTTTCCCCACTTCTGCATTGCATCCTGAACAGTCACGATGGCTTGGCGATCTTCCGGAAGAAGGTTGATATTGAACTCGTCGCCATCGTAACTGGTGACGTAGACATAACGGGCGTTGACCAGCGTACCGGGAAATGCCGGTACATCTTGCGAAGTCGCCTTCCCAGCTTTGGGAGCTGCCCATGCGAAAGATGCCATCAACAAAACCGCCGCCCCGATCGCCACCACCGAAAATTGAAATTGTGTTTTCATGACTTGCACACTCCGAGCCTACAACCAGTTAGATGGTCCGATTGCGGAGCGAGATGCATGCTCGATGCCGGGTTAACGTTCGAAGTTGCCAAAGACGGGCGGACAGGGACGATCAGTCGCCGAAGCGCTCCGCCGCACGGGCTCTAGCTTTCGCCGCCTCTTCTTCCCGATTTTTCGGCGGCGCGGCGGTCTCGAGCGAATGAAGAAGACGAGCAGAGATTTCGGCTATTTCATCGACGGCCACCAGAAAGGAAATTTCGTTCGCCTTCGAAGGTTTGTTGAAGCCGGTAATTTTTCTTACAAATTGCAGCGAAGCCGCCCGAACCTCTTCGCGATTCACCGGCGGATCGAAGTTGAAAAGCGTCTTAATGTTTCTGCACATTTTAGTGCGCCTCCGCAGAGCAATTACCACTAAAGCTTAAGTTTGCCATATCGATGATCGTTCTCGAAAACACCGACTCTGCTCAGTTTGTGTGGTTCGGCGCAGACTCGAGCTGACGGCTTTGATCCACAATTCCACGCACTGCTTCGACGACGGCCTCGGGACGATCGAGTTGTATGTAGTGCGAACTATTTTTCGCGACCGTGCGCGTGCCTCGGCTCGAGAGGCGAGCCAATTCGCCCTGCATTTGCTCCCACGCTTCGTTCATGGGCTTAATAAGGTCGGCGGGTATCTCGGGTTGGGGCAAATCGGGATCGTGAGAGAGCACGGCGAGCGGTATATCGCCCAGCGAACCAGCGGTCGAGGCCTGCGCGGCGCTTTCGGAAAATGTTTTCAGTACGGTAAGGCCCTCGCGATAACTGTGAAAATTGCAATCGGCGGCGCGAACCTGGGCGTCGTTCCCGCAGAACCCCAGCAGTCGGGGAATTCCAAAGGGCATGGAGAACGTCAGGAATTCCTGCTCCCGAACCCATGTCTTATCCAAATCATTCAATGCCTGCGGAAAACGCTTCTCTTGCTCGGGATGGGAAGAGTCCACCAAAACCATGCCGGCAACTTCGCTCCGGTAAAGGCTGGCAAACAAACGAACGTTGTATCCGCCCATGTAGTGGCCGACAAGAACGTAGGGTGGCGAAACTCCGGCGTTGTGCAAGAGTGTGTGCAACTCCTCTGCCATGACGCGGCTTGTACGCGGGTGCGGGCTGGAATCGCTGTAGCCCAGGCCGGCGCGGTCGTAAGAGCAAACCCGCGTAAATTTGGCGATCTGCGGCTGCACTTTGAGCCACGAAACATAACTGTCGCCCAGGCCAGAGTCGAGGACCACCGTGGGAGTTCCCTGGCCGGTACAGTTGATGTGCATTTTGTACCCACCCACATCGATAAGTTGGCCCGGCATGGGATGAAAGCGGCGATCGCGCGCCTCGGAGATGTTCTCGTATAGAAATCCTGCAAACAAGGTCAGCACCGCGGCAAAAAACAAAATGCGGGCAATGATGCGAATCCAATGGCGGGCAGGTGCGGGCGGGTTTGTGTCTGTCGACATCATCGATAGAAGCCGCGACCGTAGGCGCCGTGCAACACGATTCTATCCGCCTACATCACTGGCGGCACGGTGATTCCCATGACTGCCAAAGTTCGAAGTAATTCCCGTCGAACCACTGCTACCGTGGCGAGCAGGAATTGCTTTCGCCGCTCATCGGTCTCGCTCAGGATGGGATGGCGGTGATAAAAAGTGTTAAAGAGTTGAGCCAGTTGGAAGGCGTGTTTGGCGAGATAGGCCGGTTCGGTGGTTGTGATGCATTGGTCGACAATATACGACGTTTTCGCCGAGGCGAGCCAGAGCTCCCAGATCTCATTCGCGGATTCGGCGGCGAGGTACTGTGCGAACTCATTTGCTGAGATGCTGTTCGAAACATTTTTACTGAAGACGTCAGGGTCGATCGCGGCCTTCTTGAAGATGCTGGTCGCGCGCACCACGGCGTATTGCGCGTACGGACCAGTCTCACCCTCGAAGCTGAGAGCTTCTTTGAAGTCGAAAGCGATGACCGACTGCTTGGTAAACTTCAGCATGAAGTACCGCAGGGCGCCGATGGCGATTTGCGTTGCGATGGCAAGCCGCTCGGCGTCGGAAAGCTGCGGGTGCCGGAAGTCGACTTCATTCTTGGCGGAGGCAAGCAATTGGTCGAGCAGATCGTCGGCTTTCACCCCAAAACCTTTGCGTCCGCTGACTTCGATGTAAGCGCGCGTCTTGTCTTCGTCACTCAGCGTGTAGCCGAGTTCGGCGGCGCAGCGCGGCGTGAGGGCGACCATCTCATAAGAAAAATGAGTGTAATGGTCCGCTGCTTCCTGGTGTCCGAGTCCGCGTAAGGCTTCGATTACGGTGTTTTGCGCCTCGGATTGGCGGGCATCGATCACGTTGTAGATTTCAGCGACGTCCCCGAAGTGAGGGTGATCTTTCTCGCCCTCCATCGCGGAAATCCAGCAGTCGTGCTGGTTGGGATAGCGGTAGAACTTGCGATAACCGAAATCACGGCCGAGTAATCCAAACTTCCACATGTGATAGGCGATGTCTTTGCCGACATAGCCGACCGTGCCGTTGGAGCGGACGATTACTTTCTGATCTTCTTCAGAAATGCCTGAGGGGCGGACATCTACGCCAGGGTTCAGAGGAAGTTCGACAAGTACGTCATCGAGATCGTCCGATGCGTCGGATCCGCCGATTTTCTTCTTAGCGTCGGCAGTCGCGGGCGAGGGCGCCCGCGCCACACCGGTTCCCGCCCGCCGCATCACCCAGCAGCCTTTGTTCTTGCCTTCGCTCTCGAAGGTGAGGACGCCCGCGTCCTTCAGCTTACCGAAGGCTGCATCCCAGAAATGCAAGTGCAGTATCTCGCTTTCGCGCGGTAGGAAATCATATTCGATATCGAGGCGATCCATGGTTTCGAGATGGCGGCGCAGGACGGCAGTCGAGATCAGTTCGGCAATGGCAGCCGTTTCGCTCGATGCATCTTCAATGCCGTGCAGCGTCCTGGCTCGTAGTTGCAGGTTTTGTTTATCCTGCTCGTACCACTGCGAGACGCGGGCATATAAATCCCAGCAGCAGTAATCAAAGCGCGGCTGACTGGCGAGAGTCTGAATTTCCGAAAGCGATTTCTTTTCGATCTGGGTGAATCCGACGACTACATCAGCAACTTGCACGCCGGTGTTGTCGATGTAATTTTGAATATCAACGTCTCTGCCGGCGAAACGCAGCAGCCGAACGAAGGTGTCCCCGAGGACGGCATTCCGCAAGTGGCCAATATGCGCAGCTTTATTCGGATTGATGCTGGTGTGCTCGACCAGAATCTTGCCTGCTGGTATGTTGGCCGGCGGATTTTTGTCGGCGACGAGAGCAGCCGCCATCCAGGCGCGATCAACTTTTACGTTCAGATAACCGGGAGGCGCAACCTGCATTTCGGCAATGCCCTCCACGGGACCGATCTTGGCCCGGATGGCCTCGGCAACTTTGAGTGGCGCGCTGCGCAGCGGCTTTGCGAACGGAAACATCGGAATCGCAAACTCGCCTAACTCCACCTTCGGAGGCGCTTCGATTACTATTTTGGGCAGGTTCGCGCCGGGCCAGCGCGTCGCGAGAAATTCTCTGATACGTGCAGCTAATCGTTGTTCAAGATTACGATACAAAGCTTCCCTCTGAAATGTTTGTGGAGACAGTGATTCTAGCAGAGCGCGCGGGGCACGCTGGTTTGACGCGCGATGCAGCCTTCCCTATGATGAAAAATCGGTATTTTTTCTATGCGTATCGCCTACCTAGAGTGTTTTTCCGGCATGAGCGGCGACATGTTTCTGGGCGCGCTGGTAGATGCTGGAGTTGCGCCTCGTGTTCTGGAAGAAACGGTTGCGGCATTGAACGTTGGAGCACGGCTGGAGATTTCCCGGGTCGTGCGCAGCGGCATTTCGGCCACAAAGGTGGATGTTTACGCGAATGGGCAGATGGATTTGCCGCGCGACGAGCATTCCCACCACGACCACTCGTTAACATCTGACGCTGACGTTGTTCTCGCAACAGATCTAGAGTCCCACAAACACGAGCATGAGCACACCCGTGGCCTGACCGAGATACGCCAAATCATCTCCGCCTCCGCGATTTCGAAGAGCGCGAAGAAGACCGCAATCCGCATCTTCGAAGCTCTGGGACACGCCGAGGCGAAGATTCACAATACTTCCCTCGAAGCCGTTCACTTTCATGAAGTCGGCGCCGTGGATGCGCTGGTGGATATCGTCTGCGCGGCCGTGGGCGTCGAAGCGCTAGATGTCGATGAAATCATTTGTTCACCACTGAACGTCGGCGGCGGAATGGTCAAGTGCGCGCATGGTACTTTTCCGGTTCCGGCTCCGGCGACGGTGGAATTGCTTGGAGATGCGCCTGTGTATTCCTCCGGCCTGCAGGCCGAATTAGTCACGCCCACTGGCGCGGCAATCGTAAAGACTTTGGCCTCACGCTTCTCTGTGTTTCCGGAGATGAAGATTATGAAATCAGGTTATGGCGCGGGATCGCGCGACTTTGCCGGACATCCAAATGTAGTGAGGTTGACGATCGGAGAAACAGCTTCGAACATGGTGGCAACGAAGACGGCTTCGGAGACGATTACCGTGTTGGAAGCGAATCTGGACGATCTGAATCCACAAGTTTTCGGCTATGTGATGGATCGCTTGTTCGAAGAAGGAGCGCTCGATGCCTTCGCCATGCCTGTACAAATGAAGAAGAATCGTCCCGGGACATTGCTGACTGTTTTGTGCAAGCCGGAAGACGCGAGCAAATTGGCGGAACTGATCTTCACCGAAACAACCACGCTGGGCGTGCGGCGACGCGATGAGAGGCGGCAGATTCTGGCGCGCCGGTGGGAGCAGGTGCAAACTCCCTGGGGCGAGGTGCGGATCAAGATCGCCAGCATGAACGGGACGGTCACCAACTACGCACCCGAGTACGAAGATTGCCGGCGCATCGCGGCGGAGAGCCATGTGCCGCTGAAGACCGTGATGGGCGAGGCGGTAGAAGCATACCTGCGCCTCGGCACCAGGGAAAAAACAGGTTCCTCACCGGCTTAATGCCGGTTCGGAATGACCAAACATTTCGATTACTTTACAGATGACGAGCAGCGAGCAGAAAGACGTGCAATGAGCCGAAAGTTTTACATTACGACTCCGATCTATTACGTGAATGCCCACCCGCACATTGGCCACGCGTATACAACCATCGCTTGCGACACGATCGCGCGGCGGCAGCGCTTGCTGGGCACGGAGACGTTTTTTCTCACGGGCACGGACGAGCACGGGCAAAAGATCGAGCGCGCGGCGGAGGCGGCGGGCAAGACTCCGCAGCGGTATGCTGACGAAGTTTCTGCGGAGTTTCACGAGTTGTGGAAGCGGATGGGAATCTCGAACGACGACTTCATCCGTACCACCGAAGAGCGGCACATAAAGCGGATGCAGGAATTTTTCCGCAAGATTCGCGACAACGGATACATCTACAAGGGTACGTACACCGGGCAGTATTGCGTATCGGACGAGCTTTATGTCGATGGCGCACAGCCCGGCGATCCCTGCCCCACCTGCGGACGGATCACCGAGACGGTGCATGAGGAAAACTATTTTTTCAAACTCTCGGCGTTTCAGGACAAGCTGCTTGAGCTTTATGAGAATCCGGAGTTCATTCGCCCGGAAGCGCGGCGCAACGAAGTGATTTCCTTCGTGCGCTCGGGGCTGCGCGATCAGTCGATCAGCCGATCCACGTTTACCTGGGGCATTCCCGTACCGGACGATCCCAAGCACGTGATTTATGTCTGGCTGGATGCTTTGGCGAACTACATCACTGCCATTGGTTACGGTTCATCCCATGCGGGGGCGCAGGAGGCATTCAAGAAATTCTGGCCGGCGGATGTGCAGATGATCGGAAAAGAGATTGTTCGCTTCCATTGCGTTTACTGGCCGGCCTTTCTGATGGCAGCGGGCCTGCCGGTACCGAAGACGATTGTGGCGCACGGGTGGCTGCTGTTTGAAGAGAGCAAGATGTCGAAGTCGCGCGGCAACATTGTGCGGACAGAAACGATTCTCGAGGTCATGGGCGCGGACGCGCTGCGATATTTTCTGCTGCGCGAAGTCGTGTTCGGCCAGGATGGATCATTTTCGTTCGACGCTCTCGTGCAGCGCTATAACTCTGATCTAGCGAATGGATTGGGAAATCTGGCCAGCCGGACGCTCACCATGATCAATCGCTATTTCAAGGGAGAGGTACCGGAACCGTTGCCGGAACTAGCAGATGAGGTGATCCGAGAGAGGGCAGAAAAACTTGTTATCCCAGAGTGCAATCAGTTTTTTACTGACTACCATTTTTCTGCCGCGCTGGAATCCATTTGGATACGTCTTATTGCTGGGGTCGACAAATATATCGTTACAAACGAACCATGGACACTCGCCGAAAAGAAGGACGAACAAAGCCGAACCCGCTTGGCTACTGTGCTTTACACCGCGGCCGAAGCATTGCGAATTGCGACCGTACTGGCATATCCGGTGATTCCGGATGCGTCCGCGAGGATTTGGACGCAGCTTGGACTGGGCGACATAAAACAGTTTGACTTGGGCAAATTGTCTTGGGGGCAACTAGCCCCGGGCACGAAGCTCGGCGAAATACAACCCGTGTTTCCGAGAGCTGACAAGAGCGCGATTGAAAGGATGCAGAAGATGGAAGAAGAGCACAGGTCTACACCGGTGGTTGACGCTCCGCCACCGATTGCGGCGGCCGCCGAGCAACCGAAACCAGCCTTGGCCGTGCCACCGGCGGCCGCGTCTACAGCGAACGATAAGATTTCGATCGATGACTTCGCGAAGATTGAATTGCGGGTAGGCCTGGTTAAGGTTGCCGAGCGCGTGCCCAAGGCGGATAAACTTCTGCGGCTGGAGGTTGACATTGGAACCGAGGTGCGCCAGATCCTCGCCGGGATCGCCGAAGCCTACGCGCCGGAGACTTTAGTCGGACGCAAGGTGGTCATTGTGGCGAATCTCGCTCCTCGCAAATTGCGCGGGATGGAGTCGAATGGGATGATCGTGGCGGCTTCTCTCGAAGATGGAAAGCCCGTACTGGCAGGCTTTTTGGAGGACGTGCCGGTGGGGGCGCGGCTTAAATAACCCTGGCAGCGCCTATGCCCGAAGACAGGAAGTCAAAAGCGAGCGGAGCTGCGGCTCGGCATGGACAGCCGAGGGCGGCTGTCCCCACATGTTTTAATTTCCATGTTTATTGACTCTCATGCACACCTTGATGGCAAGCAGTTTGACTCTGATCGCGAGCAGGTGATTGCCCGCGCGAGAGATGTTGGAGTGCAGACCATGGTCGCTATCGGCAACGGCGATGGCCCCGTGGACGTGGACTGTGGAATTCGGCTTGCCGAGAAGTACGAGTTCATCTACGCGACCCTCGGCATTCACCCGCATGAAGCTCGGTTGGCGGATGAAGCCGCTTACCAGAATATGGAGCGTCTAGCCGGACATCCCAAAGTAATTGCCTGGGGCGAGATCGGTTTGGACTATTTCTACAATCACTCCCCGCGAGATATTCAGCAGACGGTGTTCATCCGGCAGATGGACTTGGCGGCGTCCGCGAAGCTGCCGATCGTAATTCACTGCCGGCCCTCCGATGGGAGTGACGACGCCTGGAATGATTGCCTCGCTCTGCTGCGAAATAATTGGGCGCCCAAGGGGCTTGGCGGAATTCTACACTGCTTTACCGGAACATGGCCGCAGGCGAAGAGTGCGCTCGATTTAGGTTTCATGATTTCGTTTGCGGGCAACATCACTTTTCCCAAAGCCCAACAGATTCGCGATGCGGCATTGGAAGTTCCGCTGGAGCGCATCTTAATTGAGACCGACTCACCGTACCTGGCGCCGGTGCCGCATCGTGGCAAGCGGAACGAACCGGCGTTCGTCAAAGAAACCGCGCGAAAGCTGGGCGAATTACGCGGACTGACGGCGGAAAAAATCGGCGAGCGGACTAGTCGCAATTTCTACAATTTTTTCAAATTGGCTGAAACCTCTGAAAAGAAAGTTTCCGCAAGTTAGGTCTCTGCAAAAACGATTCTTCTGGTAACCTCAGAGTCAGATTCCATCATTTCAGAAAGAATTGAAATCCGATGCCCGACAATACTTTTGACATCGTGAGCAAAATCGACCTACAAGAGGTCTCCAACGCCATCCAGCAGGCCTTGAAGGAGATTCACACCCGTTTCGATCTGAAAGATTCCAAGTCGAATATCGAACTGGAAAAAGACGCCATCGTGCTACATTCCGCCGACGAATACAAACTCAAGGCAGTGAATGACATTCTGCAACAGAAATTGGTCAAGCGCGGCGTTTCGTTGAAGGGTTTAACGTATGGCGCTGTCGAGCCGGCAGCGGGTGGAACTTCGAAACGGAAAGTTACGATGCAGCAAGGCATCGCCATCGAGAAAGCACGGGAAATCGTAAAATTAGTGAAAGATTCCAAGAAAAAAGCGCAGGCATCGATTCAGGGCGATTTGGTACGGATCGGCAGTAAGGATCGCGACACTTTGCAAGAAGTCATCGCCATGCTGCGACAACACGATTTTGGAATCGATTTGCAGTTTACGAATTACCGGACAAATTAGGTCGAGGCTTCGACGCAAGGAGCGCAGACTCTGACTCGAAGCGGCAGACAACAAGGATCCCAGTGAGCGCACCGCCCATCATTAACGGCAAGGAAATTTTCGACCTGCTGCACGACGATCTTGCGGCGCTGGAGGCGGAGTTCGGCGACGATACGGTCTCCGGCGTACAGGCCATTACCGAGATCGGGGAATATCTACGGAATGGCGGCGGCAAGCGCATTCGTCCGGCGCTTCTTTTCCTTTCCTCCAAGTTGTTCGATTACCAGGGCCGGGGTGCTGTAAGGCTCGGCGCCGTGGTGGAAATCATTCACACCGCCACGCTGGTTCACGACGACATCATCGATGAGGCAAAGACCCGCCGCGGACGCCCCGCGGCGAATACGCAGTGGGGCAACTCAAAGTGCGTGCTGGCGGGCGATTGGCTGTACATGCAGGCCTTCAAAGTGGCTGTACAGGAGCGCAACTTCCGAATCCTTGACGCTCTGATCGAACTCACACAACAGATGGTTGAAGGCGAACTGCTCCAGATGGAAAAGCTCGGCCAGCTAATCAGCCTGGACGAGCATTTCGATTTGATCTATCGCAAGACGGCCTGCCTTTTTTCCGTCTGCATGCGCCTGGGCGCGATTCTAGGGGGTGCCACCGCCCAGCAGGAACGCGCACTGGGGCAGTACGGCCACGACCTCGGCATGGCGTTTCAAATCGTCGATGACGTACTCGATCTGACTGCCTCTGAAGACGTCCTCGGCAAACCCGTTGCCAGCGATCTGCGCGAGGGCAAGGTCACCATGGCAGTCATCCATGCCCTGGAGCGATGCGCCCCGCAAGAGCGCACCAAAATCGAAACCATTCTGCGTGATCGCGCTTTCAACGGTGTGACCCATGCCCACATTATGGAGATTTTGCAGCGTTACGGATCACTGGAAGCCGCGACCTTGCGCGCGGCGGAATACGCGGAGTCCGCCCAAAAAGCCATCTGCATTTTCCCGGATTCCGAGATTAAGCGTGCCTTGCTGTGGGCGCCGGAATTTGTCGTGGCTAGAGAGAAGTAATCGCCGCCAGCAATCAGAAAAATTCGCCAGGTGAAGGGGGCGGCCGAATGACCTCCTCAATTATCCAAAACCGGACGCGATCTTTTCATCGCAACCCCTTGGCCTTCCCCGGATACCAATAGTGAGCATATCCTGAACCTGCACCAATCCGTTCTGGCCCCGAAGAACGTTAGGAAGATAAGCACGAATCTGTCCGGGTTTTCCAAAACATTGAGTTTCACAAACACAGAAGGAGACAACCGATGAAAAAGTTGATGGTTTGCTTGCTGGCAATTACCTTTGCGATGAGCCTGACGGCCTTCGCGCAACAAGACACGATGTCGCAGGACCACAGCATGGCCCCGACGCAAGCGGATTCCGGAGCAAAGGCTCCGCTGATGACGCTCAAAGGAACCGTCAAGACCGAAGGCGACAAAGTCATGTTCGTCAACGATAAAGACGGCAAGAGCTGGGACGTAATGAATCCCGAGGAACTGAAGGCCCACGACGGACATCACGTGCAACTCAGCGCGCATGTCTATGCTGACAAAAACTCCATCCATGTGATGAGCGTGAAGATGCTCAAAGCTGGATCGATGGGCAATGATTCCATGAGCAAGTAGCTGCTGACCTGCACTGAAGATCACTATTTTTGCCTATAGGCCAGTCGGGTAGTGTCGCCTCGACTGGCTTTTTTCAGCAGCAAATACGATTTAATCCCCGACCTAATCCATAAGACAACTGCCGTTTTTGTTTATACTGAACCCTTTCCCGATCTCCGCTTATCCAACACTGTCTATGAATCTGTTCTTGCTCATGGCGCGCCATGGTTACGCGCTGACTTTTGGCCTGCTGCTGGCGGAGGCAATCGGGCTTCCCTTCCCCGCCGCAATCGCCCTGGTAGCGGCGGGAGCCGCCGTGGCGGCGCACGTTCTGTGGGGCCCCTATGTTCTTGCGTTGGCTCTCGCTGCTTTGCTGCTTGGCGATACTGCCCAGTTTTGGCTGGGACGCTACATGGGTTGGGCGCTCTTGGGATTTCTCTGCCGCGTGTCGATCAATCCCGAGACCTGCATCCTCCGATCCGCGGAATCGTTCTACAAACGCGGCAAGACCACGCTGGTAATTGCGAAGTTTATCCCTGGCGTGAACACGATGGCGGCCCCGCTGGCCGGAAGCATGAAGATGCGCTTCTGGCAGTTCTTCCGCTTGGACTCGGCTGGGGCCTTGTTTTACTCGCTAACGTACCTGTCACTGGGATATTTGTCTCGCGATTTTCTGGCAGCTATTCTGCGCGGTTTTCATGCCGCAGGGCGGGCGATGGAAGGCGTAATTATCGCCGCGCTGCTGGTGTACGGAATTTACCGCGTGGTGCAGTATCGCAAGAACAAAGCCTACAGCGTCGTTCCGCGGGTACAGGTGGAAGAACTCGCGCGGCGACTGGCATCCGACGATGCCTGCAAGGTGCAGATTGTCGATGTCCGCAGCCACGGCTACTACGACTCGGGGGCGGCGCGGATTAAGAACTCCATCCGCATCGAGCCCAACAACCTTGAGGAAGAGATCAAGAACCTCACCAAAGATAAGGACATTTATCTTTACTGCACTTGAGCGCGCGAAGCGACCAGCGCCCGGGTGGCGCACCTGCTGCGGGAAAAAGGATTCAACACGTTCGTAATCGTTGGCGGATTAACCGCATGGCGCAAAGCCGGAGAGCCGATTGAGGTCGTTCCGGCAAACGATTTGGTGAAGTTGCCCACGTTTAACTAAGGCCCACCTAAGCTTGCCCTTTATACTTTCAGCATGGGCCCCAATCAGGAAATAGAAATCAAATTTCGCGTCGCGAATTTACGCGAGCTGTCGCGCAAACTGCGTGCAGCTGGATTCCGCATTGTCACGAAGCGCACACATGAGATGAACACCTTGTACGATCTGCCGGGAGGAATCCTGCGCGGCAAGCAACAACTGTTGCGCCTGCGGGAATACGGCGCAGTGTGGACGCTGACACACAAAGCGAAGAAGAAGACCGGACGCCATAGCAGCCGCGAAGAATTGGAAACCGCTGTGGCCGACGGCGAGAAGATGGAAATGATTCTGCGCGCACTGGATTTTGCTCCGTCATTTCGCTATGAGAAGTTCCGCGCGGAGTGGACCGATGGAAAAGGCCAGGTAGTCGTCGACGAAACTCCCATCGGAAATTTCTGCGAAATCGAAGGCCCGCCGCGGTGGATTGATGAGACCGCGGAGAAACTTAGTGTTACGCCGGTCGATTACATATCTAAGAATTACGCAACGCTATTCGAGGATTGGCAAAGAGGAACTTCGAGTCAGGCGGACGAAATGACGTTCGAAGCGGTGAAAAGGCATGCCCATTAAAGTAGCTCTTCAGGCGATGGAAGAAAGATAAAGGAATTTGCGCCGGTCAAGGGACTGCTGAATCGCTTACTCCCCATGGGAGACGCCCACTTCCCTCTGCTCCGATACATAGACCCCGACAGCAACACACTTTTCAATGGCACACAGATGTATCCAGTCATAGAGGAACTCGATCAGCTAATCAGCAGCGTCGAAGGCGAAGAGAAGGATGTTCTAATTTCGGTTCGCGAACTCGCGATCTATTGTCGAGACCACCCTCAAACGTATCTGCGATTCATCGGAGACTAAGCGTCCAGCACTTACGCCCCGTGGCACTTCTTGAATTTCTTCCCCGAGCCGCACGGGCAAGGATCGTTGCGCCCGACTTTCTCCTGTCCACGCACTACCTGCTGCACTGGCAGCGCATCTCCGGCCCCGGCCATGCGGGCCTGTTCCAGTTCGCGTCTCTTGCGGCGCATAAACGCCTCTTCTAAATCGTCAGCCGAAGTTGCGACCAAACGCGGGGGATGATGCCCGTTGCCGCCACCGCCCTGCGCCGGAGCCGCCGACTCCGGCTTCGCAGACCCGGGAGCTTGCGGGCCTCCCGGTGCGGCATCCGGCGGACGCTCGATAATCTGCATGAGATACAGATAACGGGCCGTGTCCTCCTGGAAGCGCTGCAACATGGCCTCGAACATATCGAAAGATTCCTTCTTGTACTCGACCAGCGGATCGTGCTGCCCGTAGCCGCGCAGGCCAATGCCTTCCTTCAGGTGGTCCATGCTAAGCAGGTGGTCTTTCCACTGCGAATCCAGAACGCTCAGCATGATCATGCGCTCGTGATGGCGCATCGCCTCGGGACCAATCAGCTTTTCCTTCGCGTCGTAGCGCTCTTTCAGCTTCTCGAAAATCGCGTCCCCCAGTTCCTGCCGGTTCAGCGTTTCCGGCTTCACCCCTTCGGCGATGAAATCCACGCCGAAACGAGTGAATACGGCATCTTTCAATCCTTTTATATTCCAATCGTCGGCGTGGCCCTTGGCCGGGCAGTACTCGTCCATTAGGTCGCCGAGAATTGCTGAGACATAATCTTCGAGGATGAGATCTTTCTGATCCATGCCCTCGAGCAGACGGCGGCGCAAGCCATACACGGCCTCGCGCTGCTTGTTCATCACGTCGTCGTATTCGAGAAGATGTTTACGGGATTCGAAGTGCTGGCCTTCGACCGCCTTCTGCGCAGTCTCAATGCGGCGGCTGATCAATTTTGATTCGATCGGAACGCCTTCTTCCATGCCCAGCCGCTCCAGGAGTTTCGACACCCACTCCTTGGCGAAAATCCGCATGAGGTCATCTTCCAGCGCGAGGTAGAAACGCGAGGATCCGGGATCGCCTTGTCGACCGGCGCGTCCGCGAAGCTGGTTATCGATTCGGCGCGACTCATGGCGTTCGGTACCTAGAATGTGCAAGCCGCCCACGGCCGTGACTTCGTCGTGCTCTATGTCCGTCTGCTTCTTGTACTGGCTAAAAACGTCGGTCCACTTATCGGTTGGAACCGTGTATTCGTTGCCGTTGTAATAGAAGATCGAAGTCGTGCCGTCTTCCTGCGGGCCCTCGATTTTGCCTTGCGCCACACGCAGTTGCTGGGCGATTCCCTTCTTCACTAATTCCTGCTTGGCCATGAATTCCGGATTGCCGCCCAGCAGAATATCGGTGCCGCGGCCNNTTTTTCTTCAGCAGTTCGGACAGCCGCTCGGATTTTTCAATCGATGTGGTGCCCACCAGCACCGGCTGCCCGTTATCGTGCAGCTTCTGAATCTCGTCCGCGACGGCAAAATATTTTTCTTTTTCCGTGCGGAAAACAACGTCGGGATTCTCCAGACGAAGCATGGTCTTGTTCGTCGGAATCACAATAACCTCTAACTTATAAATATTGTCGAACTCAGTGGCTTCCGTTTCCGCGGTGCCGGTCATTCCGGAAAGCTTCTTAAACATGCGGAAATAATTCTGAAAAGTGATGGTGGCCAGAGTCTGATTCTCGCGCTCAATCTTGACGCCTTCCTTGGCTTCAATGGCCTGGTGTAGTCCGTCAGACCAGCGGCGCCCCGGCATCATGCGGCCTGTAAATTCATCGACGATGATAACTTCACCGTCCTTTATCACATACTCCACATCCCGTCGATAGAGCGCGTGCGCTTTCACCGCGGTCTCTACGTGGTGCTTGAGCGGCCAGTTTTCCGGGTCAGCAATGTTGCCAATGCCCAGGAGTTGCTCCACCTTCAGCCAGCCATCATCGGTGACCGTAATGTTGCGATGCTTTTCGTCGACAACAAAGTCACCCGTCAGCTGCGCCGGCTCGCCGGGAGCGACCTCGAGCTCTTCGCCTTTTTCCAGCTTTGAAATGATGCGGTTTACGCGGTAATACTTGTCGGTCGATTCCTCGCTCGCGCCTGAGATGATCAACGGCGTACGCGCTTCGTCGATCAGAATGGAATCGACTTCGTCGACGATGGCGAAATTGTGCCCGCGCTGAACGCAATCTTTCAGATCGAACTTCATNNTCGAAGCCGAACTCGTTATTCGTCCCGTAGGTGACGTCTGCGGCATAGGCGGCCCGGCGCTGCTCGTCATCAAGATCATGAACGATCACGCCCACCGTAAGCCCGAGAAAGCGGTAGAGCTTTCCCATCCACTCCGAGTCGCGCTTGGCCAAATAATCGTTGACCGTAACCACATGCACGCCACGTCCGCTAAGTGCATTGAGATACACAGGAAGCGTGGCGACCAAGGTTTTGCCTTCGCCCGTCTTCATTTCCGAAATCATGCCCTTGTGCTGCACCATGCCGCCAATCAACTGCACATCGAAGTGGCGCATGTTGAGCACACGGCGTCCCGCCTCGCGCACTACTGCGAAAGCTTCTACCAGGATTTCGTCCAGCACTTCCTGCAAGGCTTCGTATTGCTGTTTTTCGAATTGCTTGGCGCGGTCAAGATCGCCGACTTCCGCCTCGGCATTGGGATCAACCGGCGCGCCCGAGGTCAAGTGACTCAGCCGCTCCTGGATGCGCTGCCGGAATTCGTCGGTCTTAGCACGCAACTCGGCATCCGAGAGCTTTTTTATCTCCGGCTCGAGGGCATTAACAGCCGCGACCTTGGGCATCAAACTCTTGACGACCCGTTCGTTCTTAGTCCCAAAGACCTTGCCAATCAGAGTGTTTATCAAGCGATGAAATCCCTCACAGAGTGGGAACTGCCCGAGTGTATCTCTTTAAGCCTAGCATATTTAGATGCTGCTAACAGGCCGTAAGTAACAGTTCGCAGCACTCACATTGCTTTCTCGCTGACTGCGGACAAGCGCCAGAGTGAGGCCCACTATAAGCCTGCAGCAATCACAAGACTCATTCAGCGGCGAACGAAGTTTTCGTGTATATTCCCCACGACCATGCCCACTTTCTACGACCGCTTTCTCGAATGTGAGGAGCGTTGGCCAAACAACATCGCGCTGGAACTCCAGCGGCACGATCAGATCGAAAGTTGTACCTACACCGAGCTTCGCCGCATGGCGGAATCCACTGGACGATGGATCGGCGAAAACGGAGTTGCGCCCGGGTCGCGATTGGGCCTGCTTGCGGATAATCATCCTCGCTGGGTCGCGGTGTATCTCGGAATCATTGCCTCGGGACGCACCGTCGTCCCTCTCGATACGGCGCTCCATGCGGATCAACTGGCCAAACTGTTGAAGGACAGTGGAAGCTCCGTTCTTTTTTGCGATGCCAAGCATGCGCAAGCTTCGCGGGAAGCGGTCGCGGAACTGAATGTCGGGCTGGTGCTCATGGACCCGGACCGGACCGCGCAGCACACCCAAGAGATTTGGGTCGGAAATCTGCCGGCGATTTTCGAAAATGGCCCGGGAAATTTTCAGCCCGCACCCTCCACCCCGGATGACATCGCTTCCCTACTCTATACATCTGGAACTACCGCCGACCCAAAAGGGGTGATGCTCACCCACGCCAACTTTCTTGGCGAAGTGGAAGCGGTATTCAACTGGGTCGATCTCGGACCGTCGGACGCGCTGTTGGGCGTGCTGCCGATGTTTCACGTGCTGGCGCAAATGGCCAATCTGCTTCTCCCGCTGGTCAAGGGCTCGCGCGTGGTGTACCTCGAAACTTTGAATACGACCGAACTCTTGCGGGCTCTGCGGGAACGCAATATCACCGGCTTCGCTGTCGTCCCGCAATTTTTCTACCTGATTCACCAGCGCATTTTTGAAGAGATCGAGAAACGTGGGGTTGTAACACAAAGAATTTTTGAGGCTCTCGTGGCGCTCAATCGCTGCCTGCGGAGAATTGGCATAAATACCGGGAAGATTTTATTCCGCAAGGTTCATGAGACTCTGGGCCTGAAGATGCGCTATCTGGTAACCGGCGGTTCGCGTTTCGATCCAAAGATTGCGCAGGATTTCTACGATCTCGGCATCGACGTTTTGCAGGCTTATGGTCTTACCGAAACCACCGCCGCCGTTTTCGCCAATTCGCCGGGTAACAACGTGATCGGCTCGGTCGGCAAGGCTTTGAAGGGAGTCGAAGGCAAGGTGGTTGACCCGCAGCCACAGGAAGACGGCGGCCCTGCCGCGGGCGAGATTGCGCTCCGCGGAGCAGTGGTGATGAAGGGCTACTGGAATCGTCCCGATGCAACCGCGGCAGCGTTATGCGACGGATGGTTCTACACCGGCGATCTTGGCTATTTCGATAACGACGGCAATCTATTTCTCACCGGCCGCAAAAAAGAAGTAATCGTCCTCAGCAACGGCAAAAATATCTATCCCGAAGAAGTAGAAGCACATTATCTGAAATCAGAGTACATCAAGGAACTGGCAGTCTTGGGACTCGAAGGCCGGCCTAGCGAAGGCGGCGACCGCCTGCACGCGGTGATCGTGCCCAACTTCGATGTGCTCCGGCAGAAGAAAATTGTGAATGCGAAGGAGGTGATCCGCTACGACATTGAAGGTCTTTCCCAGCAGATCGCCTCCACAAAACGCATTGGAAGCTACGAAATTTGGCAGGAGGATTTACCACGCACCACGACGCGTAAGATCAAGCGTTTCGAAGTGGAGAAGCGCGTGAAGGCGAATCAGGCGCGGAATGTTTCCGACGATTCTGAACTGCCCACGGAGCAGCCACTGAGCGAGGAAGAGACAGCCTGGCTCGATCAGTCCGACGTGCAGTGGGCTCTTAACGTTGTACGCGAATCCGCGCGCACTGCGCCGGCAACATTGCGGCCCAATCATAATCTTGAACTCGACCTTGGCCTCGACTCCATGCAGCGCGTCGAGTTATTGAGCCAGATCGAAGATCAAATAGGGGGTAACGTCGAAGAATCGCGACTCGCGGGCATTTACACTGTGCGCGACCTCGTCGATGCCGTATTGCAAAGCACGGCCAACGGCGCTAGCAAACCAGCAACCCGTGCGGTGTTCGCGGGATGGAAAGCGATTCTCGCCGAGGATCCCGATTCATCCGATGTGGTTTCCCTGGTTCGTCCGCAAGGCGTCACCTCTACATTTTGGTACATGGTTTCGCGCCTGATCCAGATAGTCGCACTCGATCGCTTCCGTTTGCAGGTGAGTGGCCTCGAAAAGCTGCCCGCGACAGGCCCTTATATTATTTCTTCCAATCATGAGAGCTATCTCGACCCAGTTATCCTCGCGAGCGTTCTCCCGCCGCCGGTTTTTAATAAAGTCTTTGCCGTGGGAACCAGTGAAATCTTCGGCCAGGGATTCATGCTGTGGCTGGCGCGCTCGCTCCGAGTCGTGGTCGTGGATCCGGACGCGAATCTGGTTCCTGCCATGCGCGCCGGCGCATTCGGACTGAGACAAGGCCGCCCGCTAATTCTTTATCCAGAAGGCGAACGCTCGGTAGACGGGACTCCAAGAATTTTCAAGAAAGGCGCGGCCATCTTGTCTATTCATCTGCAAGTGCCGATTGTCCCCGTCGCCATCGAAGGATTCTACGAAGCGTGGCCGCGAAATCAATCGTTTCAAGGTTTCAAGCCGCTGAAGATTGTGTTTGGCGATCCGATCATTCCACCTCCGGAGAGCGAGGCGTCGGAAGAAACCTACGAAAAACTCACCGCGCAACTGAAAGCACGCGTAGTTGGAATGTGGGAGAGACTCCAGAATCCACAGCCATAACCATGCAGGAGATTTATTTTGCTCTGGGATGCGTTTGATCGTAAACCTGCAGCACATGTTTCATCGAAAGATGCGTATAACGTTGTGTAGTCGCGAGCCGCTCGTGACCCAGCAACTCCTGAATGGCCCGCAGGTCGGCGCCTTCCTCCAGCATGTGCGTGCCGAAGGCATGGCGCAACGTGTGCGGATGCACGTCGGAAGAGAGTCCCTTGGCAACCGCAATTTTCTTGACAATGCGGCCGACACTGCGAGTCGTAAGACGCCCGCCTCGGCAGTTGATGAGCAATGCACTCGATTGCTTGCGGCTTTCCTGGAGCACTTTCTGGCGTTCGGGAAGATACACTGCCAGAGCGCTTTTCACCGAATCGCCAAACGGAACATACCGTTCTTTCTTTCCTTTGCCGCGAATCAGAATGGCCTCGGCGCTTACACGGATGTCGTCAAGGTTAATCCCGGTCAACTCGGAATTACGAATACCGCATCCGTAAAGCAGTTCCAGCATGAGCCGGTCGCGCTCCGCGAACGCTGCAATCTCCGGCATTGTACCGTCGATCATTGAATTAATTTCTTCGATGGTGGGAACTCGCGGCAGCTTCTTCGGCAACTTCGGCGTTGCCACCAGCTTCGCCGGATTTTGCTCGACGACGCCTTCGCGCGCCAGCCAGCGATAAAGAGATCGTACTGCGGCCAGAGCGCGAGCCATCGATGTTTTGCTCAATCCATTTTCATAAAGCTGCGAGAGAAATCCACGCACCGCAATGTGATCGATTTGTTTCCATCCGCGCGAGCCCGCATACGCCGCGAAGAGCGTCAGATCCTGTTTGTACGCTTTGATGGTGTGAAGCGAAGCGTTGCGCTCCCGCAGGTGGCGCAGGAAGTCTGCCACAGCCTTCCCAGCGGTTGTGTCCGCTCTTCTGCTTTCTGAATCTCTGTCGGATCTCATCTTGCCTTCGCCCTGGGATGATGTTTCTGATAAACCGTCCGCAGCCGATCCAGCGCCAGGTGCGTGTAGACCTGCGTTGTCGAAATATCGGCATGACCAAGGATGGTTTGCACCGCGCGGAGGTCGGCCCCGTTCTCCACCATGTGCGTGGCGCAAGAGTGGCGCAGCATGTGCGGAGATGCGGAGCGCCCCGAACCCGCCGACGCCGCTCGCACCATCTGCCAGATGCGCTGGCGAGTCAACTTCCGTCCGCCGCGAGCGATGAATAACAAAGGCGAATTCTTAGCAGAGGAAGTGTCGGCTCCCTTCCGCTTCCCCACCGCCAACTCATGACGGGCCTTCCCCAGATACTCGGCCAGCGCGTCCTGCGCCGATTTCCCCAGCGGCACCGCGCGCTCCTTGTCGCCCTTGCCACGCACCAGCATATATCCGGCATTGAGCTTGAGATCTTCGAGCTTAGCGTTGATTGCCTCCGAGACCCGCAGAGCTCCCGCGTAAAGAACTTCCAGCATGGCGCGATCGCGGAGTGCTAGCGCAGCCGCAACCTTGTTACCAGCCGCCAAACCGACGGAACGGCGGAGCGGTGCCGCGAGCGTGGCTTCCACCTCGTCGCGCGCCAGCGCTTTCGGCAAAACCTTCCACTGTCTCGGCGACTCGATGTCGAGTGTTGGATCATGCTCGGTTTTCTTATCGAGTAAGAGATAGCGGTAAAGATGCCGAAGCGCCGACAGTTTTCGCCCTACGCTACGGCCGTCCACTTGATGGGAGAAAAGCTGCTGTAGAAAATCGCGCACATCGCTGCGGCGCGCGTTGAGTAGTAGCCGTTCGCGTCCTTCCAGAAACTCGGAGAACTGGCAAATGTCGGTGGTGTAGGCGCCGATCGAAAGCGGCGCCAGCCCTTTCTCGATTTTCAAGTAATCGAGAAAGCTGGAAAGCACGCGCGAGTTGGCATCCGCTGCCATGACGAAAGAAGAGAATCAGTATGCGCGTTATCGGAGTTCATCGGGAGTGATGAAGCGGATGCTCGCGTCTAAGATAAGCCGATTTTATTCACTTCCTGTAGCAAGCTTACGGCATACAACGCGCCCTCCGGAGTTTCTTCGTGCTTGAAGTATGCGAACACATCTCGGCCAGCCGCCAGATGCTCGCCGATCCGCCCCACCATGCCGCGGCGTTCTTCTTCGGTATATGTGGGCTTGCGGAATCTGTAATAAACAAATGAGCCCGTCACGGCATCCGGCGTGGTGCGCTCTTCCGTCTCGGCCACGCATAGCGCAGTTCCTCGCGATTTCAGCAGTTCCCACGTCGATTCTGTAAACCATGACTCATTGCGGAACTCGAATGCCGCCGGCAGACTTCGCGGCAGCAGAGCGAGAAAATCCTTGAGCAACTCGGCATTAGCCTTCAGATTCGGCGGCAACTGGAACAGCACCGGCCCAAGCTTGCCCGCGTTCGCTAAAAGCTCAATCGTCGCCAGAAAACGGGGAACAAAATCTTCAGTGCCTTTCAACCGCTTGAGGTGTGTGATCACCTGGTGAGCTTTAACGCCAAAACGAAACGAAGGCGGCGTTTGCTCAATCCAGTTTTGGACAGTAGTTTCCTTAACGAGCTGTCGAAACGTGAAATTCACTTCGACGGTATTGAGCTGCATCGCATAGTGACCGAGAAACTTCTTCTGCGCGAGTTTAGCCGGATAGAAGTCCGGCTTCCACGTCGGATACGCCCATCCAGAAGTTCCAACGAAAAGTTGAGCCATAGAAAAATCCCAAGCGCCTTCAACGAGTAGGGGATTATACCTTGCGCGCCGCCTTGTGCCTCGCAGGCTTCGTCGTTTTTCTCGCTGGGCGGCCAACCGGTTTCTTCGCTTCTTCTTCCTCTTCCTCCGCCTGAGCTGCGATTGATATTGGCTCTTCTTCCACAGTCGGCTCGCCCGCAACGGCTTTTAGATCCGGCAGGCGCTGCTTCAATTCCAGTACTGGGGCGAACAAGTCACCCAATTTCTCCACCCGCGAAACCGTCTGCTTCGCCTCGAACACCAGCAGGCTCGCATCTTTTTTCTTCAGCGTGCGCTCGACTTCGTCCCACGTCACCGGCGTCGACACCGTGGGGCGTTCGCGCGCCCGCAACGAATACACGCCAATCGTGGTTTTGTGCTCGTCGTTCTGGCTCCAGTCTACGAAAACTTTCCCACTGCGGATATTTTTCTTCATATCCGAAACAACCATGTCAGTGTGTTCCTGTTCAAGCCATTGCGCCAACGCGCGCGCGAAGGTCTTCGTCGATTCGTATTTCGTAGGAGTATTCAGCGGCACGTAAATCTGCAATCCCTTGGAGCCGGAAGTCTTGGGAAAGCTTTGCAATCCAAAGTGATCGAAGATCTCCCGCAGCCATACTCCGACCTGGCAGCATTGCACAATATTTGCCGGCGGCCCGGGGTCGAGATCGAAAACCATCATCGTAGGACAGGTAATGTCTCTCGCCAAAGCCAGCGACGGATGTAGTTCGATTGCAGCCAGATTCGCCAACCACACCAGCGTCGGCAGGTCGTCGGCGAGAATATAATGGACCGTTCGCCGGTTTCCTTCGCTCCAAATGGGAGCGGTCTTCACCCAGTCGGGACGATGTTGCGGCGCGTTCTTCTCGTAAAAGAACTCTTCATCCACACCGTTTGGATAGCGTTTCCGCGTGAGCGCCCGCCCCGCCAAATGCAGCAGCATCGCCGGCGCAATCCGCACGTAGTAGTCGATGATCTGCTGCTTGGTAAATCCGGTCGCCGGATAAAGGACTTTGTCCAGGTTCGACAACTTGAGTTGCTTGCCTTGAACCTCAATCGCCGAATCCATCGTGCACGCTCCAGCAGGCATTGTGCCTCAAACCCCGATCAATGCAAAATACGGCTGTCTCCCTATTCAGAGCATCAAAGACCGGGGCTCTGTCATATCGAACAGGGGCTCTGCGGTTTGACAATCTGCCGTCCTGCCACGTAATTTCAAACTTCTGCCCTTCATAATCGTCAAAACATGTTGGTTCAAGCATGTCGGTTCAGCCACGAGGTTTAGTTCGCTCGATTCTCCGGAGGTCCAATGAAACCCCGATTATTTAGGCCCTTAGTTGCACTTTTGTTGCTTACGGCGTTGGCCGCCGCACAGGATGTCGCATCCTTCGAGAAGCGGATCACGGTCAAGCATCTGCCGAACGGCCTCACCATTCTCATCTGCGAGCGGCCAGAGGCGCCGGTGTTTTCCTTCTTTACTCTGGTCGACGCGGGCTCCGCGCAGGATCCCATGAGCGAGACCGGACTCGCCCACATGTTCGAGCACATGGCCTTCAAAGGCACGGACAAGATCGGCACCACGGACTATGCCGCTGAGAAGCCGGCCCTGGAAAAAGTCGAAGCTGCCTACGCCGCCTACATTACTGAGCGCGATAAGGAAGTAGGCCGCGACGAAGCCAAGTTGAAGGAGTTGGAGAAGGCCTGGAAGGATGCCACCGCCGCTGCCGATAAATACGTAGTGCCGAATCAGTTCGGCAAGATCATCGAGCAGAGCGGGGGCCAGGACCTCAACGCCTTTACTGACTACGATGAGACGGCCTATCACTACTCGCTTCCTTCGAACCGACTCGAACTCTGGGCCTATCTTGAGTCCGATCGTTTTCTTCATCCTGTCATGCGCGAGTTTTATAAAGAGCGCAACGTAGTAATTGAGGAGCGCCGCCTGCGAACCGACAGCAACCCCATCGGCCGCTTGCTCGAACAATTCGACGCCTCCGCATTCGAGGCTCATCCTTACCATCGGCCCACCATCGGCTGGATGTCCGACTTAAACACCTTCTCGGCCACCGACGCCAAGAAGTTCTTCGATAAATACTACGTGCCTGCGAACATTGTCGTCGCCGTCGCCGGAGACCTAAACGCAGCGCAAGTCATGCCCGTGCTCGAGAAATATTTCGACCGCCTTCCCGCCAGCCACAAGCCTGACGAAACCACGACCCTGGAGCCTCCGCAGAATTCCGAGCGCAAAGTTGTTTTGATGGAGCAGTCGCAGCCGCTTTATGTCGAGGGCTACCACCGCCCTGACTACAGAAGCAAAGACGACGCCGTTTACGACGCGATCACCGACCTGATGTCGGAGGGCCGCACTTCCCGCCTTTATCGGGCTCTTGTGCGCGATAAAAAGATCGCCTCTTTTTCAGCCGGCTTTAGTGGGCTGCCCGGCACGAAATACCCGCACCTCTTTGCCTTCTACGCCTTTCCGCTCCCCGGCCATACCACACAGGAAGTGGCCGCCGCCATTCACGCGGAAATCGATCGGCTGAAAAAAGAAGACATTAGCGACGACGAATTAAAGATGATCAAAACTCGCGCCAAAGCAAATCTGATCCGCAGCCTCGGAGACAATGAGGGGTTGGCAACTCAGCTCGCCACTTATCAGACTCGCTATGGCGACTGGCGCGAGTTGTTTCGATCGGTGGACCGCATCGATCAGGTGACCAAAGCTGACATCCGCCGCGTGGCCAACGAGACTTTCAACGACACCAACCGCACCATCGGAGTGATCGAGACCGCCAAAGGCGCAGATCAAGGCGACGACAAGAAATCGGGAGACGAAGGTTCGGCGGATCAGAGTTCCTCCGAACGAGTTTCGCCGGATCAGGGAGGTGCGCGATGAGAACTCAAATCAAGCGCGAATTCATTCTACTGGGCGTAGCGATCGTAGCGCTGGCATTCCTGTCAACTCCTGAAGTGTCATCGCAGGCGACGAACTGGCAGCAAATCCCGGTTCCCACACTGCCCGCATTTCACCCGCCGCAACCCAAACGCATTCAGCTCTCGAACGGCATGGTGATCTTTCTCCAGGAAGATCACGAACTCCCGTTGATCAGCGCCACAGCCCGCATCCGCGGAGGTTCAAGTAACGAACCAGCGGCCAAAGTTGGGCTCGTGGATATGTTCGGAGAAGTGTGGCGCACCGGCGGGACCAAAACTCAAACCGGAGACCAGCTCGACGACTTCCTGGAAATTCGCGCCGCCAAGGTCGAAACCGGCGGGGGCTCAGATTCGACTGACGTCAGCTTGTCCTGCCTCAAAGCCGATTTCGACGACGTCTTCAAAGTCTTCGTCGATCTGCTGCAGAATCCTGAATTCCGCGCCGACAAGCTCGACCTGGCACAAAAGCAGGCAGACGATGGCATCTCTCGCCGCAACGACGAAGTCGGAGGAATTGCTTCGCGCGAATCCGCCAAGCTAGCCTATGGAGCTGACAATCCTTATACGCGTCAGCCCGAATATTCCACCATCGCCGCCATCACTCGCCAGGATTTGCTCGACTGGCACAAAACCTACGTTCATCCCATCAACATTATTCTCGGTGTCAGCGGAGACTTCGATGCCACAGCCATGGAAGCCAAGCTCCGCGCCGCGTTTGAGTCGTGGCCCAAAGGCGCAGACGCTCCTCACAACGAGGTTCAGTTCCATCCCGCGGCTCCCGGCTACTATCTCATTCCCAAAGGGGACGTAAATCAGAGCAGCATCCACATGCTGACTCTGGGCACCACGCGCAACAATCCCGACTATTACGCGATTTCCGTTTTCAATGAAGCCTTCGGTGGCGGGTTTTCATCGCGTCTGTTCAACGACATTCGCACGAAGCGCGGCCTCGCCTATAACGTTGGCGGAGGTATCGGCTCAAGTTTCGGGCACCCAGGCGTTCAGCAATTTGTTGCCGGAACCAAGAGCCAGACCACCATCGAGGCAATCCAGGCGCTTGATGAAGATATCGACGACCTCGCCAAACATCCCATCACCGACGAAGAAATCAACCACGCGAAAGATGCCATTCTCAACGCTTTCATCTTCCGCCTCGACTCTCCCGACAAAGTTCTAGCGGAGCGCATGACCTACGAGTTCTATGGCTATCCCGCCGACTGGCTGGACAAATTTCCCGTCGAAGTCCAAAAAGTAACCGCAGCGGATGCAAATCGGATCGCCGCGAAGTATGTGCATCGCGATCAACTGGCGGTGCTGGTCGTCGGAAACACGAAAGAGTTCGACAAGCCGCTCTCGTCACTCGGCGCCGTAAAGGAGATCGATATTAAGATTCCCCCGCCACCGGGCGCGAAGGAAGACAAGGCGGCAAAAGTAACCGCATCGAATGCTGAAGGCAAAGCGCTTGCCGCGAAAGTTGTTGCTGCCATGGGAGGCGAGGCGAAACTGGCCACCATCAAATCCGTTAAAGCCAAGATCACCCTCACGCAGAAATCGCCGCAAGGCGATTTCCCGATGCAGATGGAGAGCACCATCGTCTTTCCCGATCACCTGCATGCAGAAATGCACACTCCGAACGGAACCATAACGGTCGTCGTCACCCCCGACGTGGCTTTCCTTGGCCTTCCCAACGGGCAAACCCAAGAGTGGCCCGATGCCCGAAAAGAGGAAACTCTTGAACAGATCAAGCGCGACCCAATTTTCATTGGCGCTAACGTCAGCGACCCCAACGTGTTCTTCCAAGCCGGAGGAATCGAAAAGGTCGGCAACGTGGACGCGCGCATCGTCGACGTAAACGCCGCCGGAGCCTCAATCCGCTGGTTCGTCGACCCGCAGACTGGCCATATCCTGAAGGAAACCTACGCGACACTGGGACAGCATGGTCCCGCACAAGGCGAGACCGACCTGGACGACTGGAAATCTGTGAATGGCCTCACTGTTCCCATGGTGCGCCACAATAAACAGGATGGACAGGATTCAAGTACATCCGAGTACACGACGCTGGAGTTCAATCCGGTGGTCGATCCAAAATTGTTTGAGAAGCCGGCAGAAAAGCCAGTTGCCCAGCCGTAATGCGGGATACAAATAGATGAGAGGGGTCATTGCGGTAAAGTTGACTTCATTCCAGCCGCGTCATCTCGCCGGTAATCTAATCTGATTAGTCTGAAAGCTCCGCATTAATTCTGAAGTTATTTTCTTCTTGACTGCCGCTAGATTTCCAGCGCACACTAGGCGAATAAAAGGCGAACACAATGCCGACCCTGCAATTGTTCCCCGTTTCGGAAAAGCCGCCCTTAGTGGGCATTGCCCGTCTGGCATCGCAGGGTGAATCGCTGCGCGAGGGGCATGACGTTGAATACTTCACTCTTCCCGCCAAGTCTCTGCTCAACCGCTGCGCAAGCCGTCGCGGTGTTCCCTTTGAATGGACCATCAATCCCTACCGCGGCTGTGAATTCGCCTGCAAGTACTGCTATGCCCGCTATACGCACGAATTCATGGAGATGCGCCAAGGCGTGGACTTCGAGCGGAAGATTTACGTGAAGCAACATACGGCGGAATTGCTGCGCCAGGAATTGCGCCAGGTAAAACAAGATGATTCCATTGCCATTGGTGCAGCCACCGACCCCTATCAGCCTGCGGAACGCCGCTATCAAGTCACCCGCGAGATTCTCGAAGAGTTCTCGCGCCATAGCGGATTCCATCTGGGCATCATCACCAAATCGAATCTCATCTTGCGCGATATCGACGTACTGCAAGCAGTAGCCCGGCATAACCACTTGTCAGTCAACGTCACAATCACAACTCTGGATGTCGAACTGGCGCGAATTCTGGAGCCGCGCGCTCCCCGTCCCGATCTGCGTCTCGAAACCATCCGCCAGTTGAGCGAGGCGGGCTTGCGCGTAGGCATGAGTGGTTCTCCGGTGTTGCCGGGAATTACCGATTCGCCAAAAGATCTCGAGGCTCTGGTGCGTGCAGCCGCCGAGGCTGGAGCTCATCACCTATTCGCTGGACCGCTGTTCTTGAAGCCGTGCTCCGCCGCGGTATTTCTTCCTTTCCTAGAAAAACAATTCCCCCATCTGGTGGAGAATTACAAGCGCCGCTATCATAGCCGTGCGTTTTTGCCGGCTGCTTATGCCAAGCCACTCTCCCAGCTTGTCGAGCGTCTGCGCCAGAAGTATGGAATAGGCCACCACCCACACCGCTCGCAGACGATCATTCCCAAGGCACCGGTGGGAGAACAGTTGTCGTTGTTCTAAGCAGCGTTCTAAAGAACGCAATTTGTACTTGCCCACTACGATTGTTTGGAAATTAGCCATTGGAAATCTCAACTGTCCCTTCCTCTATAATCACTGAATCCATGGCGACCGCACCCCCACCGGCCTCCACCCAACGCCCGCCACTGGGAGTCCGCCTGCACCAATTCTGGCGGAGGGTCACCGAAGGCCTGGAGCTGACGCAGCTCTGGTCCCAATTTGAAACCGAAGCGCGCGCCAGCTACCGTCTCTACTCCCGCGACGTGGCCGCGAAAACTCCAGACGACCTCACGCAGCGCGGCCGCCGCCTGCACATCGTCAAGGAATTCTTCTGGGCGGTCCTGGAAAAGCTGTCGCCCGCGCGGCGTGTGCTGCTCCTGCTTGCGCTTGTCATGCTCGTCTTTCCCAGCGGCGGGTTCAGTTATCGCGGCGGCGACCACGAGTTGCACGTCCTCGAATTCGATTTCCATTTCTGGGGCGGCCTGCTGATGTTCCTGCTGCTCATGCTGGAGATCGCCGACCGCGTCGTGATGAAACGCGATCTGCAAATCGCGCGCGAGATTCAAACCTGGCTCCTGCCCGGCGCTCCACCGCAGATTCCCGGCGTCTCAATCGCCTACGCAACCCGTCCCGCCAACACGGTCGCCGGAGATTACTACGACGTGTTTCCGCGCCCCGGCAAAACCAACGAAGACAATCGTGTCGTCTTCGCCGTCGCCGACGTCGCCGGCAAAAGCATTCCCGCGGCCATGCTCATGGCCACGTTCCAAGCAAGTCTCAAAACACTTTCCACCGCGCAGGTCGCCCTTCCCGAATTAGTCGCCAACATGAACAAGTATGCCTGCTCCAACAGCCAGGGCGGATTGCGCTTCACCACCGCATTCTTCTCCGAGTACGACGCCGCGCGGCGCATCTTCACCTACATCAATGCTGGGCATAACAACCCCATTCTGCGGCGAAGCACCGGATTNNTCCGCTAGCGTGGCGCTCGCGCCGGACGATTGGTTGATCGTCTTCACCGATGGGTTAGTCGAGGCCGAGAACGCCCGCCAGGAAGAGTACGGCGAAACTCGCTTGCTGAGCGTGATTGCCGCCGGAGCGATAGGTACACCGGCGGAAATGCTCAAACGAATGATGGCGGAGGTGGATCTATTCGTGGGCTCGACCCCGCAGCACGACGATGTCACTTGCCTGCTGGTAAAAGCCACCGAGCTGTAAATCGAGCCCCTAGCGCCAAGTTGGCAGCCCATGCCCCGGCCATCTGAAACCTGCGTTTTTCCCGCAAGTGCCGATTCCAATACCGTTCTAAAATAGGAACGGCCTTGGGCTGGACTGACACGAATTGTCAGCCATTGCGACGCGTTTTGGCATGATGCGCCGTTTGGTCAACCTTGGAATGAGACCAGAGTTTGCCCGGTCATTGAAAATACGGCAATTATTGCAAGCCCCCCCGGAACCAAGGTAACTACCAGTTTTGGCAGGGCAAGTGCCATCATTATGCCCGACTGCGTCATTCGTGACTCAGAAACGAAATCAACGAAAGTTCAAAAAACGAGGGGAAAATCGAGATGCGGAAACAACAGAAGGGTTTCTCACTAATCGAGTTGCTGATCGTGGTGGCTATCATCCTGATCATTGCAGCTATCGCTATTCCTAACCTGATGCGCGCCCGTATGGCAGCCAATGATTCGTCCGCGGCCGCTTCCGAGCGTACCATCGTCACCGGCGAAATCGGCTACTTCGCGGCTTATCCGACCGTTGGCTATGCTGCCAACCTGGCTGCCCTCGGCGGCGCGGCTCCTTGCACTCCCGCAGTGGCTACCGGTTGCTTGATCGACAACAACCTGGCCACCAACGGTACCCCGGCTGGCTCCGGTAAGAGCGGTTATAGCTTCCTGGCGACCCCGGTTATTCCTGCCGGCAACACGCTGCCGATCGAGTTCTACACCCAGGCCGTGCCGCTTAGCGCACAGACTGGCACCAAGTCGTTCTGCGCGACTGATGACGGCGTCGTCCGCACCAACGTCCCGGGCAACCTGGGCGCGGCGGGTAGCTACGCTGGATGTCAAGCATTCCTCCCGATGGCCAACTAATAGCTGGCTAGCAGTACGGGAAGCAGTACCGGGGCAGCGAACGCAAGTTCGCTGCCCTTTGTTTTTTTTGGTCGAGAACCCAAGGCTGGCGCGGCTTCTGGTTAAAAAATATTCCGCCTGCAACGTGCCTGAGCGCGCTTCTGGTGGTACCCTTTCCGAGGGGCACAAACCGATGCGGAAACAGAAGGGTTTTTCGTTGATCGAGCTGCTGATCGTGGTAGCCATCATTCTGATCATTGCGGCGATCGCTATTCCGAACCTGATGCGCGCCCGCATGGCAGCCAACGATTCCTCAGCGGCTGCTTCTGAAAGGACAATCGTCACCGGCGAGATTGGTTACTACGCCGCGTATCCCACCATCGGCTATGCTGCAAATTTGGCCGCCTTGGGCGGGGCTGCTCCCTGCACTCCGGCAGTGGCTTCCGGCTGCCTGATCGACAACAACCTGGCGACCAACGGCACTCCAGCGGGCGCCGGTAAGAGCGGTTACAGCTTCCTGGCAGCACCGATTATTCCGGCGGGTAACACTCTTCCAATCGAGTTCTACACTCAGGGCGTGCCCCTTAGCGCACAGACTGGCACCAAGTCGTATTGCGCGGCCGATGATGGCGTGATCCGCACCAATGTTCCGGGCAATCTGGGTGCAGCCGGCAGCTACGCCGGTTGTCAGGCATTCCTTCCGATGGCCAATTAGTGGCCAGATAGTAAGTCGGGACAAAGTATCAAGGCAGCGAATGAGAGTTCGCTGCCCTTGCTTTTCTTCTTGAGCGTCACCAGCCATTTCCCACTGACAAGTTCTGTCAGCCGCCTTGCCTATTTCTGGCTGAATCGACAATCCCATTCATCTCAAAATCCTTTAAGTGCTCGCACGCATTGAAAAGAAAGGATGTTCTCGTATGCTCTTCGGTCACATTACGAAAACCCCACTTTGGCAAGCGGGGTGCAATATTAAGGGCAGTCAATGTTCTATGAAAGCAAAACCAAACTTGGGGACAACAAACGTGCAGAAACATATAAAAAAATCTAAAGGCTTTTCGCTGATTGAACTCCTGATTGTGGTCGCAATCATACTGATTATTGCGGCAATTGCTATTCCTAACCTGATGCGCGCCCGTATGGCAGCCAACGATTCGTCCGCGGCCGCATCCGAGCGTACCATCGTCACCGGCGAAATCGGTTACTTCTCCGCTTATCCGACAATAGGTTATGCCGCGAACCTGGCTGCCTTGGGCGGCGCCGCTCCTTGCACCCCCGCAGTGGCTACCGGTTGCTTGATCGACAACAATCTGGCCACGAATGGCACTCCAGCCGGCTCCGGTAAGAGCGGTTACACCTTCGCGGCTACACCGGTCATTCCCGGTGGTTCAACTATTCCAATCGAATTCTGGACCCAGGCCGTGCCGCTGAGCGCGCAGACGGGCACCAAGTCGTTCTGCGCCTTCAACGACGGTGTAGTGCGCACCAACACCCCCGGCAATTTGGGCGCTGCTGGCAGTTATGCCGGCTGCGAAGCCTTCCTGCCGATGGCGAACTAGCTGCCGGTTTTGGCGAAGGCATCTTCGGAAAGTTTAGTAAGTCTAAAGTTCAGCAAGTCTGGGACGGCGAACGTCGGGTTCGCTGTCCCTTTTGTCCAAAGCACGCGGACAGAGTGGTTACGGCAGTACCAGCATAGAGTTCGTCAGGCATTTTGGCCTGTAACGTGCCACAGCCTTTAGTGTCGAGCTCAGAAGCACAGGTGCAGTCACAGACTTCCATGCGGAAACAAAAGGGTTTCTCACTTATCGAGCTGCTGATTGTGGTGGCGATCATTCTCATCATTGCCGCCATCGCGATCCCGAATCTCATGCGGGCCCGCATGGCCGCCAATGACTCGTCCGCAGCTGCTTCGATTCATGACATCAACATCGCCGAAGCCGCCTATTACGGCGCATACAATACAGTCGGATTCCCGGCCACGCTGGTGCCGCTCGGCGGTGCCGTGCCCTGTACAGCCGGCATCGCGACAGCCTGTCTCCTCGATAACAGTCTGGCCACCAATGGCGGAGGCAGCGGCAAGAGTGGTTATAGCTTCGCCGCCACCGGCTCCATGGGCCCCGGAAGCATCATCAACAATCAGTTCTATGCGACGGGCACTCCGCTCAGCAGCCTTACCGGAACCCGTTCTTATTGCGCATTTGAGGATCTGGTAATTCGACTCCAGCCGGCAGGCAACATCACCCTGGTCGGAAGCTACGGAGCTTGCCAGGTTTTGAACCCGATGAACAACTAAAGAGGGCATTCTCAGTTGCAGGCTTGTCTCGCGGAGATGCCCGTCGTGTCTCAGTCTCACTGCGAGACTTTCAGTGAGAAGACACGCTCCAGCGTGCGACGACAGAAGCCGTAAAACGGCCCGCTCCTCGAACTGAACGACTCAAATAGTAACCATCGTAACCGCATCCCAGGTACACAATTGTTGGCGTGTTTCATATAATTTTTCAGGAAAGAGTTGTCTTCTATTCGATTCTGTCGGAGCGCCATGCCTGCGATCGAAATTCTCGGCTTGGAAAAAACCTATAAGGTGGGGTTCTGGCGGAAGCGGTCGAAGTGTGCGCTGAGTCCGCTTCATCTGACAGTGGAAGATGGCGAGATCTTCGGCTTTCTCGGGCCGAACGGCGCGGGCAAAACCACAACGCTGAAGCTGCTGATGGGATTGGTCTTCCCTACTGCCGGATCGGCGCGTCTGCTCGGGCGCGATTGGACCGATCCGGAGGTCAAAGCGCAAATCGGATTCCTTCCCGAGCAGCCGTATTTCTACGATCATCTGACTGCGCACGAGCTGCTGAATTATTACGCACAGCTTTCCGGGGTTGTCGCAAAGGAACGTTCGCGGCGAGTTGAAGCCACCTTGCAACGCGTCGGCCTGCCTGAAGTGAAAGGCGTGCAGTTGCGGAAATTTTCTAAAGGCATGTTGCAGCGCGTGGGAATTGCGCAAGCCATATTGCACGATCCCAAGCTCGTATTCTTCGATGAACCGATGTCGGGCCTTGATCCCATGGGACGCCGCGAAGTGCGTGACTTGATGGAGCAGCTCAAGCACGACGGCAAAACCGTATTTTTCTCCACGCACATTCTTTCCGACGCCGAAGCGCTTTGCGATCGCGTCGCCATCATCCACAAAGGAGAACTCCGCGGCATAGGCGCGGTTGCGGATTTGACTTCAAGCGTGCAGGGCAAAGTGGAAGTGATCTGGGAGGGCACGCATGTGCCGCCATCGATGAAGGCGCTGGGTGCGGAATGCCACGTCACCGGAGATACCGTGCGCGCCGTCATTGACGAAAGCCAGCAGGATGCGGCGATCGACGCGTTGCGCCGCGAGCGCCTACGTTTAATCGCAATCACGCCGATGCGCACCTCGCTCGAAGCTTACTTTGTGGAGAAACTGCGGCGCGTCGAGACTACTGCGGGAGGAAAGTTATGAAAGCGCGCATCGCGCACATTGCGGCGAACACATTTCGCGAGGCCGTGCGCGACCGCGTACTCTATAACCTCATCGCCTTCGCCGTGCTGCTTTCCGGAGCAGCAATTCTTGTCGGACAGATTTCCATCGAGATCGAAAAACTGGTCGTCATCAACCTGGGCTTGACTGCGGTTTCTTTGTTCGGAATCGTGATCGCAATTTTCATTGGCATCGGCCTGGTTTCAAAAGAGATTGAGAAGCGCACGCTGTACACGGTCTTGTCCCGTCCGGTGCGGCGATGGGAGTTCATCGTCGGCAAATTCTTTGGACTGGCCGGAACACTGGTGGTGAATACGTTCTTCATGGCCATCGGGGTTTTTGCCGCGCTGTTTTATGTGGCTCACAAATTTGTGCCCGCCGATGCTTTGATATTAGTGGCGTTGTATTTCATCGTTCTCGAATTCCTGATTATTTGCTCGCTGGCGCTGCTGTTTTCTTCATTCTCTTCGCCGTTGCTTTCCGCAGTGTTCGCCTTCTCGCTGTTCGTGATCGGCAGCTTTGCCGAAGACCTGCGCGGGTTTGCGGGCATGGCTCACGGATTCACGCGCTGGCTGGTGACCGGCGCGGCCTACCTGGTTCCGAATTTTTCCGCCTTCAATGTAGTTAGCTCCATCGCTCACGAGCAGCCAGTCGCCATGCAACTGATCTGGCATAACACGCTGTACGCTTTCTTCTACGCTGCGATGGCTCTGAGCGGAGCCGTTCTAATTTTTGAACACCGGAACCTGAAATGAAGCAGCGCCGCAAAGTTACAATTGTCGCCGGTGCCTTCTTCATCTTATCTCTTGGTGCCAGCGCTTTGCTTCTGCATCGCTCCGATCAACTTCGCCCGCAGGCCACACTCGACGAAGTTCTGTATCTGAATTCGCCGAAGGTGTTGAAACGTGCGAGTCTGGGTTACGAGGGGTTGCTAGCCGACATTTATTGGACGCGCGCGGTGCAGTATTTCGGGGGCCGACATCACGACGGCGCACTGAGCTACAACCTGCTTTATCCTCTGCTGGACATCACCACGCATTTGGATCCGAAACTGGTGGTGGCTTACCAGTTCGGAGCCAGCTTTCTGGCGCCGCCGCCACCGGGCGGCGCGGGACAGCCGGAGGCGGCGATTCAGTTGATGGAGTACGGCATCCAGAACAATCCGGACAATTGGAAGCTTTACTACGATATGGGTTTTGTTTATTACATGAATTTGAAGGACTACCGAAAAGCTGCCGATGCGTTTGATCGTGGATCGAAGGTACCGAATGCGCATCCGTTCCTGCGGTTGCTGGCGGCGCAGATGGCGGAACATGCGGGCGAGTTCGATACGGCGCGCATGATGTGGTCGGCGACGTACCAGAACAGCCAGGATAAGTTGATCCGGCAAAATGCGGTCGAACATCTGCGGGCGTTGCGCGTAGATGAAGATGTGACGCGGTTGCAGGCAGACGTGACCCGCTTTGGCGAGCGCACGGGACGATTGCCGGCGAGCATTTCGGAACTCGCCAGCGCGGAGCGGTTGCTCGGAATTCCGGTCGATCCGGATGGTCATCCGTACAAGCTGACGGCGGAAGGGCGCGTCGAGGTGCGCGTGCCCGACGATTTCCCGTTTGCGACCAAAGGCATTCCGCCGGAATACAAGCCGCAGCCGAAGTTCCACGATCAGGAATAGCGACAGCTTCTTCTGTTCACATTCCTTTCCGCTTCCCTCATCCTCGCTTCCTTTGAGTTGTCTTCCCTTCCCTTATGATTGGGCTCATGGATGAACTCGATTCTGCGCTACGGCGAATCAGCGTAACTCGCTCGGCGTGGAGATGGTGGAAGAACATCGCCGTGCGTGATGGGCGCGGCTCGGCGACCTGGCAATTTTTGGGCGCGCTGGCGGAGTTTGTGCGGGAGTCGACTCCGGAACGGCGGCGGCAACGTTACGGCGATGCCGAATACGATTGGGAGCATCGAGTGAACACGACCAGCGCGGCGGTGGGATGGCGCGATCGATTGCTGGGGGTTTTCCATTCTCCTTATCAGCCGACTGAGTCTGCCTTGTTCCACGAAATGATTGCGGCTTTGTCGGACCAGAAAGGCTTCGACTTTGGCGCATTCACCTTCATCGATCTGGGATCGGGAAAGGGACGAACGCTGCTGATGGCCTCGGATTATCCGTTTCGGCGCATTGTGGGAGTGGAACTCTTGCCAGCGCTGCATCGGGTGGCCTGGGGAAATCTTGGCAAGTATCGGAGCGAAGCGCAGAAGTGTTTTGCGATCGAGGCGATTTGCGGCGACGCGACTGATTTTGCATTTCCAGTTGAGCCCACTGTGCTGTTTCTGTTCAATCCGTTTCTGGAGTCTGGACTGCGTCGTGTGATCGCGAATCTGGACCGGAGTCTGCGGGAGCAGCCGCGAGTGGTGTATGTGCTTTACCACAATCCGCTGCTCGAGCATGAACTGGGCGGGTGCAGTGCGATGAAAAAAAATTTGGGAACGAACCAGTATGCTCTGTACGTTGCGGGGGAGATTCCGGATTTAAAAAATTACGGATCAATCTCGTAAAATCTCTGGAAATAATCACTTGCGGGGTTCGGATATCCCTTTGATCCGACTAAAGTCTAGTTTCTGAAGGACTTGGGAATAAAATATTTGTTTCCATAACGTTACGGCTTAATTATTGCAATAAAATTGAACAAGAGCGGGTAATTTCCTTGCGCTGAGCGAGGAAATTTTGACTGAGTTTAGCCTGATTGCAGGGAGAAAGATGTGACATGTGACCAATAAGAATGTGGAAAAGTGGGAGCGGTCGGACCCCGGAACCGTATCAGGGATTACTGGACGCGGCCGCCTTTGCGGATGCTGAAGAAGGCATCCGTCAGGAGTTGGAGGTCTCAAGGGAAAATAGGGTCTGCCTGGCTAGGCAGTTTTTTGATGAGTTCGAGGCGCGAGGTAGTTAAGATCGCCTTCTCCTATTTAGAATCCCCTCTCGTCATCTTTACGTACCAATTCGGCGTCCAGATTATTACTTAGAGTAGTCCAACGGTTTTCTTGTTGGTCAAAAAAAGCGTTGAGGGTTTTTGGCCAACGTGGCGCAGGAAATCGGAAGAGAGAGTAAACCTCCATCGCTCGGAACAGGCAGTTCGTGATCATCTCTTGTGCTTGTTGGAGTTCAGTCCAGTGATCGCCAGCGAACTGGGACTTTGCTCCGTGAGCAATTTCGCTCCGTGCGTTATAGAAGTTGTAAGCTGCCCAATACTTCGCTGTGAAGTCACCGTCATCCTTCAGCGCAAGGATCGCGACGCGCCGACAGAACCGCCTCTTACTGAACTTTTTTGTCGTCATCGTTAGACGTTCTAATAGCATTACCAATTTGGCAATCTTGGCTCCGGGCGATGGTTCAAAGGCAGCGTCGCCAAACCAACTCAGCGCATCGATGACTCTTTCAACCATTTCAGAGCGCTCTTCATAGACGATATCTCTCAATAGCCAAGATACGATCTTGTGGTGGCGCACGTTTCCCGGGACGATCTGGTCGAACCAACCATCTACGACCGACGCCCCCTCGAACTTTCGGGACCAGCTCTCCGAAATCTCCTCATCATCCTCCACTAAAAATCTTGAGAATCCGGAAGTCGCCGGCTCGGTGTGCACGAGTCTCAGTCTGTCGCCGTGTCCAAGTCCGAACCATACCCTGACGATATTAATCGCGGTTCGCGCCGCGAGCTCGGCTCTTTCTTTTGAAATTGTCTCCGAGCAAGACGGAACTTTGACAGAGGCGATCCATCCGAATTTTTGTATGTACTCGAGGAGCTCTGGGTCTTGCACTCTTTCGCTAAATTTCTTCTGTTGTGGGTTCAAAGACAGCAGACGTGATCTGAAGAGGGAGCCGATCGTAAACTGCACAGGACCAATCGAAAACTGCTCCGGGCTCTTTGCCCCAGCAAGGACGCAAGGGAAATGATAGGTGCGTTGCCTCTGTCGATCCTGAACCGACTTTAGAGCTTGGGCGTAGACGCGCTCAAAAATCTCTTCTGGACTCTCGCCTTGTTGTGTTCCGTCTTTTAAACCAGGCCCGATCTGATCTGAGATGCATTGAACAACCTCGTCCACAGCAAAGTTCTTGCCATCATCTCTGGCCTGAACTCGTCGCTGTACCAGAGACCTCAAGCCCTGCATACCATCCCTTGTGCAGGATGCGGAACCCGTGCCGCTGAAATGGCGAATAGTGCAAAGTGCATCCTCCTTGTGCTGCCTGATGTGTTCCATATGCTGCTTTGCGTCCAGCTTCAGAAAGAACTCAATCCCCTCGATGAACCTCTCGTAATCCTTCTCATCTTCTTCGGTCATGAATAAATCCTCGATGCACCTGGCGCAGGACGAAGGCGCTGAGGCGCGGTTGGCTTTCATCGGCATGGTCAGACTTCTGCAAGTGTAATCGACAGCCGAAAACCTGAGCCGTCCTTGCAGAATTGCAGGGATCCTTCGTTGGGAGTCGCTCGCTTCGCGTGCGACTCCGCTGCCTCAGGATGACAGGGCAGAGGACGCTTCGGGTATTTGTGACGCGGCGGGAAAAAGCGGGTTCCTCCACTTGCCGTCGCTGGCGCTCCGGGCTGCTCGGAATGACAGTGTTATTTTTATAAGCGCTTATCGCAGCGCTGAAGCGCTGAGCCACCTAAAATCAGCCGGGCGTTGCGATGCTCAGGAGATCTCTCGCCCCGCTGGTGAGAACGCGGAGCGTCGGGATGACGCCTCCTGAAAATGACGAGAGTAGAATCGTTGTAATGATCAGAGTTTCAGTGGTGTTGCTGGCCTCTCTGGCCCTGACGGCTGGCACTGTGGTGCAAGACGTCCGTGCCATCGCGCAAGCAGTGGACGAGCATTACAACCATTTGCGGACGTTGCAGGCGGAATTTACGGAGGTTTATCGCGGGTCGGGGATGGAGCGAACGGAGGCGGGGATGCTTTGGCTGGCCAAATCGGGATTGAAAAAACCCGGCAAGATGCGGTGGGAGTACCGTTCTCCCAGAGAGAAGCTCTTTGTGAGCGATGGGACGAGTGCGTGGTTTTACGTTCCGGGTGACCGGCAGGCACGGAAGACGGATGCGCGAAAATTGGATGACATTCGATCTCCGCTTGCATTTTTGCTTGGTAAGAGCAAGCTGGAAAAGGAGTTA
>PLIO01000041.1:9576-12981 GCA_003140075.1 Acidobacteriaceae bacterium | reverse complement strand
GACATTTTCTCGTTGCAACAACATTCCTTGCATCTTTGCGCCAAGCAAATATTTTTGCGGCTGGCGAGTGGAAAGTTCCGCGGCCGTTTGTGCGGGAAGGCTAGGAAACTCCAGCGCATGAGCCGTAAGGCTTCCGTCAGGCCTTGAGCCAAACGACGGGAAAGCCGTGGCCGAGTTTGCGGAAATCGGAGTCGCTGGTGACCAGCGTGGCTTTGTGTTCGATCGCCAGTGCCGCCGCGAAGCTGTCGACATAGTAGAGCTTGTATTTTGCTTTCACGTCGGCCGCCCTGCGTGCCCTCTGCGGCGAAGCTTCCAGCATGTCTATTGGTAGAGGACTCACCGCATGCGTTGCCGAGAGCGCTTGCTCATACCCGTAGTCGCGAAGAATCCTGCCATATACTTCTCCGTAATTCACGGCCGACATGAGCAGTTTTGCGCGGCCACGGATTGCTTCTTTCAGGAGTTCGTTGACTTTGGGCGCGCCTGGCCTACTTCGTAGATACGCGAACAATGCGCTCGCATCGAGCACATACGTCTTCATTTATCGTGCTCGCCTTCCTCGCGATGTTCTTTCTCCCAGTTAGCCAGCAGGTCTGGCCCGTCTGCCAGAAGCCCCATGACGCGGTCGATGTAATCTTCGGTGATGGGCTGCAGGACGATGCGGCCGAATTGGTCCTCAAGGATCCTGACCTTGGTGCCGGCTTCAATCTTGTGCTTGCGGCGAAGTTCCGCCGGGATGACAAGTTGGCCCTTGGAGGTAAAAGTGGAAGACATGTCTTTCATGCCTTACATCATATCATAAGTAAGACCAGTTGTAATCTGGTCCAACATGTGTGTTGGCTGGCGCCTTCGCGGTTTAAGGAATTGGCACAGCTGAGCCGGAGGTTAGGGACAAGCGATATCGCCTTGTGAGATAGTGCAGACTGCTGCGGCCATTACAACTTGTGACATCCCTGACGATATTCGGACTTTTCGCGGTAACTGCAATGCTGGTTTGCTACGCTCTGGAAGCGCGGAGCCGATGGTTTATTCTCGCCTTTGCCGGAGCGTGCGCGCTCGGTTCTGTCTACGGTTTTCTGCAGGGAGCTTGGCCGTTCGGCTTGGTCGAGGCGGTTTGGTCGGTGGTTGCGATCCGGCGTTGGGCGGTGGCCGCACGTTCGAAATGATTTGCTGCCACTCCGTGAGAACGCTCACTTTCGTTACAACCGCAGGCTTGATTTACCCTTCAAAATGGATGCAGCGAGGTATGCTGGAGGTCTTGCTCCGCCGGTCAAAATCGGGGTTGGTGGGCATGAGGCGACTGCTGGGCTGCGTCTGCTGGGTAGGGTTGATGACTTGCGTCGTTGCGCAATCGCTTTCGGCCCAAAGCGCCGGAGCGGCGGATCCGCCGACCGGCACCACGGTGGCTGCAAAATCGCCAGACCAGGATCCTGCGCCGCCGCCCAAGCGCATGTTTGGCATGATTCCAGATTTTGAGAATACCAACGACGTACCGGCCAACCGGCGCCCTTTGACGGTGCGCGAAAAATTCATACTCTCGCTGCACCAGTCGTTCGATGTGAGCGCACACATTGGGAACGCATTTCAGGCGGCCTTGCAGCAGGCTGCGAACAGCCAGCCGCATTACGGCGAAGGCTGGGGCGCATACGGAGAGCGTTTTGCGGCTTCCGAAGGCGACCAGATTACCAGCAGCATGCTCATCTACGGTGTTCTGCCTTCGATCCTGCACGAAGATCCGCGCTATTTTCGGCGGGGCCGGGGATCGATGATTTCCCGAATGTGGTATGCCGCCAACCGCACTTTTGTGACGCGCCGAGACGACCTCACCTGGGGGTTCAACAACTCGGAGGTATTCGGCCAATTGATCTCCTGCGGCATTTCGACCAGCTATTACCCGCCGCAGGACCGCACGGTTGGGCGCGTTTTTTCGAATTGGGGCGTCAATCTGGCTGGCAACAGCGGTTACAACGTGCTCTCGGAATACTATCCCGATGTGATGCGCGGCCTATTTCATCGGCACCGCAGGCCGGTTGTACCGGCAAATGGCAATTAGCAAATGGCAATTAGCCTTTGGCTAACTACCGTTTGGGCGGATTCAAGAACTTCCGAACGGCCAATTGCCAACTGCTAACTGCTGTGTACTGACCGTTGGCACAACTCTTCCAGCATCCTGGGATCAATGTTGCCGCCGCTGATGATGGCGACGTTTAACCGCGTCTGTGGAAGCTGATCGCGGTGGAACAGGAAGCCGGCCACGGAGACGGCTCCGCTCGGCTCGGCCACTGTTTTGGGATTTGCCGCCAGCAGCCGAACCGCTTCGCGAATCTCATCTTCGGTGACGGTTACGATGTCGTCGACGTAGCGGCGGATGTGCTCGAAGTTGATTGGTCCGATGCTTTGCGTGCGCAGCCCGTCGGCAATGGTGCGCGAAACCTGGTCGGCAGGGAACTGAACAATCTTTCCCGCACGCAAGCTGGCCTGCGCATCGCCCGCCAGTTCCGGTTCTACGCCGATTACCTTGACCGACGGTTTGCTTAGCTTGATCGCCGTAGCCACACCGCTGATCAAGCCTCCGCCGCCGACCGGAGCGAGAACCGTTTCCACCTCCGGCAGGTCCTCGAGAATTTCCAGTCCCACGGTGCCCTGGCCTGCGATGATCTGCTCGTCGTTATAGGGAGGCACGATCACGTATCCGTGCCGCGCGGCGAGTTCTTCCGCCTTAAGCTGGCGCTCGGTGCTGCCCGGGCCTACGAAGACGATCTCCGCGCCCAGCGCCGCCGTGGCCTCGCGCTTGATGGCTGGCGCGTTATCCGGCATGACGATGATGGCCCTCACGCCGAGAGCGCGCGCCGCGTAGGCCACACCTTGCGCATGGTTGCCGCTGGAGTAGGTGATGACTCCGCGTTTGCGCTCGTCTTCTGATAGCGAGGCGATCTTGTTGTAAGCTCCGCGAAGCTTGAAGGCGCCGATGGGCTGCTGGTTCTCGGGTTTGAGAAAGAGACATCGGTCGGCGGATTCAGGATAACGGAACTCGATCAGGCGACCGCGGGTGGTGATACCGCGCAGCCGGGATTGTGCTTCTTGGATATCTGCGAGGCTGACCATGGGCATAACCTTCCAATGTACCATTCGCCGCACGGCGAGTGCCTTGACATCATGATGTCTTATGCATTAGCATCATGATGTGCGAACCACTCTTACTCTCGATGAGGACGTCGCGGCCCTGTTGAACAAGGAAGTCCGGAAGACCGGGGAACCGTTCAAGCAGGTGGTGAACCGGTACCTGCGCCTGGGCTTGACGACGAAACAGCCTCCGCGGAAGCCGTTCAAGGTGACACCCATCAATTTGGGGCTTCCTGACTTCGACAAAGTGGAGGAATTACTCGAGTACCTCGAAGGCCCGGA
>PLIO01000041.1:0-9529 GCA_003140075.1 Acidobacteriaceae bacterium | reverse complement strand
TCGACCTCTGGTTGGCGCATCCCAATGTACACGTTCTGACGCCCGGTGTCGGTTACTGGGCGTTGTTTCGGCGGATGGTGCTCGAAGGGCGGGCGGCGGGTTCGCGAGTGAGCGATGCCGAGATCGCGGCACTTACAATGGAATACGGTGGCGTGCTGTATACGGCGGACCGGGACTTCGCGAGATTCCCGGGGCTGCGGTGGAAGAACCCGCTGAGTTAGAACGGGTTGCCCGTGCCAATAGGCATCAATCAATTTCAATTTTCAGCTTTCGCAGATCCGCGGGGCGTTTCGACGACAAAACCTGCGGGCGCCTGGAACATTGCCGGATCGGGTTCGGCGCGCGAAAGATCCACGACATGAATTACCTGCGAGCCCTCCCTCGGGTCCTTGCGCGTGACGGACAAATTTACTTGCAGGTCGGGCGAGTACCAGAACTCTCTCGTTGTGACCAGCGGCTGGCTATTTCCGACCACACCAGGGTTAATGGAAATCGTCTCGCGCGTTCCGGCGACGTTAAGACCGTCGATAACGTCGGAGCCCAGGCTCTCGCGCGTAAGCTCGCGCTTCCCGTTGTCGAATGGGCCGGCGGGCATGGGTGTGAATGAAGTGGGCGCGTGATAGCCGGTGACCGTGCACCGCCGCGCTGCAACCGAGCAGATTGTCCGAGTGTGGGTGGTGGGATCGGAAAGGATGATCTCCCTGCGTTTTGATTGTTGATCCGAATTGGCTGGCACGAAGGAGACGCGTTCGCGGTAGATCCGGCCCTGGCTGTCCCGGGCAAGCTTGGCATCGAGGTGAGTTGCCACCACGGTTCCGTCCTCGAGAGTGCGAGTCCAGTCAACGCTGTCAACGCCCGAGAAAGGTTTCCCGGCAAGCGGAAGAATCTTGATGCCGCTGACATGGGTCTGCGTGCCGCCATCCGGCCCACGAGATGGCTCCTCGGAATCTTGAGCCACAAGAGTGCAGGCCAGCAGGAGGGATACGGCTAGCAAGGAGTAGAACCTCATAACGCGACCTCACTATCGGACGCGGAAAATATAGCACTTCCTGAGGATGAATTCAATCTTGTTCCAGGAGCCCGGGTCGGCTCCTCCAGCGCATCCAGTCAGTTGGCATTGGGTGATTCAGATCAAGCCCAGATTTATATCTTGCAGGGAATACCGTTAAAGATATACCATATACAGGTGGATTGGGCGATTGACTTTTACCAGGAGCCTGATGGCACTGCTCCCGTCGAAGAGTTCTTGGATTCGCTATCAGCCGAAGCCCGCGCCAAGGCCTTGGCCCTCGTACAGATCCTTAAGGCTCATGGCCCGAACCTGCCCTTCCCATACTCATCGCAGGTCACGGGCAAGATTCGGGAGTTGCGCACTCAGTGCGGTAAGGACAAGATCAGAATCCTTTATTTTTGCGGACGCGAGAAGAGTGTTCGTCCTCTTGCATGGATTCGTAAAGCGAACCGCAAAACTTGAGTCATCCGAACTGCGACAAGCGGAATACCGGATGGCTCAGCATAACTTGCTCCACAGCCCGCAGGCCAACAAGAAAGGGAAGCACCGTGAATAGATTTGAAAGCTACTACCGCGCTCAGATGGAAGATTCGGCCATGCGCGAACTGGTGGAGAAGGAACTCGCCAGCCTTGACATCGGCGTGCAGATCGCGAAACTGCGAGCCAAGCACCGCTTGAATCAGACTCAGCTTGCAGCCCGCGCCCGCATGAGTGCTCCCAAGGTTTCGCGGATTGAGAGCAAACCGGCTAATGTTCAGCTCGATACGCTCATACGGCTGGCTCAGGCGCTGGGGGCTCGCGTCGAAGTGCGGTTGGTGGAGGAGAAGGGAAAGAGCGGTCGACGTGCCACGAGATAGGGTCTCACGACTCGGAATGGTCGGCCAGCCACGCCGCCTTGTCGGCTTCAAGACGGCTGCGCAGCTTGTCCCCCGGTATACCTTGGCCCCGGTCGAGTTGGGCCAACCCGCGCTCGATCTTGGCGTTGATGGCCTCTTTGTTTTCCTGGAGCCAGGCCTCGCGTTCGCCTTGTATTTCCAGGGCTTCGAAGAGCACATCCTCCGCGCTCTGGAATGCTCCGCTATGCAGGCCCTGCTGAATGAGCGCTTCGATTTCGGGACGGTTTATTTGGAGAGTCATGGCTTTGGAGCGGCGACAGCTGTTCCCTCACAACGCCAGCGACAGGCCGGGCTTTGGTCAACTGTAATACTCGTGAAGTCGAGCTACACGTTAGTAAAATTCTCGAAGTCGTAGCTCTCAGAATTTCCTTCCAGTTGCGTTAAGGCTGCCTGATAAAACGGCAGATTCCTGAACTGTTCGTAGGCTTCGTTAAGGACAGCTGATGCCTCAGCAATCACGCCCTGCACCTTTGCCAATAGGCCTTGTGAATATGTCACAATATCCTGGTGGATGAGGCCCTCGCGAAGCAATTGCGGGAACAAAGAGGGGTTGCTCTGTCCGGCGGGTTTGATCAGGCGCTCCCAAATATAGGGCCATTGTCTCGGAATAAAGACAAGCAACTTGCCGTCCCCGATCCGGGGCAGCCCGACCTGTCTGAACAGGGACTGCCCGAGATGTGCCGACTTATTGCGGAGCAAGCGCATCATCGGAAGCCAGTCAGTTTCAGGGCCGCGGAGCGTGGACCATTGGCTCGATCTTTTCCTGCATCTTCCGCAGATAGAACTCCGAAGGAGTTGATATCAGGCTCATCGATGGAATTGGCTTGTCAAGCCACGACTCAATCTTAGAGAACTGGGCCCTCCCGACCTCCAACCCTCTGATGCTTCCCGGGAAGAAGATAGCGATCACATCGGCGAGCGCGTCGAACGCGGTTTGCAGCGCGATAAGCAAATCCCTCAAATGACGACGTTCCCGTATGTCGGCTCCTTCCTCCCATTTCTCTCCGCGCAGTGCCGCGACAAACGAATCGACCTGGGCGTGCGCGTCAATCAATGATTCCTGAATGCTCCGCAGTACAAGCGCAAAGTAACTGAACAATACGTTATCAGGGTCAGAAAGGAATTGCGGCGCAGCTCCGAACGATAGGAAGCCGGCCCTGCAGTAGAGATCGTAGAGGCCGGACGGGATGCCCCCTTTCTTCGCGGCATTCACCCATTCGTGCTCCGGCGTGTTGCGTTCGAACGGCGCTATAGAAATCACGTCGATGCCATTTAGATCGCAGTCGGCGAGTCTCATCTGTTCCGTTGGAAGCTCCTTGCCTCCCTAGATCTCCAGTATCACCGGCATAATCAGCGGCCGTTTCTGCGTCTGCCTGGAGATGTAGCGCTTCAGGTCGGCGCGAATTTTCTCTTTGATCACGCCGTAGTCGGCCTTTTCCTCTTCGCTCGAGTGCGCCAGCGTGTCTTCTACGATGCGGCGAGCTCCATCGAGCAAGCCATCTTCTCCGGGATTAAAGCCGCGCGTCACGATCTCCGGCGCAGTCTCGACGCGGCCGGAAAGCTTGTTGATGGCGATGATGGGCAGCACAATCCCGTCTTCGCTCAAGTGCCGCCGGTCTTTGATGATTAAGTCTTCAACCACGTCCGTGCGCGAACCGGAATCGATGCAGACGCGGCCCACGTTCACTTTCCCGGCTTTGCGCGCGTTGTGTTCATCGAACTCGAGAATGTCGCCGCTCTCGATCAGCATCACCTTGCCCACCGAGCTATGCATGGCGCCAGCCATTTCGGCGTGCAGCTTCAACTGCCGGTACTCGCCGTGGATGGGAATAAAATATTTCGGCTTGACCAGGTTGATGATCAACTTGAGTTCTTCCTGGCTGGCGTGTCCGCTGACGTGGATGGGAGGCGACGTGCCGTCTTCGTAGATCACGTAGGCCTCGCGGCGGAACAGGTGATCGATCATGCGGTAGATCGTTTTCTCGTTGCCGGGGATGATGCGCGACGAGAGCACAACCGTGTCACCCTTCTCGATCTTGGCGTGCTTGTGATTGTCCACGGCCGCGCGCGACAGCGCCGACATGGGCTCGCCCTGAGTTCCGCTGATCATCACGCAGACTTTTTCGGGCGCGAAATTCTTCATGTCGCCGGGATTGATCACCAGCCCATCGGGAATTTCGAGGTAGCCGAGATCTTCGGCGATCTCAGCCGAGTTGTTCATGGAGCGGCCGATGAAGGCCACTTTGCGTCCATGCTGGTGAGCCAGTTCCACCGCCAATCGAATGCGGTGGATGGAAGAAGAGAAGCAGGAGATGAACAACCGCCGCTTGGTGTGCGCGAAAACTTCGTCAAACTTGCGGCGCACGGCGCGCTCGCTGGGCGTGTAACCCTTGCGCTCGACGTTGGTGGAATCCTGGAACAGCGCCAGCACGCCTTGTTTGCCGTATTCCGCGAAGGCGTGCAGGTCGAAAAGATGATTGTCGGTGGGGGTGGGATCGACTTTGAAATCTCCAGTGTGAATAATCACGCCCAGCGGAGTGTGAATCGCGAGCGCCACGCAATCCACCAGACTATGTGTTACGCGAATCGGATGAACGGTGAACACGCCCGCCTTGAATCGTTCGCCGGCACGCATTTCGCGCAGATCGGCGTCTTCAAGCAACCCGTGCTCGTCGAGCTTGTCTTCCACATAGGCTAGCGTGAATTCCGTTCCCCAGACCGGCACTTTGAGTTCGGAAAGAAACCACGGCAGCGCGCCGATGTGATCCTCATGGCCGTGGGTGAGTATGATCCCGCGAATCCGCTGGCGGTTCTCGATGAGATAAGAAATATCGGGGACCACGATATCGACGCCAAGCAATTCAGCTTCGGGGAACATGAGGCCGGCATCGATTACGATAATGTCGTCGCCCCACCGGACGGCCATGCAGTTCATGCCGAACTCGCCGAGGCCCCCCAGGGGGATAATTTGCAGTTTTCCAGTTGGCATCAGATAAGTTGATGCTAGCACAGAGTTCACGCCGCGCCGTACCCGGCGCAGGTTCTCTCTGGCGGAAAGTCAGGGGACCGATGGCATTCTTCCTCTGGCTGAGTTAAGGTTTACTCATGTCCGGTGATGAATCCAAGTCCTGGCTTCGCGGCCGCGTCGAGAAGACGCTCGTCAAGGCGCTCACGCGCGCCTACTCCACGGTCCAGGTCAATCCGGAAAAGTTTCTTTTGCAACTGCGCACTGCCTACCGGATGCCCATCAGCGGCTATCACGGAGTGTACTCGCTGGAGATCGGTGAGCTTGACGCGGTGGCCGACGAGATCATTCGCAGCGGCATGAAGCTTGCAGCCCTCGAGGGCGCTGGCTTTGGTCTGGGCGGACTGATCACGATATTTCCCGATCTCGGCATCCTCTCGGCCATCACCATGCGCACCATCCAGAAGCTGAGCCTGGTTTATGGTTTTCAATTCAGCACCGACGACGAAATCGCCGAACTCTGGATCGCAGCGGCCAGCGCGGCCGGGGTCGACATCAGCCGCGAACTGCTGGAAAAAGAAGTGGTGAACAAGTTTGTTCCACGCGTGATCCAGCGGATCGCAACGCGCGCCAGCGCTGAAGTGGTGGAGAAGTGGGCGGGGCGGCTCATTCCTCTGACCAGTTCCGCCATGGGCGCTGCCTTGAATTATTGGTTCGTACGCGCCTGGGGCCAGCGCGCCAAGTCTCACTTTCGCCAGCGGCATATACAACTCCGCCGGCAGGCGCACGAGGCTGCGTTAGTAGCTCAAGTGCCGCTGATTTTGCCGGCGCAGACCATCTAGTTCAGCGCGGTCCGTCGCAGCACCTCCAGCCTGGTCCCCATCATTTGCAATGGTCCCTCCCGTGCGGATTGCCGCGCTCTGTGGTAAAAAAAAGAGTGACCACCTTCCGCTGCGCCGCCATCCTCTTCGATCTCGACGGAGTTCTTGTTGATTCCACCGGTTCCGTGAGCCGCCAGTGGCGCATCTGGGCGCGCGAGCGCGGCATTGACGAAGAGAAGGTGATCGCCATCGCTCACGGCGTCCGTGCCGTCGAAGTTGTTCGGACGGTTGCTCCTCATCTTGATGCGGAGGCCGAGGTACGCAGCCTGGAAAAACGCGAGGCGGCTGACCACGACGGAGTCAGCGTAATGCCGGGCGCGGTCGACCTGGTTCGCTCGATTCCAGAAGGCTGCTGGTGCGTGGTCACTTCGGGATCGCGCCACCTCGCAGCTGCACGCCTCCAACTCGCGGGTATCCCAGCACCCAAGGTCATGATCACCGCGGACGATGTTGCCAACGGAAAGCCGCATCCCGAGCCTTATTTGAAGGGTGCGGAATCGTTGGGCGTCGATCCGGTGGAATGCCTGGTGATCGAAGACGCGCCGGCGGGAATTCGGGCCGCGCACGCGGGTGGCATGAAGGTGATTGGACTGACCAGCACTTATGCCGCGGCGATGCTGGGCGAGGCTGATGCGGTCGTATCGAAGCTCGCGCAGATTCGTGTCGGGCTCGATGGTACGGGGAAGCTCGAGGTCAACGTCGGTTAGATAAAAGGCTCTTGTCATTCCGGGCCCCGGTGCAGCCGCGCAGAGCGCGGCGAGACCAGCGAGGAATCTGCTGTTGGATCGGATCCCGACAGGGTCAGTCCGGCGCGACGAATCACCGCAGCCAATCCTCCAACTCAATCCCGTGATCGGTCTTCTCGTCGCGATACTTCACGATCACCGGCGTATACAGCGAGATTCCCAACTCTGCCGCCGCGCCTTTCTTTACCGCACGCGATCCCGGCACCACCACCGCGCCTTCAGGAACTTCGAGCGGAGCTTCCGCGGTTGCGCGGTAAACCTCACCGTGCACCAAGTCATAAAGCGGAGTGGAGCGGGTCAGAATCGTCCCCGCGCCCAGCACGGCCCGCGCGCGCACAAGAGTGCCTTCATAGACTCCGCAGTTGCCGCCGACCAGTACGTCATCTTCAATGATCACAGGCGCGGCATTCACCGGTTCGAGCACGCCCCCAATCTGCGCCGCGGCGCTGAGATGCACCCGCTTGCCGACCTGCGCGCACGAACCCACCAGCGCATGGGAATCGACCATGGTGCCTTCGTCAACGTAAGCGCCCACGTTGATGAACATCGGAGGCATGCAGATCACCGACGGCGCAAGATACGCTCCCAAGCGCACCGACGAACCGCCGGGAACGATGCGCACGCGGTCGGCGACAGAAAACTGCCGGGCAGGGAATGTGTCTTTATCCACGAACGTCAGCCCGGCGCCTCCGGACTCGGACAACTCGCCCAGCCGGAAGCCGAGCAGAATGCCGTGTTTCACCCATGTGTTCACAATCCATCGTCCGTCGACCTTTTCGGCAGCGCGGATCTTGCCCTGGGTGAGTGCGTCGCGAAATTCGAGAAACGCCGGCCGCGCTTCGGGATTGTGTTCGACTTCGCCTTGCGCGGCGAGACGCTCGATGGAAGTTCTTAAGGATTGCATGCGCGGAAAGTATAAAGGAATGCAGAAGTCAGAAGTTAAAAGTCAGAAGTAAACCCTGAAGCATTCAATCCTAGTGCTTACTTCTGCCTTCTTAACTTCTAACTTCTTACTTCTTACTTCTGCCTTCTTACTTCTTAACTTCTGCCTTCACACGCACTTGCACTCGCTGCGAATCAATATTCCGGTCATGCCGTGTGCGGCTTCGCGTCCCTGGGCCTGCGTCGCGAACGGTCCGTGCCAGCGCGCGTGGTTGGCGTCGTGCCCCGCAGGACGCCCTTTGCCTTGGTTGCATTGCCCGCACGATCCGCGATGCAGGACGATCTTGTGCGGACCGGCCGTCCAGTTTTCATAGATGTAGAATTCAGCCGCTTCCGGCGCAGGCACCGCCGGCTTGGCGATCAACCCAATCTCCATCACAATTTTCTGCAGTTTCGATCGCGTATCCCGGCGCATGGGCAACAGCGGCAGGCGATAGTTCTCTTCGATCCGGCCCATCATTGCCAGCACCGCCTTCACCGGCAGCGGGCTCGATTCGATGAAGTTCGCCTGCATCAACGGCAGATACTTGCGATGGATGCTGCGTGCCGTAGTCCAGTCGTTATCGAGCGCAGCCCGCGTCATGGCTGCCATCTCGCGTGGAATCTCATTCGACGCGACCGAGATGACTCCCACGCCGCCGAGCGCGATCACCGGCAGCGTGACCGAATCGTCACCGGAGAGAACCAAGAATGTCTCGGGAACTACGTTGATCGCCTCGGCAATCTGCGTCATGTTGCCGCTCGCTTCCTTCACGGCCACAATGTTTGGAATCTCCGCCAGCCGGGCCAGCGTCGCCGGTTCCAGGTTCGCTCCGGTGCGGCCGGGCACGTTATAAAGGATGACGGGCTTGTCGCCGACGGCCTCCGCGATGGCCTTGAAGTGCCGGTACTGGCCTTCCTGCGTGGGCTTGTTGTAATAGGGAGAAGCGGTGAGAATGGCGTCGACTCCGGGCCGTGCGGCAACTTCCTTGGCTTTTTCCACGGCATCGTGCGTGGAGTTCGAAGTTGCGCCGGCCACGATGGGCACGCGTCCGGCAACCACTTCGATGGTGGTATCGATCACGTACAGCCATTCGTCGTGCGTGAGCGTGGGAGTTTCGCCGGTCGTGCCGCAGGGGACGAGAAAATCTATGCCGGACTCCACCTGCCACGCCACCAAGTTGCGCAGGGCAACGTCGTCAACAGAACCATCCTGATGAAAGGGGGTTACGAGTGCGGTGCCGCAGCCACGAAGTTGCATGGTAATAAGATAGCGCGAATGCGCCTGTGTGGGAACGTCTGGCGGAAACTACAGCTCCCGCCACACGTCCTTAAACTCGTAGAAGCCCTTCTTGCCGGCGATCCACTCCGCCGCGCGCACTGCGCCATCAGCGAAACCCTGGCGGGACTTGGCATCGTGACAGAGATAAATCCGGTCGGCCGCGGATTCGAGCACGACCTCATGCAGGCCCACAACCTCACCTTCGCGAAAGGAAATGATTTCGAGGTCCGCACTCTTGTCCTGGCCGCTGGCTTCGCGGAGTGCGCGCTGAATGGCCATGGCCGTTCCCGACGGCGCATCTTTTTTGTGAACGTGATGGCGCTCGAAGATTTGCCCCGAGTACTCATGCCGCAACGCCGCCGCGGCGGCGCGCACGGCGTCGAGAAACAGATTCACGCCCACGGAGAAGTTTGCCGCGTAAACAAAGCCTGTGCCGTGGCTCTCGACCAACTTCCGCAGGCGATCGAGTTCTTCGTACCAACCGGTCGTGCCGACGACCATATTCTTGCCTGCGCCTACGCAGGACTCAATGTGGCTGACCACGCAGGAAGGAGCGGTGAAATCGATCACCACATCGATTCCTTTTAACTTCTCCGGGGTGAGAGAGGCGCATCCGGCGTTTTCCACGGCGCTGACGACCTGCGTACTGTGCCCACGCTGGCGAGCGACCTCCGCTACCAGCGAACCCGTCTTTCCGCGGCCGAGAAGAAGGAGCTTCATGAGGTCAAGACATTTTAACCGCAAAGGTCGCTAAGGAAAGGCCGCAAAGGACGCGAAGAGGTTCCTTAGCGATCTTCGCGTCATCTTAGCGGCCTTTGTGATGGCA
>PLIO01000020.1 GCA_003140075.1 Acidobacteriaceae bacterium | reverse complement strand
TTGCCACCAATCTCAAGCGGCTCGCGCTGCTGCTCTTCCGCCGTCGAAAAGATAGTCATCTTATATCCAGCATAGATCCAACCCTTAGCCTTTTCGCGCGCTCCAGCGGCATCGCCCGCCGCCAGCCCGGCGACCACTTCCTTCGAATTCGGAAGCGCCGAGAGAAGTGAAATCGGGCCATGGCAGAGCACTGCCGTCGGCTTGGATGTTTCATGAAAGTGTCTCATCACGGTGCCCGCGTCGGGATCATCGAGAAGATCGATCATCGGGCCATGGCCGCCGGGGACGAAAACCGCGTCATACTGATCCAGGCCCGATGCGATGACGTCCGAGATACGAGTTGGCTCTCTGAGCCCAGTCAGGCCGTCNNGAAGAAATCGGCGACCTCTGAATGCACATCCACTTGCGGCGCGTTGCCTTTGGGGTTGGCGAAAGTGATTACGCAGCCCTCCTTCATCAGGGCGCGAACCGGAACCGTCAGCTCATTAAGATAGTAGCCAGCGCCCTTGTAACATCCGCCATCTTTCAAGGGCAAGCCGTGACCGCTCGAGACTAGAACCAAGACTTTTCCTTTTGTTGCCATTTTGTTCTCCTTTTTGAGATCGAATTCTGTTTCCTGAGTTGCTCTTATCAGCGGCACGTCAATTAAGCCAGAAGCGCATGGGCGAGTCTATTGGACGAACGTATCGACAACACCGGGGTATTAGCTGCGAATATAGCAGCTAGGGGTGGGCTTGTCCGATCTCTTCAAGCGCCATGCAAAGCCTAGGTTTTCTGGTATAATGTAGGTACGTTGCTACATTGAAGGACTGGAGATCAGGGCATGGCCATTACAAAACTGTCGAGTCGAGACTTTAATCAGGACACGAGCAGGGCAAAGAGAGCCGCTAAGCGAGGTCCTGTTTTCATCACCGATCGAGGCCGCCCCTCCCACGTGCTGCTCACGGTGGAGGAGTATCAAAGGATCACGGGAGGGCAAAAGAGCGTTGTGGACTTATTGGCGATGCCTGCTGCCGCTGAGATTGAATTTGAGCCGCCTCGTCTGCGCGGAAGCCTCCACGAGCCTGCGGACCTGAGCTAATGTACATCCTTGATACCAATGTGATTTCAGAATTAAGAAAAGGCAGGAAGACGCAACCAAACGTCAAAAAATGGGCCGATGCCTTACCCTCAGCGAGTCTCTACATCTCTGTCATTTCGGTCCTGGAACTGGAGATCGGAACCCTTCTCATTAGCCGGCGCGACGAAGAGCAAGGCGCGATCCTTCGTGCGTGGATGGATCGCCACGTGTTACCCACATTCTCCGGCCGTATCCTTGCGATTGATATCGCCGTCGCGCAGCGATGCGCGACGCTTCACGTACCGAACCCTCGCTCCGATCGTGACGCCCTCATCTCAGCCACAGCCCTCGTGCACGGCCTGACCGTCGTGACCAGGAATGTAGCCGACTTTGAGACTACGGGGGTTGGTGTCCTGAACCCTTGGGAAACTTGAGCTTGATGGGAAGAGCGCTTTTGTGGTATTACTTTTCTTAAGATGTAATGGGAGGACGATGGAATCCGCAATTACCATCAAGGGCCAGGCAACCATTCCGAAACCTATCCGCGAACATCTGGGGCTACGGCCGGGTGATCGGGTTAAATTCTTCGTACATCCCGATGGCAGCGTGGTCTTGTTGCCGAAGCTCCCTGCTTCGGCGGTACGTGGTATGGTCAAGTCCCGGAATGCCCGGCCTGTGACCACCGAGCAGATGACCGCGGCGATTGCCGAGAGCGCTTCAAGCCGAAATCCGCGACGCCGATGATCGGGCTCGATACCAACGTCCTGATACGCTATCTCACTTACGACGACCCAATTCAGTCAGCCAAAGCCACGGAGATAATTGAGCGTCGTTTAACACCGAAGAATCCGGGGTTCGTCAGCATCGTGGCGATGGTTGAAACCGTATGGGTACTTGATCGCGCTTATTCTCTGACGGCTCAGGAAATCTCAACCGCAGTCGAACGGCTGTTACAGGTAGAGGTTTTGGCGATCGAAAACGAGCAGCAGGTATTCACTGCCATGGTTGCGTTAAAACAGGGGCGCGGATCATTCTCGGATGCGCTCATCGCACAGCTCGGAGTGCGCGCAGGATGTGCTCGTACACTGACGTTTGACCGAAAGGCGCTCCGACTTCCCGGCTTTGAGATTTTGTAGGCGACAGTCGGTTCCGAATCGGGATGCCTTCTGATCGCAGCCACTGCCCTGGTGCACGGTCTGACCGTCGCGACCAGAAATGTAGCCGACTTTGAGCGAACGAGAGTCGGTGTGGTCAATCCTTGGGAAACTTGAGCAGGTTTCAAGGTCAGTCCGTCGAAAAATTGGGGAACGTTCCGTACATCCCGGTTTCCCGTCTTTCGCCGTTTTTCACCTGTCCACTGTCCACAGTTTCTTCCCTGTTTCTCTACTCTTGAAAACAGACCCAAGGTGGAGCATCCTCATAGCTGCCAACGTCGAAGGAGAAAGCTCGTGGCGAAGAACGACGTCGTACTCGTCGATAGCATAGTTGGTCAGAGAGTCGAAGACGGTCTCCCGTCCAAGGATATCGGCGAAGTGTTTGAGTACTTTGCGATCGAACAAATAATGAAGGATTTCGATTTATCGCAGGACGAGAGCGAGTTTGGTTGGATAGATGGGGCTAATGACGGCGGTATAGACGCCTTCTATGTCTTGCTCAATGGCCTACTTGTGCAGGATGCATCCACGTTCACATGGCCCAAAGCGGGTGCTCAGCTCGAGGTATGGATCTTGACGTGTAAGCATCACGACACATTTGAGCAGGCTCCTATAAACGCCTTGTTCGCTAGCGCACAAGAGCTTTTTGACCTGTCGCTGCCGAGGGAGAAGCTTAAAGGAAAATATTCCGATGACTTGCTGAAGATGAGAGAGTTGCTAGCTTATGCATACAAAAAAGTATCGATCGCCATGCCTCAGATCGTATTCAGATTCTGTTACGTTTCCCGAGGTGACTCAGCCGATGTGGCGACAAACGTCGCCGCAAGAGCCCAGCAACTCGCAAGCGTCGTCGAGTCATTTTTTAGCTCATGCACGGTCCGGTTCGAATTCAAGGGCGCTTCGGAACTAGTAGAGCTTTTCCGACGGACGAAGCAATTCTCCCTTAGTCTTCCGTTCATTGAACACGTATCCGCTGGTGGCGGCAGTTATCTTCTACTTGCTCGCCTGGATGCCTACAAAGCCTTCGTTTCAGACGAATCGGGAAACTTGCGAAGGTACCTGTTTGACTCGAACGTTAGGGACTTTCTAGGGGGTACTCGGGTGAATGAGGACATTTCCGAATCACTGAAAACGCAGTCCGCTCCGGATTTCTGGTGGCTCAACAACGGCGTAACGATCCTCGCGACAAACGCTGCTCTTTCGGGAAAAACGATGTCTCTACAGAACATACAAATCGTGAATGGACTGCAGACGACAGAGTCCATTTACAAGCACTTTCAGTCGGAATGGGCGGCCCCCGACCCGCGAACTCTGCTAATTAAAGTACTTGTCTCGACCGAAGCACTCGTTCGCGACCGAATTATCCGCGCCACTAATAACCAAAACTCCGTTGAACTAGCCTCGCTGCACGCCACGGATAAGATTCAGCGAGACATCGAGGAGATCCTAGAGAAGCATGAGTGGTATTACGAGAGGCGGAAAAACTACTATCGCAATATCGGCAAACCCTTACAGCGATTTGTCCTACCGCTGTACTTAGTCTCATCCGTGATAGCTCTCATATTCAAGAACCCGGCTTCTGCGGCACGCGTTAGGAATCGTCTTATGAGAAATCCCACGACTTATGCCTCCATATTCTCAGATGACTTTCCCCTCGAAGTGTGGCCCGTGATGGTCGGAGTAATGAAGATGGTAGAGGATGAACTGAACCGCTTGCGCCCTAGCCGCGGGGATCTCGCAATTCACCTCACGACACGATGGCGTGGTCTGATAGCGCTAATCTGCGTAGCTCGCGTTTTTGGAAGGTTCGACTATTCCCTAACACAGCTGACCGGCTTGGACGTAAACGCCATAACCCTGAAATGGTCGCGGAGGCGTGGGAGTTGGTCCGTGTGGCGGCGAAACCCAAACTCGGCAGAGCATTTCGGAATCCCCAGTTCGTTCTCGACCGTTGCTCGGAGGCCGCTGCGGCGTTCGGAATTTCAGGGCTGGAGTCCATTGGAAAGCGGGACGCGGCGAAGGTGCCAGAGGCGATGGAGGAGCACTTTATCGATGCTGTTGCGCAGGCGCTCCAAAATTCGGCAACCGATGCAGACTATGCCAAGGTAATTGCAAAGCAACTCGGGTGCAAACGTAGCAAGGTCAAATCTGCCATCTACACGCTTAAACGGCGCGGCAGCCTGATTCCACGCGATGGGTTAGTCTCCGGCTGATGAACGGTGCACGAATGCCGGGGGATTGGAAACCGCGGACAGACGGAACGTTCCCCAATCTTTCGAGGAATGGAGATCGGTGAGCTTGCATCAGCGGTTGATGTGGCTCATGCCCCCGGGAATCCGAACATCAACCAAGACTGATTGGCTACCCAATGCGGGTACATCTCCGTCATCTGATCGAACAGCTCCTGGTCGGACTTCGCGGTTTTCTGCACCCGATCGAAGTCCTGCAGGTAACGCTAGGTGT
>PLIO01000276.1 GCA_003140075.1 Acidobacteriaceae bacterium | reverse complement strand
CAAGTTTTCCGGAGCTGACCGACGTGTACTACATTCAAAGCCAGGTCAACCAAGAGACCAAGGCGGTTACCAGCGTGCTGACGCCGCGCAGGAATGACGTGCATGGTCCGGATCGCATGTTCCTGAACCAGCGTCACGTCGTCTTGATCGAGCCGGTGGGAACGACTTCTAAAGTTGCACAACTGATCGAAGCGGATAAGCAAGGCAAACACTAATTCATTCACAAGGCTTCATGAGGCACCGGATTCAAGGATGGGGCTCCTTGGCCGGTGCCTGTTTTTATTTTGAGGATCCCCCTGGGCCAGATTAAAGACCTGATAGGCGAAGGCCGAGCCGTGTGCCGCGTCGAGCGCCGCGTTCCTGACCGGATTCTGAGTTAAAATCGAGGCGCTGAAGGTCGATTCCCCGATCTGATCCTGAGACAACAATGATTTCATTTCACGGGCGAGTTTCTTCTCTGGGCAAGTTTATTGTCCTACTGTCGCTGGCAGCAATGCTCGGGTTTCTGCCGGCGTGCCGGAGCACGGCGCGGGCAAGGGAGCACGTCGAAAGAGGGAACCAGTACCTCGCGCAAAAAAATCTCCCTTCAGCGGAGAACGAGTACCGGCAGGCGATTCGGATTAATCCTGATTTCGCCGAGGCCTATTACCGTTTGGGTGTTCTGCAGATTCAGCAGGAGTACCCCACAGCAGCCAGAGAGTCTCTCGCGCAAGCGGTAGATCTCGATCCTAAGAATCTGGATGCTCGTTTACAACTCGGAGATCTGCTCATTTCGTCTACTCAGTACGCCGGCGCCCGCCAGCAGGCCGAGGCCGTGCTTCAGCAGGACGGAAAAAATTCCGGCGCGCATCGGCTGTTGGGGCAAGTCGCCCTTCATCAGATGCAATACATCCCGGCGGAAAAGGAGTTGAAGCAAGCCATTGAGCTCGATCCGCACGACCAGCGGACCTATGAAGTGCTGGGTCTGGCGCAGCTGCTGGATGCGGAGTACGGAGCGGCAGAAAAAAGCTTCCAGACCGCAATCGACATCAAGCCGGACGACCCGCAGACCTACATCAACCTGGCAAGCTTTTACAAAGGACAAAACGCGCCGGATCGCGCCGAGCAGGTTTTGCGGCAGGGAATCGCAAGAGATCCGAAGGTCGTTGATTTGCCCGTGGCGCTGGCGGGGTTCTATGTCGAGCGCAACCGTGTGCCTGACTCGAAGCGTCTGCTCGATCAAGTGGAAGCGGATGAGAACAACTATCTTGACGGTCGCCGTGCCGTCGCCAATTTCTATTTGGACAACGGCGATGCCGCAACCGCGCTCGGCCGCTTTCGCGCTATCTTTGACAAAAACGAAAACGATCAGGCAGCCGCCAGGAAAGTTGCCGAGTGCTACCTGCAGTTAGGCCGCTGGCAGGATGCCGACCAGTGGATCGATCAGCGCGACAAAGACCGCAAGGACGCAGGCTTCCGCTTGCTGCGGGCACGAAGTTACTTAGGCGAGTTTCGGCTGCGCGAGGCCGATGCTGAACTGCAAGGCCTGATCAAAGATTCTCCAGATTTGCCGGCTGTGTATTTCTATCTGGCGCAAGTCGATTTGGCGGAGGAGCAAGGTGCGCAGGCACAGCGGGCGCTTACCGATGCACTCCGCGTGCAGCCAGGATATTTACCCGCGCTGCTGGGCCTCGGCAATATTAGCTTACAGCAAAACAACGCGGACGCTGCTCTGGCGTATGCCAGCCAGGTAATCGCCACCAGTTTTTGGGTGGCGGATGCTCATGTGATTGCGGGAAGCTCCTATTTGCTGTTGGGCGATCTGGATCAGGCGCAGAGAGCTTTTGAACTCGCCGCTGGACTGAACCCTCGCAGTCCGGCTGCCCCGGAGCGTCTCGGGCGTGTGCTTGCCATGCGGGACAACTATGCGGACGCGGAAAAGGCCTATGAGAATTCGCTGTCGATTGCGCCGGATTATGCCCCCGCGCTGCGTGGGCTGGCCGAGATGCTCGATAAGGAAGGAAAGGCAAAGCAGGCGAATGCGCGCATCGACCGCCAGATCGCGGCTCAGCCCAAGGCTTTCTTGTTATACGTTGCCAAGGCCGAGTTTTGCATCGCGCAGAAGGACTGGGGCTGTGCCGAGCATAGCTACCAGCAAACCCTGGCGCTGAATCCCTATTACGTGAACGGTTATCTCGCGCTGGCTCACATCTATGCCGCAACTAACCGTCCTCTAGGCATGATTCAGGAGTACGAAGCCGCGCGCAGCAAATTTCCGGAATATCTTCCCACCTACATCTTGCTTGCGCAAGTCTACGAATATGTCGGCAACATTGATCGCGCTCGGCAAACGTATCAGGATGCGCTCAAGGTTGATCCCAATTCCTACCAATCGATGAGCAATCTTGCGCGTCTCTACGCCAACCACGGCGAGTCTCTGACCGACGCCCTCGAACTCGCACAGAAAGCGAAGGCGCAGCAGCCGGATGATGCCGGCGTCAACGACACTCTGGGCTGGATTTACTATAAGCAGGGGCTATACCGCTCGGCTGTGCCGGCTCTCGAAGCCGCCGTGGCGAAGAGTCCGCAAATCGCGAAATTCCAGTTCCATCTCGGAATGGCTTATCTGGCGGCCGGACAGCCCGCGCAAGCGCACGCCAGCTTGCAGTCGGCGCTGCAATCGGGGCTTAGCCCGGAAGACGCGCGCTCGGCGCAAGAGGCGCTGCAGAAAGCTGGTTCGTAGCTTGATCGTCATCTCGCAACAAGCGCCGCCCTGAGTTAGAATCAATACACACATACATCCGAAGGAGCATACGCAAATGTATCCAGAAATTATGGTCATCCCCATGCGCGAAGAGTTGACCCGGCTGGGCATCGAGGAACTGCGCACGCCAGAGGATGTCGACCAAGCCTTGAGCGCGCAGCCGGGTACCGCCCTGGTGATCGTAAACTCCATTTGCGGATGCGCCGCCGGCCGCATGCGTCCCGCCGTGCGCATGGCGCTGGAGAAGGCCACGCATCCCGACAAAGCCTTCACAGTATTCGCCGGGCAAGACACGGAAGCCACGGAACGCGCCCGCAGCTACTTTACGGGGCAGCCGCCATCTTCCCCCTCCATCGCCATTCTGCGCGACGGCAAACTCGTCTACATGATGCCCCGCCGCGATATCGAATCCCGCGAAGCCCCCGCCATCGCCGCCGAACTGAAAACGGCTCTCGATAAATTCTGCGCCAGGCCGGTGACTGCGCAATAGCCCATTAGAAGTCAGCTTGCTACGTTTCGTTCCCGCACCGCGCCAGCGTGGAACTGTTACTTTGCCGGTGGGCGCACCATGAACGACTTCACGACAATCGCGTTCGGCTGCAGCCCCACCGGAATCATCGTCAGAAGAGAATATTCCGTCGGCTCCAGCTTGCGCGCCGTTCGTTTCTGGATGACCGTCACATCGCCGGCCTGCGTGTCGACCACCAGAAGATACCTTTGATCGGGCGACAGCGCCAGACCGTCCGGACGACTCCCGACAGCGACTGTTGCGATCCGTTTTCCCAGGTCGATGTCGTAGACGGCGACATTGTCCGATCCGAAATTGCTCACATATAGCCGTGAGTTATCGAGCGTAATCACGCCGCGCGTGGGATGCTGCCCCACCAGCGCACTGCTGCCGACCTCATCGTTCCCCGTTTCAATGATCGAAATGCTGTCGGAATCAAAATCGCACACCATCAACTCGCCGCCATCGGGCTTCAGAGCGAGGCTTACCGGCGTCCGGCCCACATCCAGCAGCGCCAGCACCCGGTCGCTCGTCGCGTCGCTGCTGTTCTTGGCTCTTTCCTTGCTGCTCTCTAGCGCGATCGATGCCACCTGCGACGAACCTGAGCACGCCACAAACGCCTTACTCGAATCCGGCAAGATGGCGATGTCCTCCGGCTGTTGGCACACCGGCAACGTGGACCGCACTCGCAGCAGCTTCGCATCAATCAGGGAGACTGTGTTGTCGCCGCGATTCGACACCACAACGGTCGAGCCGTCAGGAGAAACCCTCGCCAGTCCCGGTGCAGATCCCACGCGCAGGTTGCCGATCACGATCCGCTCCTCCAGATCGATCACCGAAACATTTGCCGACCCTGAGTTCGCGACATAAGCGCGCTTGCCATCTTCCGAAACGTCGATAAAATACGGTCTCCCGTGAACTCCAATCGTGGCCTCCACGGCGTTCTTCTCGGCATCGATCACGCTCACGTTGTTCGACCCGGTATTCACGACGTAGATTTCATTCTTCTGGCTGTTAGCGGCAATGCCGGTGGGAGCAAGACCCACGGCGATCGTCTTCGCCAGGGCAAACGTGCGCAGATCAAGCACGCTGACCGTGTTGCTCTTGCCGTTGGTGACGTAGGCATACTCGCGATATGCAGGTCCATAATTGGGCAGCGGCCGCTCGCGGAAGTACCACCAGCCGAGCCCGCACAACAGCGGAATCAGTACAATGATGATGAGGAGTTTTCGCAAGATGAAGGTTGCGTCCTAGCGGGGCACGGCTTCCTGCGCGGATGCCCGTTCTTTCAATTCGCTGGTTAACGACGTTGCCTTGTCGTCGGAAACTTGAATCTCTCCATCCAGCACGACCAGCAACTTCCCCGAGCCGGTGCCCTCGAATTGTGCGCGCTGTAGTGTAGTATAGCCGCGGGCTGAGGGTGGAAGCGTGGTTTTGAAGTCTCCGCCCTGGCGCACCACCGAAAGAAGCGACTGGGCAATCTTGTCGCGTACCACTTCTCCGAGAGAACCCGAGCGCAGCAGTTCGCCGACTAACCCGGCCGCGTCGATGCGCCCCATCTCCGGTACCAGGCGTAAGGTCCCGTCTTCTCCCACCGCCGGTGTCAGCTTCACCTCGATCGTGGCATTGCCTTCCGCCATTTCGTTGCCCACGCTCCCGCCACGGCACACCCACCGTTCAAAGTGCAATTGCACAACGACCATACTGGCTGGGTCCGCCGGGGTGAGAGCTGCGTTCCGAATCGCAATCTGCTCGCCGCAGCGGTCCGCTTTGTCGAGTTGGTTACGCAGAACCTCTGTAATCTGGTGTTGCAGGTCCGACATGTCTGCCGTCAACTCGAGCTTGAATATATTCTGGCCGGCTTCCGCCACTCCCTTGGAAATCACGCCGGAGGTTACGATGTCGATGGATTGGTTGGCGAACGGGATCGAGTTCTTGGCCGGCAGAAGGCTGAAAGCCGAAGCCTGGCTCGTGTTGTCAGTCCCGATGCTCATCTCCTCGCCCAAATCGAGTTGCTCGTGCTGGAAGCCCGTGAGCGCGTGCTCCAGATTTTGCGCCGAACTTGCCAGCTGCGAACCAGCGGCCTTCGCTGCAACCTGATCCAGCGTCTTAGCCTGTTGCGCCAACTCCGAATCCGCCTTGACCAGCCTCTTGGCGATCTCCTTCAGACCGGATTTCTGCGCATCGGAGAATCCGTCCAGAAACTTCTTGTTCTCATCCCGCGCTCTTTCGATTGCCTGCGCCAGCATCGTAGCGCGGGTGCCAGCTTCAGACGGATCTTTTCCGATTTGCTCCACCAAGCCTCGTGACTCCGAGATGGCGGATGCGGTGCCCTTCAGCATCGCGGCGTACGCGATGATCTGTTGGCTGGTGGCCTGCACGGCCAGCACCTGGTGGAAATCCTTCAAGTCGTCCTTCTGATCCACGCCGCTCGCGTGGTTCCCTCCGCTCAACCCGGTTCCGCCCGCGACGCCGCCCCCGACGTGCCCGCCGCCACCGCGCTGGGCGAACACTCCGCACGGACAAGCCAGCAACGCGGCCGCCAGAACGATCGTTCTTAGTTTTGAACTGCTAGGTGTACCAGGAAACATAAGTCAGTTTCTCACTAAGTCGCGCAATCCCCTAATTTTGTATGGTTGGGCGGGCTTGGTCGCAGCCTATCTAGCTTGGCGCAGGTCCGGGAAAAACGCCACTGATTTTACAGTTCTTTGCACAACCTGAAAGATCAATGGCCCTGCCGGCGGCCGGGATCGCTCCGGCTTCCCGGCCTAGAAATGTGCGCTTTATAACCTCGGTTCGATAACCTTCAGCCCGCGCACTCGGGCAAAGTGACGTTGGTTGAAAGTCGCTACTGCACTTCTGCCTTCCAAAGCGGTGGCTGCCACAATCAGATCGTAAGAACCGATCATTTCGCCGGAGGACTCCAGAATTGCCCAGATGCGGGCGTGTGCAAGCGCGATCGCCTCGGTATAGGGGATAACCGGCAAGCCCGCGCAAATGTCTCGCAGGTACCGCTCGCGTTTCAGCCTGTGTGTGCCCGAAGATCGTTCCACGCCGTGCCACAACTCCGCGATGGTAATGGCGGCGATCTCGCAGCGGTCGTTCGGCTGGCTCTCCAACCAGGCGGCGAGATCAAAGATTCCCCTCTCACCGCGGATGATCACGTCGGTATCAATAACGATTGCCATCGGTGGCGTCCACCGTTATCCCCAGCGGTTTGTCGGCGGCTTCAGAATCTTGCGGGCCGCGCGCAGGTCCCGATTCCAAGCCTTGAACTCTTCCACGGTCAAATCGGCCTTGCGGACGATCTTGGCCAGGTCGTGGGCCCGGCAAACCTTCTCGCCATCTGGCACCAGCCGCGCTACCGGCTCGCCGTTCTTGAGCAGAACGAAAGTCATATTCTGATACCGCACGCGGTTCACGCAATCGGCAAAGTTGCGGGCGGCTTCGGTGACGGAAATTGGCGTCGTTTTCATAAAATCAGGTTATCAGATTATACATAATTATTCTAGCGGCAGCGAACGCAGGGTGGCGGCGCCAGAATCGCGCCTGTGCTTGCCCTCCTTAGTTAGACCGCAACGCTCTCCACCCGAGCTTGCGTCAGGGCTTATCGGGAGCCGCAACATTTGTGTCCTTATCCTCGTACAAATGAAAGTCAATTTCGACCGCGATTTGGCTCGCCTGTGGCTTCCCGTTTAGCGTCGCCGGTTCGAATTTCCATTTGCGCACGGCGTCGATCCCCATCGCATCCAAGCCATAGCCTAAGGATTGGAGCACGCAAGCAGATTGCACGCTGCCGTCGGCTCCCACCACGACCGAAAGTACTTCCGTGCCCTGATACTTGGCCCGCCGGGCTTCCGGAGTGAACTCAGGGTCGGTTTGGTAGGTTACGCGAGGCGGGGCAAGGCAGCTCGACCCGGCATTTGCAGCCTCAGCGGGATTGCAGAATCGGCGGAATACCCGCGGTTGACTGGCGCCGCCAGACACAGTGCTGCCAGCCGTGGCGGGTGTGCTCCGGCCGGTGGGATCGGGCCGGTACGAGAACACCCCGCGCAGATTAATGCTCCGTCCGGTAAAATCCGCGGGCAAAACAGAGAAGGGGATCGATTTTTCGATTGCCGTCACGGCCATCTGGCTAAGAGAAGAATCGCTGGAAGCATCCGTGAGTTTTGTCGCGCCAATCGTGCCGCCTTTTCGAACCTCAAATTCCACCGTGACCTAGCCTGCATTTTTTCCTACCGATTTGGCAAACCAGCTGATACCAATTGGCGCGTACCATCGGCAAAACACGGTTTTCAAGATAGTATCCCGCGTCAAAGCCGTGCGCATCGCCCACAGCTTCCATTTCAACCCGCGTCTCGGCTTTCGGCGGTGTAGAGCAGAGTAGGGCGGGGTTAGGAGGGTGTGCATCATGTACTTCCGTGATCGTGCCTGTGTAAAATGCCCGCGCCGGAGCGCCCGACAGAACGGGGGGCATATTCGGAGGCGCTGGATCCGTTTTGCCCGGAGTGCCAGTCTGAACCGACGCGTCCGATCGTGCGTTTGGTCCCGCTGCACTGCTCTGACCTCCGGCAGAAGAGTCGGCCCAAGCGCGCGCCCCAGCGCCTACAATAAAGACGACTGCAAAAATGAGAAGAGAAAAGATGACTCTTGCCCTCATACTTCCTCCTTCGATTGAAACTAGGGCCCAACCTACTTAGTGACTGCTAGCGTCTCCCGTACCCCAATCCCCGGCACAGTCCTTCCCACGACCGCCGCAATCTGGCGCACCTGTTTCATCAGTTCATCGAACTGATCGGGAAACAGCGACTGCGGGCCATCCGACATCGCCTCATCGGGCTTGTTATGCACTTCCACCATCAGCCCATCCGCGCCCACCGCGACCGCCGCGCGCGACAGCGGCGTGACTTTATTTCGCTTACCCGTGCCGTGGCTGGGATCGACAAGAATCGGCAGATGGCTTAACCGTTGCACCGCGGGCACCAGGCTCAGGTCGAGCGTGTTCCGGGTGTGGTCGGCAAATGTGCGCACGCCGCGTTCGCACAGCGCCACGTTGTAATTGCCCTCACTCAAAATGTATTCCGCCGCCATCAGAAATTCTTCCAGCGTGGCCGACATGCCGCGCTTCAGCAGTACCGGCTTCGTCGCCCGCCCGGCGCGCTTCAGCAGAGAAAAATTCTGCATGTTGCGGGCCCCGATCTGGATCACGTCCGCGTACTCCTCCACCAGATCAAGCGATTCGTTATCAATGGCTTCCGTAATAATCTTCATCCCATACTGCTGCCGGATCTCAGCCATAATCCGCAGCCCTTCTTCCCCTAAACCCTGAAAGGAATAAGGAGACGTGCGCGGCTTGTACGCTCCTCCACGAAAGAACTGCGCTCCGGCGCAATGCACCCGCTCGGCCACGGCAAAGGCCTGCTCGCGGCTTTCGATGGCGCACGGCCCAGCCACAATCGCCAGCCCAGGGCCGCCAATCGTAGCCTCGGTCCCCGCAAAGCGGATCACCGTGTTGTCTTCCTTCACATCGCGGCTCACCAGTTTGTAGGGCTTGGAAACCTTAATGACTTCTTGCACGCCGGCCATTTCCTCCAGCGTGCCCTGCTCCACTTCGCCCTTGTTTCCGGTGATGCCAATCGCCGTGCGCTGTGCCCCCGGCATGGCATGTGCCCGATATCCCAATTTCTCGATCTTCTGGCAAACCAGGCGTACCTGCTCCTCGGTAGCCTGCGCTTTCATCACGACTAACATAAAATTCCCCTTCGACGAACCATCAAGGGACAGCCCCTGGGCAGTCCACCGCTCCTGTGTGGGACAGCCGCCCTCGGCTGTCTAGTCGAGCAAAGCTCGACTTGCCTTCCTCGACCTCGCCCCCCAAGTCTACCTTTGCCTACTCCTGCACCGCAATCGCAGCATTTTCCAGCCGCTCGCCTTACGGTCCACTTCGCCGGAAAACGTAAAGATACGCGCGATCTCCCCACAAGTGTTCCGGATCGCCTTCAACTGCCACTTTATCTACTAGCTCATAGTTGTGCTGAGCGTAGGTCCAAGCCATTTCGAGGAATCCCCGATTTTCTTCCAGGGTAGTTTTCGTTCCCCAGGAGCGCGCAACATCGGCGTAGACGAGGAATCTCGGTCGAGCGTCATGGATCTGCCGCATCATGTCATCTTGCATTTGCCGGGCGAACTTCTGCTTCTCTATCAACGGATAGGTATAGAGAAAGCTGCTGGCGCAGTGTCGCGCGGAATAGAAGCAGATCTCCGGTTCGGAGCCGAAGAGTCCAATCGTATCCTGCTCGGACGAGTGCGCTTTGATATAGCTGCCCACGGCGACAGCTTCTCCGAACGGATCCTGCGCGAAGCTCCTTCGGCCCAGGGACGCTGGATCGAGGCGAAAGAACGTCTCGTACTGAGCGCGTACGGAAATCACAAACACGGCGGCGAAGTACAGCACTGGAAGGCAGACGATCAACGCAGTCAGTTGTTTCCCCCGTAAGCTCTGAACCGCCGCGTCAACGGCAATTCCCGCGCACAGTGCGGCCGCCGGCAGCAGCAGGATGAAGTAATGTTGGCGAAAATAAAGCCCGGGGCAAACCGCGAGGCAGGAAAATAGCACGAAACTTGTGACGAAGCCACCGTGTGTTCGGGCGTACCGGCTCCAGAATGGAGCGGCAAGACCAACCGCAACAATCTCCCAAATCACGAAGGGACGCACAACCCACGGAAGGGAAGCGCGCAGCTTCGGCCAAGCTTCCGACAAAGTTGTGAGGGAACCATATTCCCGGGCGTAGGACCAGGTCCAAAACCAGAAGCTGGGAAAGACTCCGGCGCGGTAAAGTAGCAGGCACGTCAGCGCAAAAGGGAATGCGACGCCCGCGAACAGGGCGCCCCCGCGGACTGCCACATTTCGCCACGGGAACGGCCGCTTCCATTCGTGCCAGAGCCAGTAGAATCCGGCGAAAGCGGCAAATAGGATTCCCGGCTGCTTCATCAGAAACGCCAGCCCCAGACAGAATCCGCTGCCGAAGAAGAGACCCGCGCGCCCGGTTTCGGTGGCATGCAGTAACAGCAGAATCCCAGCCAGCGCGGCCAGAACCACAAAGTGCGTCGCGTGTCCGTAGAGGCCAAGCACCGCGGGACGGCAGGAAAGAAAACTGTAAGTGATTCCCGCGACCGCTCCCGCCAGCGAACCGTAGAGATATTTCGCCAGAAGATAGACCAGGAGCGTCGTCAGGACATTCACCAGCATCAATCCAATCCGAATCCCACCGGGCGTCTCACCGAAGACCGCCATAATGGCCGCATACGCCGCATAAGTTCCCGGCAGCTTCATGTTGGAGGCGATCTTATAGGGCGGGATCCCTTGCAGCATCAGTTGCCCTACGTAGGCAAACTCACCTTCGTCGCGTTCCAGAGGCACATTGCGCAGCCGTATCCGGACGAACGCGAAAAACACGATCACCAGCAAAAGTATGCCGAGACACCAATACCCAACCCAACTAGCCGAAGGCCGGACGGCCGAGATTGTCACCGAACTGGGAAAGCTTGCGTCTTGATTTGAGGAAGCTCTCATGCCAAATCGAATCGCAGATCGCCTGCAAAAGACTGTCTGCAAAAGAAATCCATTGTACTGGCACGCAGCTTGTGAGTCTCGAAGCGCCTGCCAGCATCCAAACATTGCGATATTTCAAATTGCTCTGGAGTCCTCGTTATGAAAGCTGCAGTCGTACCCTCCGTGAACGGTAAGTGGGAAGTAAAACAGTGGGAAACCCCCAAGGCTGGCCCCAACCAAGTTGTCATCAAGATCCATGCCAGCGGCCTTTGTTACACCGATGTGCATTTAACCCACGGCTTGTTCGCGCTGCCGTTCCCGCGCGTGCTGGGCCACGAACCTGTCGGCGAGATCGTTGAGGTCGGCCCCGGCGTCACCTCCCGCAAAGTCGGCGACCGCGTGGGCGTGGGCTGGGTGCAAAAAGGAGACGGCACTTGCGAGTGGTGCCTGCGGGGCAAGAAAGAGCTATGCGTGAATCCCACTTCCACCGGCATCACCCTGCAAGGCAGCCACGCCGAATACATGCTGGCCTATGCCGATGCCACCATGCCGCTCCCCGCGGCACTAAGCTACGAGCAGGCCGCGCCGATTTTCTGCGCCGGCTACACCGTCTGGAGCGGTCTTCGCCTCGCTGATCCCAAGCCGCACGAGCGTGTGGCAGTTGTCGGCATCGGAGGCCTCGGCCATCTCGCGCTGCAGTATTCCAAAGCTTCGGGCTTTGAGACCATCGCCGTCACGAAGAGTAAAGACAAAGAAAAAATGATTCGCGACCTGGGCGCCGACGAAGTGGTCGAAAGCGGCGAGAAGCTTCTGGCCGCAGGGGGCGCCGATGTTCTGCTCGCCACTTCCAACTCCTGGTCAGCCACCGCCGAAGCCGCGAAAGGCATGCGCCCGGATGGCCGCATCATTCTGATGGGCGTCGGCGCCGAGCCGCTGAACTACACTCCCGAACTTATGTTCAAACGCGTGCGCCTTACGGGATCGTCACAGAACGGCCCCGAGTATCTCTACGAAGCCCTCGACATCGCCGCCAAAGGAAAAGTCAAAGTCGTCGAAGAAATCTACAAGCTGGATGACATCGCCAAAGCCTACGACCGCGTAGCCGAAGGCAAGGTCCGCTTTAGAGCAGTCATCACGATGAATTGATTTTTTGTTCATCCAATGCAACGATCGTCGCAGCCCATAGCGCAATTTCAGAATCGTGACTTCGCGTCTTACATCCAATAGACAAGGCCACACGGATCGTCCGTCTGGAAATCGATGTTGCAATTATCCGTTACCAACCTTTGAGATATGTAACCACCAGTAGATACGTACAACCAGTATTAGGAGGCCTAATGAACGCACAATTGCAAAGCCTATCGGCAAGTCTTAGCGGAACCGTCACTCTTGGCGGCGAACTCACCGTGAATCGTTTGGGATTTGGCGCCATGCGCATCACGGGAGAAGGCGTTTGGGGTCCGCCGAAGGATCGTGCGGGAGCGATCGCCGTGTTGCGGCGCGCCGTTGAACTCGGCGTGAACTTCATCGACACCGCCGATTC
>PLIO01000042.1:9861-10152 GCA_003140075.1 Acidobacteriaceae bacterium | reverse complement strand
ACGCGTGCGCCTTTGGAGCTGGGATGGAGGCCATCGAGGGCGAGCAGGACGCCAGCCTTGATGAGCTCTTCGTTGTACTTGCCCATTTCGATCAGGAGCTGTGGATCGGGGAGGGCGCCTTCTTTTTCCGACTCTGCGGTTGCTTTGACGATGACCATGAATCGCATTGCGAAATCTCCTTTGGGTTGAGGAAGTTTTTTTACTACTGGCGCATCTCAGCGGCGACGTCGTCGCCGAACTTCTTTTGGATATACTCTTGGGTCTCGGGATCGAAGTCGGTCATGTCAAACA
>PLIO01000042.1:0-9830 GCA_003140075.1 Acidobacteriaceae bacterium | reverse complement strand
TTGAAGGTGACGCGCGCGCTCATTGTCGCGGGCGGGGTTAGCCCGTCGAGCGCCAGCAGCACCCCGGCTTTCCCTAGTTCCTCGTTGTACTTGCCCATTGCCTCCATGCTTTTGAGGTCGGGCGCCCAACCGGGTTTTGCGTTTTCGTACTCTTTCGGAAACATGATCATCATGAAACGCATTGAGTTTTCTCCTTATGATTGTTCGTCGTTATTGTTCTTCGTAATTGTTCGTCGTTATTGGTTCTTGGTTATTGGTTATTGGTTCTTGGTTATTGGCTTTTCAGCGGCCCAATCGGCTTGTAGGAATTGACAACAATGCCCGTAGGCGTAGACGTCGTGCTGGCGAGCTCGAATGCGCGCGCCGGAGTTCCGTCCGCAAAAAGCCGCTTCCCCACGCCCAACAGCACTGGATCGACCAGCAGCACAACCTCATCCGCAAGTCCGTGTTCGAGCACCGCAGAGGTCAGCGTTGAACTGCCAAACAAGAGAAGGTCAGTGCCATCCTGCGACTTGATGCGGCGAATGCACTCGATGATGTCTGATCCGCCCGGAACAACTGCCTCGAACGGGCCCCATTCCAGACCTTGCGGCCGATGGGTAACAACATATTTCTTCGCAGCGTTAAGCCGGTCCGCCATAGGACTGCTAGGCGCCTTCGGCCAGAAGCTCGACAGGCCATCGTAAGTGCGCCGGCCCAGCAGCAGATCGAACTTCTCGCCATACCGCGCCATCAGCATATCTCTGCCAGCCGGGGTGCGATACGGCCCCGACCAGTCACTGCAAGGAAAATTGTTCTCATCGGCAGAGGCCTGGATCACGCCGTCCAGCGAAATGTGTTCGAAAATCCTGAGCTTTCTCATAATGTCTCCTTATTATTCCTGATGTCATTCCGAACCGGCGCGGAGCGGCGGTGAGGAATCTGCTTCCTGTTCGATGCTTCCGCCCTGTCCGACCACCGTTGCACAGCGACCGTTCATCCTATAGTCGTAGCGCCCCGCGAAAATCGACAGCAGGAAGAATTATTTTTATTTCAATTCTCGATCGTGGCACACGGCGTCATCCTGAACGTAGGCGCTTTTCAACCGGAGCGAAGGATCTCACGCTCCACGGCGCTGTGCGGCGCGAGATCCCTCCGCGGTTGTCGCCTGTCATGGATTGTAATGGAATCCATGACAATGTAATATCTAATCATGCCTACTGCTTCCGCAAGGAAATCGAAGGTTTACACAATCAGCCTGCCACCCGAACTGGCGCAAAAGGCCGAGGCCCTGGCTCAGCGGGACAGCCGCACCATGAGCGAGCTATTCCGCGAGGCCTTTCGCGCCTACTCCGCACAGCAGGCGCGGCGGACACTGGATGAGTTGGGCGACTATGCGGCAGGCCGCAACCCCAACGGCTACACCGAGGCCGACGTGCCTCAGCTGATTAAAGAAGTGCGCGCCCAAAAGCCGCGCCGTCGCAGGGTAAGGTCGAACGGGTGATTGTCGTCATCGACACCAACGTCTGGATTTCCGCGCTTCAGTTCGCAAAACGTCGTGGCACGCCGACTCTGGCGCTCGAAAAAGCCATGACGGAGGACATGATCGCTACCTGTGATGAGATTGACGCGGAGATCGTGCGCGTCCTGACGGATAAGTTCGCTTGGGAACGACACAGCGCAACGGCGGCGCTGCAAGCAATTCAGGCGCGTGGAATCCGTGTAAAAATTCGAGGCGCGGTAAAGGAATGCCGTGATCCCGGCGACGACATGTTTCTGGAGTGCGCCGCCCTCGCGAAAGCGGATTTGCTGGTTGCAGGCGACAAAGATTTATTGACTCTCGGCGCGTACAAGGGAACATGCATTGTCACCCCCTCGGAGTACCTGAGAGCAAAATAGGCATCGCGACCACTGTGCAGGAAAACGCGACGAATCGAACGTTCAACAATTTTTCGTATCATGCCCAGACTGTAAGAACAAGCTTGAAACGTTCCGTCTGTCCCCGGTTTTGTCCGGTCGCTCTGATCAAAGGCCTGCTGAAATGGCTGCGTCGTTAAGCAACGGAGAGTCAGGTGCCCAAACACGCAGGAAGTCTCGTAGACAAGTTTGTAGCGCGGAATGAAGTCCCTCGATGTGGAAGTGTTCTCCCTGCACCTTGAGTGCCTCGATCAGACAGTTATGCGCCACCATCAAAGAGCGATCGGCAATCTCGAGTTGAGCCTCAGGGTTGAGTTCCATGATTCCGTCTGCGATCTTTAGACGCTCCGTGAGCCCGCCGAATGTCGGATGCGAGTGAAGCAAGGGAAGGAAATAGCCGGGAACAACAAGTCGACCCACGTCCGTTGTTTTCGCCATAGACACGAAGTCCAGCCTGTTCCACGAGTGATTCAGTCGCATCTTCGCATTCGGATGATCGCACTCGGCCACCATGAAATCTTCCCTGACCGCTGCGGCCCTCCCACGGACCTCCCTGAGAAGATCAGGGGCTAGAATATCGGGTCCGAATGTCTCGATCAAACGATTCGCGAGCTTGTCCTGCTGAATGGCGTGGTAGTCCAGAAATGTCGTCGCTTCATCCGGGTGCTGATGCAAGTAACAGAGAGTTACGGTCAGCTCGTACATGCTGCGCAGGAGCTTCGACGCTGCGACACCATAGCCGTGCTGAGAAATGAGCGTGATCTCCATGAAATCTTCAAAGATCACGCGTCCGAAAAAGTACACGAACTTATCCACGGCCAGAGTCATGTCTTCCACGCGAGTGAAGGCGATGTTCAAGGCCGCGACGAGATTGGTCATCATCTCGTTCCACAGCGGATGGCGTGCGTCAAAGTTTTTGCACTCGTCGGGAAATCCGGAGATAGTCAGATCGTTAGGAGTCGCCATGTTCCATTGTCCCACGTCCAAAACCAAGGGGCGGGCGTAGAATGGATGGGGGCGCTAGCCCAGTTTTGCTTTTTGCATCAGCACTACGAAGAGGCTGCCCCAGCTTTCGCGGTGTTCGAAAGCTGGGCACCACGGACCTCGACACGTGCCCTTTTTAGAAAGTAGTTGAACGGCTGAAACGTTCATACTCCTAGCATCACTATCTTTGTGTAGCAACCATTACCACAGACAATTATTTATAGGAGTTTTCCGCCTATGCCACTCCCGCTCATACCCTTGGCTGCAGGGGCAGCAGGTGTAATCCGTAAAGCATTGCGCCGCCGGAATAACCCTCCCAAGTTGGGTGATGACAGATTACGCAAGAGAATTGAAACCATTGAGGAGGAAGTGGAGGATCGACTATCCGAACCTGCGGAAAAAGGGTCGCCGACGGCAAAATCTGCGTCGCTATTCAACATAGCAGTGACATCGGAACCACCCGGCGCCCAAATAAGAGTCGACGGAGACTATTTGAGCGATACCCCTTTTGAAGTCCCTCTAACTCCCGGAAAACATAAAATAACGATTAAGATAGAAGGTCGAAAGCCGTGGCAGGACACTGTGAAAGTCATCAAAGACGGCCAGCAAATCCATGCGAAGTTAAAAAAATCGTGGCTCTGATCTTCTGGTTTGAAGCGCCGTTCAGACTTCGCCCCTCTGTGCTTAACCGTTGTGACATCCAACCTTGTACGATTTTCAAATCCGTACCATCATAGCTAAGCAAAAAGATAAGTTAGACAGCAATCGCATAACTTCTGGATAACAAGTCCTTTGCCATCAAGATTTTAGTATTAGATCACGGATTTTGCAGACGCACTGCCAGATCTAAGTGTGGCAAGTCCAATGTTTAGAAGATTTTGCAAAATTTAAGGGGGGAGGGGGGTACCTCAAGAAAGAGAGAGGCGTCACAGGCGGGGACGCATACCTTCACTCTTCACTTAGCGATGCGCCACACCGGACATTTTTTATCCCAACTGCCGAATCCGCTCTTGCAGGAATTGCCGCTCTGGTTCCTGTTGGGTCAGCGCCAGAGCTTTCTCATAAGACACCCGAGCCTCAGCTGTCCTGCCGAGCCTGCGGCACATATCGGCACGGGCCGAATGCGCCAGGTAATAATTGGCCAATTCGCCTTGTTTTCCAGAAGCCCCCCCCAACACCGCGTCGATATGCGCCAAACCGGCCTCTGGACCATCGCGCATGGCAATGGCCACGGCACGATTGAGCTGTACCACAGGCGAAGGCTGAATTCGCATTAATTGATCGTAAAGCGCAACAATCTGCCGCCAGTCGGTTGCAGCCACCGATTCCGCCTCCGCATGAACGGCCGCAATCGCAGCCTGCAGTGTGTAGGAGCCGAAGCGGCGGGACTTCTGCCCGTACTTCAGCGCTTTCTCCAGCAACGCCACTCCCTCCGCGATCTGCTCCCGGTTCCAGAGCGAGCGATCCTGATTCTCCAGCAAAATCAGCTCTCCACTCGGAGCGCTTCTCGCGGCGCGACGGGATTCCTGCAGCAACATCAGGGCAAGCAGACCGATCACTTCTGCGCTCATCGCCTCCGGCCCGGGCTCGAGTTCCATCAGCAACCGGCCCAGTCGAATCGCCTCGCCGGTTAGCTCGGCCCGCGTTACCTCCGCTCCCGCCGCAGCCGAATANNAAGACGAGATAGATGACCTGAAGCACCGCGCCCAGCCGCTCCGGCAATTCCTGCGGCGTCGGCACCTCGTAGGGAATTCGATCCTCTCGAATCTTTGCCTTGGCGCGCACAATACGCTGCGCCAGCGTACGCGGAGTGGTGAGGAACGCCTTCGCGATCTCCTCGGTGGTCAGCCCGCACACCTCCCGCAAGGTGAGCGCAACGCGCGCTTCCGGCGCCAGAGATGGATGACAGCAGGTAAAAATCAGGCGCAGCCGATCATCTTCAAGGCCGAGCTTCTCAAGGCTGTGCTCTGGATTGGACCTTTCCGCCGAACTCCATTGCGCTTCGAGATAGCGCACGAGCTCGTCTTGAGACGCATCAAATCTTGCCCGTCGACGCAGAGTATCAATGGCTTTGAATCGGGCCGTCGAAATCAACCATGGTCGCGGGTTNNGAATCGAGCAATTCGCGTATCTGCTCGCTGGAACTCTCGGACATGACACGCTCGGACATGGCAGGCTCGGACATAACGACGACCTTAGCAAACCAGCGACCCCGAATCAATCTGGCAAACGGCGGATCGAGGCCGGCAGATCGAGGCAAAGTGCCCAGGTCGTGACTCTGAAATCTGGACAACAGAACGCTTCGTCGCTGACTCAAAATCGGTTGACTCAAAATCGCCAATGCACTCATTTGAGCTTCGTACCAGCTCAACACTACCGCGTTGCTATCCAGTCACGAGCAAATCAGAAGTTATTCGAGGCCCGATGTGCTGCTAAGAAGCGCATCTCCCGGGAAAATTTGAAATCGTATTGAGTATCAAGCGCTCGTTAAATGACAGGTACCTGCTCTGGACTGGTTACGCGGCACGAGTACCGGGTGCTTCACCGTGGTCGTTCCGCTTCGAAAAGAATTGTAAAATCCGCAACCGATCCGTGACTTCTGCATCTTTATATAGTAGAAGGGTCGGGCGACGAAGGTGCGGGAGATGTTCAAGCATATGAATATTTTCGGACGTGGGGCATGGTTCTCTGGGCGCCAACTTGGTAGGTGGAACTTGGTTTCGCTGTTGTCACTGGCTTTGGTATTCGCGACCTTGCCTCAGAATCTGTGGGCCCAACAAGATCAAGATGCGCCTGCGCCCGCGCCCGCCCAAGCCGCGCCCGCGCCGCCATACGCGCAACAGACTCCCGAGCAGTTGCAGCGGTTGGTCGCTCCGATCGCGCTGTATCCGGATTCGCTTGTGGCGCAGATCCTGGCGGCGTCCACATTCCCCGAGCAGGTGGTGGAGGCTGACCGATGGGTACAAGCGCACCCTGATTTGAGGGGCGCCGATTTGGGTAAGGCTGTAGACCAAGAACCCTGGGATCCGAGCGTCAAGGCGCTCTCGGCATTTCCGTCCGTCCTGGGAAATATGGATAAGAACCTTTCCTGGACCTCATCTTTGGGGGACGCCTACTACAACCAGGAACAGGATGTGATGGATGCGGTACAGGTGATGCGCCGAAAGGCGCAAGACACTGGCAATCTTAAGACTACGCCACAGCAAAACGTCACGGAGCAGGATTCGGCGATTGATATTGCGCCTGCCGATCCCGACCTAGTGTACGTTCCCGCCTACGATCCGTGGCTGGTTTACGGGTATCCGATTGTGGCCTGGCCGGGATGGTATCCGTATCCCGGAATCTGGTTTGGGGGGCCGTACCTCTCATTCGGGCTCGGCTTCGGAATCGGCTGGTGGGGTGGTTTTGGATGGGGATGGGGCCATTGGGGATTCGATTGGCATAATCACGCCGTGCTGTTTGACCACGGCAGATACTCTTCCCGGAGCACCACTTTCTATAACCGGAACAATTTCTATCGCGGCGGAGCGGCGCGCGGGGGAGCTTTCAACCGGCCCGGGGCAGCGGGCAGGCCTTTCGACGGAGATAGGGCGGCGGCCCGAGGATACGCTGCGCCGCGCGGTCAGAGCGGCGTTCGCTCCGGTGCCTTCAGCGGCTATGACCGTGGCGGACAGACCAGGAGCTTTTCCTCGCGCGGTAGCGCCAGCTTCGGTGGTGGCGGAGGGTTTCACGGGGGCGGCGGGGGGCACGGTGGTGGGGGGGGCCGGCGGTAATCGAAGTTTCGGTATGTTTCTGCTGGGTCGTGAAATTTGAAAATGGAGAGAATCCGCATGCGGCGAACCAACCTGAATGTCGACAAATTGCGCTGGCTAAGTCTTCCTACGCTAGCCGCGGTCGGTATCTTTCTAACGGTGTGCTTTCCCGCTCGTTCCATGGCGCAGCAATCGGGTCAGAAGACTTTTCCGTCGCCGGAAGACGCGAGCCACGCCCTGCTCACGGCAGCGCAGAGTAACGACGAAAAAGCGATGCTTGAAATCCTGGGGCCGGACGGAAAGCAAATCGTCTCTTCGGGTGACGATGCCGAGGACGCGCAAAGCCGGGCTAATTTCGTACAGAGGTACGAAGAAATGCACCGACTTGTGAAAGAGCCGGACGGAACCACTGTGTTGTATATTGGCGCCCACAATTGGCCCACGCCCATACCGCTGGTGAACAAAGGGGATGTGTGGTATTTCGACACCGAGGCGGGTAAGAAAGAGATTTTATATAGACGAATCGGCCGCAATGAAATGTCGACCATTCGGGTTTGCCAGGAGCTCGTGGCGGCAGAAAAGGAATTCTACGCCGCGCAACACAGCGAGTACGCCCCGAAAATCTTCAGTGATGAAGGGCAGCACAATGGCCTCTATTGGAAAGCTGCCGATGGCGAACCCCAGAGCCCCATCGGGCCGCTCGTGGCATCGGCCGTTGCCGAGGGCTATGCCAAAGGCCAGGGCGGGCCGCCTACTCCTTATCGCGGCTACTATTTCCGGGTTCTGACTCGCCAAGGGAAAGATGCTTCCAGCGGTGCGAAGAGCTACATCGTCAACGGCAAAATGACGCAGGGGTTCGCCTTCGTGGCGTATCCGGCGGAATACAAATCTTCCGGTGTAATGACCTTCATCGTGAATGAGGATGGAGTCGTATATCAGAAGGATCTCGGCAAAAAAACCGAAGCCCTGGCCAAATCGCTGAAGGAATACAATACCAATTCCAGTTGGCAAAAGGCTGAAGAGCAGCAGGAAGAAACTGCTGGCGGGCAGAAGACCAAGTAAGCGGCCGGCGCACGCCAGCGTTTTACACGCACGTGAATCCACTGCAATTCCACTTTTTTCGCGCTGACCTGCCGAACTCTGTTCCTATGCAACTGGAACGTCCTGAGGTAGTCTCGCAACTCTCCAATGTCGATCGGTTTGAACAAGTAGGCTTCGCACAACGATTGGAACGATTGTAGGACGTTCTTCACGTCATCCAGTGCAGTAGTGATGATGCGTCTACATGACTGCCTCTCTTGGATTTTGCAAGGGTGTGCAATTTTGAGCAGTCGAAGCATTGTGAATCGCCTAGCATGTCGCATGGTCTGGAGGAGAATGATGAAGAGAATCTATGTTCCAGCTGCTATTGCGGCCGCCTTGGGGGTTGTGCTGTCGCTTTCCCTATCGGTGCGTGCACAGACCGCGTCGGACACTCCTTACATGTCGAAATGTGCTGGCTGTCATGGAAGTGATGGTGCCGGTTCCGCGATGGGGAAGGCGATGGGTGCCCACGATTTCACGTCGGCTGAAGTGCAGCAAATGTCGGACGCGCAGCTCTCAGATATCATCACCAACGGAAAAAGCAAGATGCCTGCGTACGGAAAGTCTTTGAAGCCAGATGACATTAAAGGGCTGGTAGCTTATATCCGCACTCTGAAAAAATAGTCCTGCAAACGCCGGCCAGAGTGGGTGCTCCTCAAGACACCAGGAAGTGTTGACTCGGGGTTAATTCGTCAACTGTGTGGCCTCCTACCCGCCGTGCAGTTCTTTCCCCTGGCTCACCGAGTCACCGTCTCCTCTTCTCAATTCGCAAAACACGATCGTGGAGAGCAGTGTCATCCCACCCAGAACAAAGAATGCCCGGTGGATGCCGTGAATGAATTGCTCGGTATTGGAACCAGAGCGACTGGGAAGAAAGAAGACAGTTACCAGCGAAGCTGAAGCGACGCCGAAACTGATGGCCATCTGCTGTACCGTGCTGGCAATAGAGCTTGCGCCGCTCTCCTGTTCTTCCGTGACATCGGCGTAGACAAGCGTGTTCATACTGGTGTATTGCAGGGACGTGAAGAACCCGTAGAAGAACACTTCTGCCACGATCATCCACACCGGGGTAGCCTTCCCGATGGTCGCAAAAAGCAAGATCATCAGGCCGATGATCAACGTGTTGGAAATCAGCACGCCACGGTATCCAACCCGGCTCAAAATCTTCGGCATGGCTATTTTCAGGGTCATGGCAGCAATTGCCTGCGGCATCATGAGCAGGCCGGATTGGACTGGGGTGAACCCGAGGCCAACCTGATACAAAAGCGGAAAAAGAAATGGAATGCCGCCAATGCCGAGGCGAGTCACGAAGCTACCGCCAACGGCCGCGCGAAATGTGCGAATGCGAAACAGGGTGAGACGCAGCATTGGATATGCGCTGCGTGTCGCGTGAAACCCGTAGCCCGCCAGGAGAAGTATCGAAACCGCGAGCAGTCCCAGAATTTCGCCCGTGCTCAGCGTATGTTCGCCAAACACCTCCAGCACGTAGGAAAGCAGCGCTATGCCCGATCCAAAAAGAATCAGCCCGGTTACGTCCAGGGGATTGGTGGGCTCGCGATAGTCCGGCAGGTGCCAGTAGACCAGGAATAAACCCACGAGGCCGATCGGAATATTCACGAAGAAAATAAGCCTCCAGTGAAGATATCCGACGATCAGGCCGCCGGCGATCGGTCCCAGCATAGGGCCAATCAAACTCGGGATCGCGACGAAGCTCATGGCGCGAACCAGTTCGGATTTCGCGAACGTCCGCACCAGGGTGAGCCGGCCGACGGGCACCATCATCGATCCGCCGCAGCCTTGCAAGATGCGGCACGCGACCAGCAAGTGGATGTCGCTCGATATGCCGCAGAGAAAAGATCCTAGTGTGAAGATGCCGATCGCGGAGGCGAATACCCGGCGTGTTCCGAACCGATCAGCCATCCAGCCGCTGATTGGAATGAACACCGCAAGGCTCAGGGTGTAGCTTGCGAGCACCGACTTCATGCTGAGCGGAGCGACGTGGAGTGCCGCTGCGATCGTCGGCACCGCGGTATTTAGAATCGTGGTGTCCAGAGACTCCATGAAAAATGCGACCGCGATCAGCCACGGCAGAAGCCGCTTGCTCGAATCAGCCAA
>PLIO01000242.1 GCA_003140075.1 Acidobacteriaceae bacterium | reverse complement strand
GCGGCGACGGCCGTCGCCGCGGACGCCCTCAGTTCGCCGGCTGGCAGGCTCTGCACGTCGCCATCGATGATCACTCCCGCCTCGCCTTCTCCCGCATGCTGCCCAACCAGCAATCCGAAACCGCCATCGCCTTTCTGCGCGCCGCCGTTGCCTTCTACGCCCAGCACGGCATCTCCATCCGCCGCTTGCTCACCGACAACGGCTCCTGCTATCGCTCCCAATACTTCCGCGCTGCCTGCCTCCAACTCGGCATCCAGCACCGCTTCACCCGTCCCTACACTCCGCGCACCAACGGCAAGGCCGAACGTTTCATCCAAACCGCCCTGCGCGAGTGGGCCTACGTTCGCCACTACCTCAACTCCGAAGAACGAGATCAGCAGCTCTCGCCGTGGCTCGAGCACTACAACTTCCACCGTCCTCATGGTAGCCTCGGTTACGCTCCGCCCATCAGCCGCGCGTCTCCGGTGGGAACAACGTCTTGATAGATCACAGCCAGCCCCCCCTTTTTCTCGTAGCTCACCACAATTTGGTCGTTTTCAAGGAGCGAAAGTCGGCTAGAATTCCCGGTCGTGAATCTCGATGTCAAAATCGTACTCAAGACGGAGAACGGCACGAAGCCCTTCATACCCTTCCTGGTAATAATGACGTCGCTCGCCTTATTGGGATGCGGAGGCAGTGGCGGCGGGATCACAATCACTCCGCCTCCAGTCACCTACACCATCGGCGGCGCGGTTTCCTTCCTGTTGGGGACGGGGCTAGTGTTACAGGACAACGGCGGGAACAACCTGTCCATCAGCGAGAACGGACTCTTTACCTTCAACGCGAGCGTGCTCAGTGGTGGAACTTACAGCGTCACCGTCCTTACGCAACCTTCCAGCCCGGCTCAAACCTGCGTGGTGGCAAATGGCAGCGGACCGGCCAACACCTATATCTCGAATGTCCAGGTTGTCTGTAGCACGTATACCATCGGCGGCACTGTTTCGGGCCTCGCGGGCACGCCGCTTTTGTTACAGGACAACGGCGGCGACAATCTGGGAATTGACGCAAATGGCAGCTTCACCTTCGCCACACCCATCGCCACCGGCGGGAATTATAACGTGACAGTTTTTGTACAGCCATACAACCAGGCACAGACTTGCGTGGTGGCCAACGGCAGTGGCACGGCTAACGCGAATGTCACGACCGTTCAGGTCACCTGCACTTCCAACGAACAAGTGCTGCATAGCTTCGCCAATGTGCCGGATGGCAATAATCCCTTGGCCGATCTGGTGCTCGACAGCTCCGGGAATCTGTACGGCACAACTTTTCAAGGTGGGACCCTCGGCTACGGCACGGTTTTCAAGCTGACACCCAGCAATGGGCAGTGGACCGAGACTGTGCTCTACAGCTTCTGCCAACAAGGCAGATACTGCGCGGACGGGGCCTCGCCCCATTCCGGCCTCATCCTCGACACTGCAGGGAATCTGTACGGCACAACCCTTCAAGGCGGGATTTATGGCGACACTGGGGGTCCGGCCATCGGCGACGGCGTTGTGTTTGAGCTGTCGCCACAGCCGGACGGAACCTGGACGGAAACGGTATTGCACAGTTTCGGCAACGGCACGGACGGCATCGGCCCCTTCGCCGGCTTGGTTTTTGACAATGCAGGGAATTTGTATGGAACGACCAGCGGCGGTGGAACAGGAACGAATGGCCCCGATTGTCCTGCCAGCTTCGGGGGTTGCGGCACCGTCTTTGAACTCTCACCCGGTCCGGGCGGTCAGTGGACAGAGAAGGTACTGTATAACTTCTGCTCACAAACAGACTGCGCTGACGGATACGATCCGCTTGATGCGCTGATCCTGGACACGGCGGGAAATCTCTACGGCACGACAGTAAACGGAGGGACTCCTTCCCCAAGCGGCGGCACAGTGTTCGAGCTGACGCCCGGCGAAAATGAACAGTGGGTAGAGACGGTGCTATACGCGTTTCAGGATCCAACGACGGATGGAAACAATCCCCATGGGAGCCTGGTCCAGGACAAGGCGGGGGATCTGTACGGCACCACCAGTTATGGCTACTCGGTCGACGGCGGCGCCGCCTTCGGCAATGGAATCGTATTCGAGCTCACGCACGAGTCGGAAGGCCCTTGGCCAGAGAACATCCTGCACGCCTTCTGCTCGTATTCCAATTGCGCGGACGGTAGCGCCAGCTACGCCGGCTTGGTTTTTGATAAGGCCGGGAATCTGTACGGCACAACCTTTAACGCTGGTCTCTTCGGTTGTGGCGTTGTCTTCGAGCTTATACCGGGAAAGAATGGCACGTGGACCGAGGAAGCGCTCTATGGCTTCGATTGCGGGAAAGATGGTGGCAATCCCGAAAACGGCGTTATTCTCGATGCGGCCGGAAACGTGTACGGCGTGGCCGGCGGCGGAACTTACGGATACGGCGTGGTGTTCGAACTAACCCCCTGAGGCCGGCAACGTGAATTCACGAGACTACTCCACAGGTCGTGGCCTCCGATGTACGGACCGTACTGCAACTGTGAAACTCGTTTAAACTAACCTAGAGCCAGTCTTTGTGACGAGATCCCACCCGCAATGAAACTGCACATCAACGGAGAAGAAGGCATTTTTGCCGCCGGGCCGAGCCAAGGTCCCCTCACGCTCGCAGCCCTGATCGAATCATTGAGCATGAAGCCCGACCGCGTCGCCGTCGAACTCAACCGTGACATCGTCCCCCGCGACCGCTGGCCTGAAACCCCGCTGAAAGACGGCGACCGCCTGGAAATCGTCCACTTCGTAGGCGGCGGCGGGCCAGCGTAAACCAAATAGGTGAACCAAAACAGATTGTCATCCCGAACGAAGCGAGGGACCTTGGTGTTTGCCTGCGCTACCCGACTGTCCGCGAGCAAACATCCCGCGCTTCGCTCGAGATGACAGCGCGAGCGGTGAAAGGGCGTTCAATCCCCCCGCACTCTTCTAGTTAACCCCTCCTCCGCCGATTCTTCGTCCACACTCACCCACTCGTGTCTAAAATGTTTCAAACATTCAACGCGCAGATTGTTTCAAACATAAACGGAAACAATGCAAGACCGCTTTCCATCGCACGACGTAATCGCCCTGACCGGCATCACCGCCCGCCAGCTCCAGTGGTGGGACGAGCGTGGAGTCGTCAAGCCCGAGCGCCAGGGCCATCGTCGTCTCTATTCCATGCAGAACCTTACCGAAATCGCCGTCATCTGCGAGCTGCGCCGCAAAGGTTTTTCCTTGCAGGGAGTCCGCAAGGTCATGCGCTTCCTCGCTCACGAACTCGGCAAAGGCCTGGCCGAAATCGTCGGTCGCAACTCCGACGTTCACCTACTCACCGACGGCACTCATCTCTATCTCGAAACCTCGGCGCGCCAGATCGTCGACATCCTCAAGAATTCGAGTCAGCCCATTTTAGGAATCTGCCTCAGCGACGCGGTCCGTCAAGTGCGCGCCGACATCGTAGCTCGAAAAACGAATACTTCCGTAACTTCGCCGCCCAAGCGTCGGCGTGCTAGAAAGGTTTCGTAGGCACAGAGTTTGGGTTCACAAACGGTTAACAAGGGGGAATACATGGTCGCCGAACTGGACATCCTGAATGAGTGGATCCCGGAACAGATGCAGCCCGGAACCGTCTTTGTGCTCGAAAACGCCGGCGAAGTCGGCGAAAAGGAAGATCCCTACTGGGCGGTGCTGGCCTGCCCATCCTGCGGCATGCTGGGCCTGATCACGCGCCGGCAGATCAACGGCCTCATCCCCGTCATTTGCGGCTCCGAGCAATGTTCCGCGCAGTTTTTCATTCGCGATGCCGAAGTCGTTGTGCGCAAGCCGTTCTAGCCCACCGTTCTGTCGAACGGTTCGTCCCATATCAAGTTGTCATTCCAACTCAGGTTGTCATTCCGACCAAAACGTTCCGTTCCCGTAGGGAACGGAATGCGTCGGGAGGAATCCGCTGTTTTTCAAGCAAGAAAACCTGCGGCGGCACGATCCTCAGCTTTTTCCCGCCCGTACTCCGCTCAACTCCACCGGAACCTGATCCACAATCTCAATCCCAAATCCTTCGAGCGCCGCCACGCGTTTCGGACGGTTCGTCAGCAACCGGATTCGCCGCAGATTCAGATCGGAAAGAATCTGCGCTCCAATTCCAATCTCGCGCTGCGTCTGCCGCTCGTTGTCCAGCAAAGCCGGCAGCTTCCGCCCTTTGTGAAAAGTAAGCGCCCCGCGGTCGCCAACTTTTTCCACCGAGAATCCCTGCGACGTCTGATGCAAATAGATCAGCGCCCCGCGCCCTTCCTGCGCAATCCGCCGCAACGAGCCTTCGAGCGTCGCATGACACTCGCACGCCGTAGAGCCAAACACGTCGCCCATGAGGCAATGTGCGTGCATGCGCACCAGTACCGGCGACTCGTTGTGCTGAAGAACGCCCTCCACGTCGCCGCGAATCAGCGCCACGTGCGACTCCCCTCCATCCACTTCGCTCTCATAAGCGATCAGCCGGAATTCTCCAAACCGAGTTTCCACCAGCGCTTCGCCCACGCGATGCACATACCTTTCATGCGCCATGCGATAGCGAATCAGCTCCGCCACCGTCAGCATCTTCAGCCCATGCTGCTCGCAGAACCCAATCAGGTCCGGAACCCGCGCCATGGTCCCGTCATCTTTCATGATCTCGCAAATAATCCCCGCCGGAATCAGTCCCGCCAGCCGCGCCAAATCCACCGCCGCTTCCGTCTGCCCCGCGCGCACCAGCACCCCACCCTTTCGTGCGCGTAGCGGGAACATGTGTCCCGGTTTCGCCAGGTCGGAGGGCTTCGTCGCCGGATCAATCGCCACTTGAATCGTCCGTGCCCGGTCATGCGCCGAGATGCCGGTCGTCACACCCACCCGCGCATCGATCGCCTCGCAGAACGCAGTGCCATATTGCGACGTATTCTCCACGCTCATCGGACCCAGCCGCAGATGATCCAGCCGCTCCTCTGTCATGGCCAGGCAAACCAGCCCGCGGCCGTACTTGGCCATGAAGTTGATCGCTTCCGGAGTCACCTTCTCCGCGGCGAGCGTGAGGTCGCCTTCGTTCTCGCGGTCTTCGTCGTCCACGACGACGATCATGCGTCCCGCGCGGATCTCCTCAATCGCCTCCGGAACCTCGGCAAATGACGAATGCACGCCCATAATAAGGAGATTGTAGCAAAGGCAGGATTGGCATTCTGGGCAGGCGCGGTGCGTCGCTTTTCAGCTGGTGGTACCGCTGTGGATTGCTTATCGAAATAAACTTTTGGGAGGCTGGTTGATTCGGGGCCGGTTTTGTCGGGGATGCGCCCGGTCTGTACCGTCTGTACCCATTCGGGTATACTCACCCCCTCCCCCCTCCCCCCTTGCCAGGTATTGGAATCATCGGGTTAGCAGAAAATTCCCCGCAAAATACGTCTTTCAAAGGACTTAGGTACAAAATATCGGAAACAAAGGAGTTAGGGGAGCGGCGAGGCGGGTTCTCCCGACCGTCACGGCCTCGACCATGATCGCGCGACTGTGATGGTGGGCGCAAGGTTAGATGTCACACACGCGGGCGGTGGAAATGTTTTTTGGGCGACTCCCTCCGCGCTGGCGCCTACGAAACCCGCGCCACTTACACCGTCGGCAAAGGCCGCGCCGTCTACACCAAGCGTGACATCGATTTCATCGCCGCCCACGTTGTGCCTCTCGACATCTGGTACATCATCCCCGTTGAAGTCTGCACGCCCCAGCCCATGCTCCGCTTCTACCCCCACCGCAAAGCCAAAAAGATGCGCCTCGAACCCTACCGGGAAGCCTGGCACTTACTAGATCCCCCACTAACCATCCACGCCTGCATCGACCCCGATTATCCAGAAGAAGACTATCCCGAAAGCTACGAGCCAGAAGAAAAAGTAGAATGGGAGGGTTACTGAGTTTCGTATCAGGGCATGCCAGGCATGCCGCTACGCCCAGCTTTGAAAGGGCGCGGCTTCAGCCGCGCCCGCGCGATTCGACCTTTGGGTGGCGCAGCGCTTCAACGCTGCGAAAAAAGCCACCCCCACCAGGAACCTTTGTCATTCCGAACAGGGTCGCAGGCCCGGTGAGGAACCTGCTGTTGATTTCGCTCCCGCACCGAACCGGCCAGCGTGAGTATTTTTATGACCAGCCAACGGGCTATAAAATCTACCCATGAAGAGTCCTGAAGAGTTCAAGCCCTCTATCGAGGCATGCCTTCAAAACGCGGAAAAACTGATCGCCGCTGCCAACGCCAGCGCTGTGCCGGGCAGCTACCATATCGCCTTCCATCTGGCGACGATCGCGCTAGAAGAAATCGGCAAGTCCTCGATGATCTTCGTCGGTGCCATCGACCATAGGCCCGTCCGCGGCGACGAAGAAGCCAAGACGCCGCTCAAGTGGATCGATGACCATGAGCGCAAGCTGTTTTGGGCCATCTGGCTTCCGGGCCGTGAGAGCCTTCGCGACTGGCGCACCATCCCTGCTGCCTTGGACTTCGCGCGCGGCATACACAAGGACCGACTCGACACCCTATACGTAGACCCGACGAACCTGAACCGTCCGACGATTTCGGAACAGCGCGCGAAGAGCATCATCGCCGCAGTGGAGGCGCGACTGAACATGGAGCGGCTCAAACAGCTCCGCGACATGGGCAAAGAAGAACAGGACCTGATGCATTGGTTTTTTGCAGCCATGGAGGACCCGCGCCTGAAACCGATGATCTTCTCCAAAGGCAGCCTCCACAAGCAGGCCAAGTTCGGCGACGACTTCGGCGCATGGATGAAATGGCTGCGCGACACATTCGCGGAAGCCGATCGCAAGAGCATGGAGCTGACCAACCTCGAAATGAAGCGCGTCCCAGCACAGGGCGAGGAAGGCTGGGAAGACAAATTCGAGATCAAAATCCGGCTGAAGGCGTGGTCCCACTCGATCCGGCGGAACCAATTCAAGGAATGGAACGCCGGCATCGAGAAACTCAAGCTGGCGAGCGGCAGTGACCGCAACGAACTGGTCCTAACCCTCCTTGTGCCGAAGCGTGTTGCCACCCAAGACCTGTGGAACATGGGCTGGCAGAATACCTTTGTCTTTGTCACGGCTCTCAACATCGCCACGATGGGTTTCTTTTGGTGGTACACGCCGGTATACATCTCGCGCTATTTCGAGAAAATCCGCGACATCGAGCATGAGAGCGACATCATCGTTGACCGCACGCCGATGCTGAAGATCGTATGGCCCAACCAGGCGCTGAAGACCTCAGACCTGAACAACGTCAGCATCGTTTACGGTTTCATCGCACAGGCGAACCAGCAGCAGTTCGAATCGACGCACCGCTGCTTCCGTACGCTCGGCCTGATGGCGAAGAACGACATCTTCTTCCAGTTCGAGCCGAACATCTTCATTGAATTCATGTCGGCGCTGAAGGACGCCATGCAAGCCTATGGCGATTGGGATGGCACGCCGGAAGCCGCCGCCGCCTCGATCATCGGGTTTTTCGACGGCGTGCCGGCGTCACCGGAATTCATGGAGATATTGCGCGAATTCCTTCACATCGTCGATCACATGATGGCGAACAAGATCGCGCCGAGAGCGATCACACTCGACGACGCCGCGAAGGCGAAGCTTGTTTTCGACGCCTATATCAAGGTAAAGGCGCAGCGTTGGTACACGGACGAGGTGGCGAAACGCCAGGGCAAACCTGACCCCCCGAGCTCTTAACAACCCATCGGGGTCATTGTCGTTCTAACTGGCTACCTTGAGCGCTTTGGAGCGGCCAGGTTTTAATCCGACGGGCGGGCGGCCCAGATCTGGGTGGCCCATTTCTCGCACCCTTTGCGAGAAAGCCTGCCCTGAGCGAGGCCGAAGGGCGGGGAGCGACCCGCTCTACTGCGGTTCTAACGCCTTCCAATCACGCGCAGGGCGAGCGCCTCGACCGCAGCCTCGGCTTCGGACTGGGTTGTGCCGTAGGCCATGACTCCCGGCAGCTCGGAAATCTCGGCAATCCACCGTCCGTCGTCTTCCTGCTCAAATTCAATCTTAAGGTTCACGCCGCCTCCGCGAGTTGGGATCAGCTATTGTCTCCACTGCGTTGATTTAGTTATCGGGGAATTCTTCGGCGAGTTCTCGAAGCACCTGCTGGCCCGGAATCGTCTTCACCCGTCCAGAGCGAATGTCATTTACGCGGCGCCTAACGTCTTCGCTCCACGCCGCTTCCGCTTCTTCGTCGGCAGGTTCGTTAGCCAGACTCCCAACCAAACGACCAATCAGCAGTTCCCGTTCTTGCTCGGAAAGCGCGAGCGCTTTCTCCAGCCAATCGGAAACCTGCGGCGTCATTTCCGCCATAAATAACCCGCTACCGTTCAGCGGCCTTCTAAATTCTTTAGCCGATCTGACAGAGACTCGACTTCCGCGTCGAGAGCGCGCAAAGCTGCGGCGTGGCTCTTCTGACGCAACTCAACCGGCGACACCCATTTGTGAAACTCGGTCAGCAGGGTGGTTTCAACCTTTTCGAGCTGACCTCGAATCCACTGCTTGTCTTCATCGGTAAGCACAGATCAAATTATAAGGGTAACGACTGGATATGCACCAATCGAATTGCAGGCGCGATTCTCCTCACCCGGTGACTCCATGGATTAGGAAGGCCGCGTCTCCAGGATGTCCCGGCCGGAACTCGCCTTTTCCTTTCAACAACTTACCCCACCCAATCCCCCATATCCCCGCTAAACCCCATTTTTCTCCCATTCGTTGAGATAAAGATGCGCATCTCCTTACGCTCCAATAGGATCACTCTAGACCAATACCCAGGGAAAAGTGTAAGAACCCAGAAGTAAACCAGGTTCAAATTCCCAGGTTCAATTCCCAGGGAGAGCCACAGGTTGTCGTGTTCAGTGAACTGGGTTTTGTGGACGAGGATCTCAGTGAAGCCAAGGCAAATTTCCGCCAAGTCTTTCCTAAGCCTATCGCCACAAATCCAACACAACGGCAACAAGAGCTAAAAGCCAAGAGCCAGGAGCCAAAAGCAAACATGCGCAAGCCGATCAAGTACGTAGAAAAAGCAGTCACCGTCGCCGCCAAAGGCGCGTGGGTTGTGTTCGACCGTTTGAACCGCATCAACCCCGGCGCCTCGCCCACCCCTAAGTGGTCCGACAAGCCTCTGCTCAAGTCCTACGAGAAATCGAAGCCGCCCCTCGGCTGGCCCCGCTCCACCGATTCGCTCTGCCCCAAGTGCGTGCCGGAAATCCGCCAGCAGATTCTCGACGGCAAACTGCCGCACGAAGTGCTAATGAACGAAAAGATCGGCGAGATCAAGGCCACCATCGTCGAACGAGATGGAAAGATTTTGATGGTAAAAGATTGCCCGAAGCACGGCCACTTCGAAGACGTGATGTCGATCGACACCGATTTTTCCAAGCACCTGGAAGACGTCTTCCCCGGCCGCGACATCGTTGCGCATAACGATGAGAAGCTGCACCATCACGGTTCTTCGACCGTGAAGTACGGGCGAGGCTCGGTGCTCACGATCGATCTCACCAACCGCTGCAACATGATGTGCGANNCCCTGCTTCATGGACGCCAACCAGGTCGGCTTCGTCCACGAACTCCAGTGGGAAGAAATCAAGACGATGCTCGACAACGCGATCACCATCAAGCCGCGCCGGCAGATGAGCGTGCAGTTCTCCGGCGGTGAGCCAACGTTGTCGCCGTATTTCCTCGACGCCGTTCG
>PLIO01000076.1 GCA_003140075.1 Acidobacteriaceae bacterium | reverse complement strand
CCCATGCGGTCGCCCTTCCACGCTTTCACAAACGCGAAGTCCGCTTTCAAGTCGCGCTCCATCACATAAGTGCGCCCATCGAACTCACGCTTCTCTTTTCCTTCGGCAACGACTGTACCGACTCCGGTCGGAGTAAAGAACGCCGGAATTCCCGCGCCGCCGGCGCGAATGCGCTCGGAAAACGTCCCTTGCGGCACCAGATCGAGTCGGATCTTCCCGCTCAGCACCATTTCTTCCAGCAACTTATTCTCGCCAACGTAGGTCCCGATGTGACGCACGATCTGGCCGGCCGCGAGCAGTAATCCATTGCCCAGCCCGTCCACGCCCACGTTGTTGCTGATGGTCGTCAGATTCTTCGATCCCTTCCGCACCAGCGCGCGAATCAGGTTCTCCGGGATCCCGCACAGCCCAAACCCGCCGATCATAATGACAGAGCCGTCGCCTACATCACGAATCGCCTCATCGGCACTGGCCACAACCTTATTCATAGCGTCCGCATTCTAACCGAAAATCCACCACGGAGACACGCAGGCACGGAGAAAACGAAAAAGGCTTGCGAAGATCGATTAGGACTAAGAACCATTAGTCGATTTCTTCGTGCCTCTGTGCCTCCGTGGTGATATCTACTCCTTTGCCGGATTTTTCTTCAGTCCGTGCGCCTGCTCAAATTCCTCGGCCAACTGCCGCGTCGAAAGATTTTCCCGAATGTGCGCCAGCCGCTGCTCTACTTTGAACAGCGCGTCCTCGATGTTCTTCTTGTTGCTGATCGCAATGTCCCGCCACATCGAGTACGGGCTCGCTGAAATCCGCGTCATCTCCCGCAAGGCGCGCCCACCGGCTGGAAGCAACGGCGCTTCTTCACCGAATTCTTCCACCAGAGCCGCCGCCAGTGCGGTCGAAATCATCTGCGGCAGGTGGCTGATCCAGGCGCACAGGCGATCGTGATCCTCCGGCGGCAGCATCGCGACGCGAGCGCCGATCTGATCGATCCATCCCACAAATTCCGCGAATAATCCTTCATTCAGATTCTGCGCTGGCAGCGGCGTTAAGAACCACACCGTGTTCTGGAACAAGTCGGCATCCGCAAAGTCCACGCCGCTGTTTTCCTTTCCCGCCATCGGATGCCCAGCCAAGAATTGCTTGCTCGCATTCTTTCCGAATATGCGCAGCGCCTGCTGAGCTACAGCCGCCTTCGTGCTTCCCACATCCGTCAGCAACGTGGTCGCGGGCAAGCCGGGCCCCAGGCGCGCAATCAAATCCACGATGGCCAGGACTGGCGTCGCCAGCACCACCAACTGGCTGCCCCGCACCGCATCCACGGGCTCGGTAAAGCCGTTGTCGATTACGCCGCACATCTTCGCCCGCTTCAGTGCCGACTCGCGATCGCAACCCACAATTCGCCCGGCAAACCTCCGCTTGCGCAGCGCCAGCGCAAACGAGCCGCCGATCAGCCCGGTTCCGATGATCGTGATTTGGCGAATCGGCACCTTACGGATTGGCCCCTTTCTGTGGCGGCTCGAAACTGGACAGTCGACGGACAAGCAACGAGAGGTAGCTCCGAACCGTTTGCTCTATGACCAGGACAGTCTCACGCGGAGCTATCAGCTTGTGACTTCCTTCCCTAGAAATGAGTGTGTAAATGGCGCTGAAGAAGCTCTCCTCCGGCTCGCTGATAAATCCCACGACGCGAAAATACTCCCGCCTCTTACCGTCCTTATCGCCCCCGGTGTACGGTGAGCGCGTGAGCTCGACAAGCCTTTTCACAATCTCACGGTGCGACTCCTCCATCGAAGCCCTGATCAGGTCCGCCGCCTTCTTCGGATTAAACGGGCCCTCGCTACGGAGATAATCCCCTGCCTCTTTCATGGCGCCGAGCACTGCGGGACTGAGCCCCATCGTCGCGGCTTGGTCGCGGACCTCTTCTTTTGTAGGACTGTCCGGTGTAGATACTCGGAGCTGTCGTTCGAAGCGAGAAAACTCGGCGTTGTCAATCGCTCGTTTTAGCTGGCCTACAAACCCCACAGACGCCTGCATCAGTCGCGCAAAGGGGCCCCCAACCGAATACATGGCCAAATGATCCTTTAGCGCGTCTAACGTTGCCTGTTCTAGCCTATCGGCGTATTGGTACACGGCATAGTTTATGTCCTGTGTAACACAGTTTTGCCAGTTGGTCACAACATTGCGATCATCGACGTCTAGAAAGCCGAGAATTTTGCATATCGTCATATCGACAAGCCCAAACTCGTACTGAATCCGAAATAACACGCTGATGGATCTTCTCTGCCTATCGATGGAGTTTGGGTCCGTGGGAGGCTTCTGCCGGATCCGCCGTACCAGCAGCGTAAAAAGATAGTCGAGGTACCGCTTCCTCTGTCGTTCGTTTAGAGGGCTAAGCAGCGCCTTGAGATTCTCAAGCGTGTGCTCGAATTCTCGAATTCCCTTGTCCTGGCTGTCGAGAATCCTGTCAATTTTCGCTTCGACGTCGGTGTCGTGCATCCGCTCGGCCTCGGTTCCTAAGCGATTTTTCTCCCTACCGCCGGCGCAATCATCCGCAACTCGCCCATCAGTTTGGCGAACTGCTCCGGAAAAAGCGACTGCGCTCCGTCCGACCACGCCTTATCCGGTTCGCAATGCACTTCGATCAGCAGCGCATCCGCTCCCGCCGCCACCGAGGCCCGTGCCATGGGTGCAACCTTGTCCCGCCTCCCTGTGCCATGCGACGGATCCGCCGTCATGGGAAGATGCGATAGCTTGTGAATAATCGGAATCGCTGAAATGTCCATCGTGTTTCGCGTATAGGTCTCAAAAGTGCGGATGCCGCGCTCGCACAAAATCACATCGTAGTTTCCGCCCGCCATAATGTATTCGGCCGAGAGCAGCAATTCTTCCAAGGTCGCCGCGATCCCGCGCTTCAGCAGCACCGGCTTGCGCACTTTTCCCAGTTCGCGCAGCAGATTGAAGTTCTGCATGTTGCGCGCCCCCACCTGCAGAATGTCCACATAGGGCAGCATCATGGCAATCTGCGAGATCTCCATCACTTCGCTGATCACCAGCAGCTTGAACTTGTCTCCCGCTTCGCGCAGCAACTTCAGCGCATCTTCTCCATGCCCCTGAAAAGAATAAGGCGAACTTCTCGGCTTGAAAGCTCCGCCACGGAGCACACGCGCTCCCGCCTTCGCTACCGCTTCCGCGGTAGCAAACAACTGCTCGCGCGATTCCACGGAGCACGGCCCCGCCATCACCACCACATCGTTTCCGCCGATGGCAATTCCATCCGCCAGCTTGACGATTGTTCCTTCCGGGCGAAAACTCTTCCCCGCCAGTTTGTAGGGCGAGCTGATGCGATGGACTTCCTGCACGCCCGGCAGCAGTTCCAGGTTGCGGATGTCAAAATCAATCCCCGCACCCACCGCGCCCAGCACGGTTTGCCGCGCCCCGGTCGATCGGTGCACCTCAAACCCCATCTTCACCAGATGCTCAATCACCTGCTGAATCTGGGTTTCGGCCGCCATGTCTTGCATTGCCACGATCATAAGAAAACCTTTTGCCCTCAGCTATCGACGTTGGGCTGAGAGCTGATGACTGAAGGCTGACGGCTATTTTCAATCATTCACTTCCGAGTCCAGCTCAGTCTGTGTTTTCGCCCTTTCCATCTTGGTCACAATCTCTTCCTTCTGGATATTCCGCATCACATCCATGATGCGTTCAAAAATCCGCACGAGATCCCGCCCAGGGAGCGGACCTCGATTCAAATGCTGCACGTTCTCGAACACAATCCGTTCCCGCTCCGGCTCGTAAATCGGCAAGTTCGTATCCCGCTTCAGCCGCCCAATCTCCACCGCAGCCCGCGCCCGCTCGCTCAGCAGTTCCACCAGTCGCCGGTCGAGGTCATCGATCTTTTTTCGCCAATCTGCGATATCCATGAGATTCTTAAGTGCCCTTATTTATTCAAGCTTTGTTCTCCTGAGCGAGGATTGTGCTTCGCGAACGCGAAGCACAGCCGCAGTCGAAGGATCCCTTGCACGCTTGCGCGGGCCACTGGCTCTCGCAAGGTGTTTCCATTAGTCTCGGTCCGTATGAGACTCATTCATACTCGCTAAGGTCGCAGCTGTCAGCTTCCTCACAAACTCTCCCACCGCCGCCGCTTCCCGTCCCCGATTCTTCTCAATTGTCTCCACAATTGCGCTGCCCACAACCACCGCGTCGGCAAACTTGCCCACTTCGGCGAACTGCTCGGCATTTGAAATCCCAAACCCAACCGCGACCGGCAACTTGGTGACGCGCCGCAGTCGCCGCACGAGTTTCTGCGCGTCTGCCGCCACCTGTTGCCGCGCTCCGGTCACTCCCGTCCGCGAAACAGCATAGACAAATCCCCGCGACGCCTCTGCAATCCGCTTTAACCGTTCATCCGGACTCGTCGGCGCGGCCAGGAAAACCGGCGCCAAGTCATGCGCCTGCATCACTCGCAAATATTCTTCCGCCTCTTCCACCGGCAAATCGGTTACCAGCACGCCATCCACTCCGGCATGCCGCGCCACCGTGCAAAACTTCTCCATTCCCATGCGCAATATGGGGTTCAAATACGAAAACACAACCAGCCCGGTGGACTGCGCATGCTGCCGCAGCTCCGCCGCCAGCGTCAACACCTGCGCCAAAGACGTCCCACGCTTAAGCGCCCGCTCACTGGCCCGCTGAATTACCGGGCCATCCGCCACCGGATCGCTGAAGGGCACGCCCAGTTCAATTACATCCGCGCCAGCTTCAATCGCAGCCAGCACAACGGCCCGCGTGGTCGCGAGATCCGGGTCGCCGCACGTTACATACACTACGAGGGCCGGCTTCTTATAGAAAGATAAAGGCATGGAACGATTGAATCATTGAATCATTGAGAGATTGACTCAATGGCTCAATCTCTCAATGACTCAATCCAGTTTCAGGTTCTCCCGCAAAATCCCGATATCCTTATCGCCGCGTCCGGAAATATTCACGATCATCACGTCCGATTTCTTCATCTTTGGCGCGCGCTTCATCACTTCCGCCACCGCGTGCGCCGACTCCAGCGCCGGAATTATTCCTTCAGTCCGCGCCAGCAAAGTCGTCGCCTCCAACGCCTCGGCATCTGAGGCCGGGACGTACTCGGCCCGCCCCGAATCTCTCAATGCCGCATGCTCCGGCCCAATCGAGGGATAATCCAGCCCCGCCGAAACCGAGTGCGTGTTGGCGATCTGCCCCGAGGAGTTCTGCAGCACGTACGAGTAAGTGCCCTGCAAAACTCCCGGCGATCCTCCGCGAAACCGCGCCGCATGTTCACCCAGGCCTTCGCCGCGGCCGCCCGCCTCGACTCCAATCAAGCGAACTTTCTTATCTTTTATGAACTTGTAGAAGATTCCGATCGCGTTCGACCCTCCACCAACGCACGCGATGATCGCGGCCGGCAATTTCCCCTCAGCCTTCAGGATCTGCGCCCGAGCCTCGCGCCCGATCACGCGATGAAAGTCCCGCACCATCGTTGGATACGGATGCGCACCCAGTACACTTCCCAATAAATAATGGGTTGTCCGCACGTTCGTGACCCAGTCGCGCATCGCCTCGTTGATTGCATCTTTCAAAGTCCGCGAACCCGACTCGACTCCGCGCACCTCCGCTCCCAGCAAGCGCATGCGGAACACATTCAACTCCTGCCGCCGCATGTCTTCAGTTCCCATGTAGACGACGCATTCAAATCCCAGCAGCGCGCAAACCGTCGCAGTGGCCACGCCGTGTTGCCCTGCCCCAGTCTCCGCGATTACGCGCCGCTTGCCCATGCGCTCCACCAGCAGCGCCTGCCCCAAACAGTTGTTGATTTTGTGCGCTCCGGTGTGCAGCAAATCTTCCCGCTTCAAGTAAATCTTCGCTCCGCCCAACTTCTGCGTAAGCCGGCGCGCAAAAGACAGCGCCGTGGGACGTCCCGCGTAAGTCCGGAGCAACTCCTCCAGCCGCCGCTGAAATTTGGGATCGCGCTTCGCCCTCTCGTACTCCCGCTCCAATTCCTCGAGCGCCGCCATCAAAGTTTCGGGCACATACCGCCCGCCATAAACCCCAAAACGCCCGGCTGAATTGCGCGTAGACGAAACCCGAGGGTGCCCCATCCTAGACTCGCCGTTCTTTGGCGAGTCTAAGGTGGGGATTTTGACTTTCATCGCTCTCGAAACTGTCGCCATACCTAACTCGTCTTCCTATCGATCTCCCGCACCGCCCTAACAAACGCCCGCACCTTCTCCGGATCTTTTCTCCCCGGCCTAGCCTCTACTCCGGAGACAACATCCACACCCCAAGGTTTCAAGATCCCAATCGCCTGCGTCACATTCTCCGGCGTGAGTCCTCCCGCAACAACTAACTTCACGCCGCCCTGCCGCATTCCATCCGCGATAGGCACAGCCTTCTTCCAGTCAAACGTCTTGCCCGTACCGCCCGGCATCCGCAGATCGCCTGAATCCAGCACGAATGTGTCCAGCAACTCCTCCGGAAACGAAACACCATCCGGTAGATTCTTCCCCCATTTTGCGAAGTCCGACGCCGCCTTCTGAATCCCATCCTCATCTTGGCCAACGAACTGCCTGGGCAGCGCCGTCAGAAATCTCGCCTTTTTCGGAAGGAGGGACGCCCCGATTGCCTTCATGCCCCTGTCACGCTGCGTATCACTCCCTCCAAGGAAGTAGCTCTGCGTTCCGGTCAATCCAATATCTAGCAGAACGTCCAGGGGACTAGGCTCAGTACCATTCACAAACACACCAATCTTCTCCACACTCTCCGGCAGCCTCTCCACAATTTCCCGCGCCGCCTCGATCGTGATGTTCCGCGGACTCTTCTCATAAAACACAAATCCCACCGCGTCCGCCCCGGCCTCAACCGCGGTCAGCGCATCCTCCAAATTCGTCATCCCACAAATCTTCACCCAAGTCATACGAACAGTTGTCCGCCGCAAGTAAAAACTCCCGGCTCAGCGCCCACTCGGTACTCGGTACTGGGTACTCGTAACTAAATCCCGCAGCGCCTCACCCGGACGTTCTGCCCTCATCAACGACTCGCCGATCAGAAACGCCTGATACCCCGCCGCCCGCAGTCGCGCGATGTCTTCACCCGACCGTATCCCGCTTTCCGCTACCTTCACTACATTCTTCGGAAGCCGGCCCGCCAGCCGGAACGCCGTGTCCGCATCCACCTTAAACGTCCGCAGGTCGCGCGTATTCACGCCAATCAGATCGCACCCGGCATCCACAGCCCGCTCTAGCTCGTCTTCAGCATGCACTTCGCACAAGACATCCAGCCCACGCGAGCGAGCATTCAGCGCCAGCGATATCAATTCTTCCTGCGATAAGGCGGCCACAATCAGCAGCACCGCGTCCGCGGAATTCGCCCGCGCTTCCAACAACTGAAATTCATCCACGATGAAGTCCTTGCGCAGGCATGGAACCTTCACCGCGGCAGAAGCCATCCGCAAATTCCCGAGCGACCCCAGAAAAAACTCTTCATCCGTCAGTACCGAGAGCGCCGCCGCTCCCGCTGCTTCCAAATCGCTCGCCAACTCCTCCACGCAAAACTCTGCCCGGATCAACCCCTTTGATGGCGAAGCTTTCTTCAGCTCCGCAATCACCGCGAGCCCGTCTCGGCTCTTTTCCTCCAGCGCCCGCCGAAACTCCCGCGGTACGTGCTGTTCCGCCTGCCGCTCCAGTGTGCGCAAGTCGGCTCCGCATTTTGCCTCAGCCACTTTCCGGCGCGTAGAGCTGACGATCTGGTCAAGAAAAACAGGCATACGGGTGCCTGAATTATACGGGAAGGAATGACTCGCGAGCCGCCACGCCGAGTACGGCCAGACGCTGTCGATCACCGCATGCCAGCTTCTTAGGGCTTCTCGGAATTCCAGCGCTGGAAGGTCTTCTGCATATTGGGATGAGTGAAGAGCGCAAAGCAGGCATCCCGCTCCAGCGGTCCGTCGACCACACACTTCATGTCAGTGCGCTTCGCCACTTCGGCGGCGGGAATGAGAATTTGGCGGCCAAAGCGGGCTGCGTCCGCGATCGTCGCTCCATAGACCACGCGGTCGAGGCGCGCCCACAAGGCGCAGGCCATGCACATGGGGCAGGGTTCGCACGTGGTGTAAAGAGTGTAGCCGCGCAACGAATACGTGCCGACTTTTTTGCACGCCAGCCGGATAGTCCGCACCTCGGCATGAGCGCTGGGGTCGTGCTCTTGGCCGACCGCGTTGGTAGCGCGCATCAGGCGTTCGCCGCTTGTGCTGTGTACGATCTCCGCGCCGTAGGGCACGGGGTTTGGTGTTTCCAGCGTCAGCGCCGTCCACGCCGCCAGCACTCGCATCCGCGTCTGGTCAAGCGCCGAATCCCCCGACGTCGCCGTTTTTTCAGCCGCCTGCGGGATACTCAGTGCCCAGTCCGCCTTAGCCAGCACCGCGGCCGTGGCTGCTAGCGAAGCCGACCGGAGGAATCCGCGACGCGAGCTAGCCGCAAGAAAAGCAGCCTCCGTATGACCCATAAGGCACTCCTTGCAAGGATTTCGTCGGCCGGAGAATAATTGCGGCCTTCCCACGAATGGCTACTATCTTCTTCTACCGCTTCTACCGCGAGCACGACTCGGGAAACATTTCTTTTGGTGCCATCGAAGGGACTCGAACCCCCACACCGTTGCCGGTACATGGACCTGAACCATGCGCGTCTGCCAATTCCGCCACGATGGCAATCTGAATTGCAATGCAGCGGCGGCCGCAAGGCCGCCGAGTCAGGAAGACTAACGTTTCCATTTTACAGGCATGTCAGGGCCTGTCAAACCAACTATTCGCCACAGAGGACACAAAGACACGGGGAAGATAAAAGGGGGAAAAACAATTTGAAGATCTGTCTCTGTGTCTCCGTGGTAAAAAGCATTTTTCGGCGGCGACGCCGAACTCTAACCCAGCTTCGCTGTCATCGAAATCTTCGCGTTCAAAACCTTCGACACCGGGCAGCCTTTCTCCGCTGCTTCCGCGTATTTTTGAAACGTCGCAGCATCCGCTCCGGGAACCTTGCCCACGACATCGATGTGGCTCGATGTAATCGTCCAGCCCGAATCCAGCTTCTCCGTGGTCAGCGTCACGTTGGTGCTGATGCTCTCCGGCGTCAGATTCGCTCCGCCCAGCTGCGCCGAGAGCGCCATCGAGAAGCAGGCGGCGTGGGCCGCCGCAATCAACTCCTCCGGATTCGTCCCTGGACCGTTCTCAAACCGCGACGTGAAGGAATATTGCGTGTCTTTCAGCACTCCGCCCGGCGCCGAAATCGTTCCCTTCCCATCTTTAAGTCCGCCCTTCCATAGCGCGCTAGCCTTGCGTTCCATCGCTTTCTCCTCATCATGAATCGCAAAATCAAATGCTCTGCCATTGTAGAGGAGATCACTGGAGCGTGCAGGCGGGGGGTTATCCCCAGCCGCGCAGGACTATCACGCAGAATCCATTCAATAAAAATCCGAGCAGCTCAAATAGAATCCGCACACCGGGCAGCTCAACTTGCAGCGGTGCTCTTTCAACTCCGCTGAGCAGTTTGGACAAAAGCGCTCCGGATGACCTCCGCCGACTTTCGTCTCTCCCCGATTCTCTTCAGCCTGCTCCTGCTTGCTCGCGCTCATCCGCGCAACATAACTCCACGCGCACCCGCGCACAAGTGGAAAATCGTCTTCCCGTCCGTGCGCGCGCCCCTTTCGCTAACTGAAATATTTCTTCCAGGTTGACGAAACTTTCATCTTTCCACAGACCTTTTTGCGCTAGAATGCCTCTGCACTGGAGAGCGGCGTCTTTCTGGCCACGGATTACCGCTCTTGGCCTTCCCCCAGGAGGTAGTAGATGTATCGGCCCTATCCCAGCTCCACGGCGGATTCTCGTCCGCTTTTGGATGTTCAGTCCCTGATTCGCAACCTGGCTCAGGATTTTGTCACTTCCTTTAATACCGGGAACTATGACCAGGTTGCGGCTCTGTTCGCTCAGGATGGCGCTTTTATGGCGCCGCACCATGACCCCGCCTACGGTCCTAAGGCCGTCGAGCGTCTGCTTCGCCAAATCGGCGAAGCCGGGTACGAAGACCTTCGCCTGGAAACCGTTCGGGTGGAAGCCTCCGGAGACCTCGCGATGGAAATCGGCCGCTATACCCTCGCCATTCGCGAGCCCGACGGCACGATCCGCGCCGACCGTGGCAAGTATGTAAGGGCCTGGCGCCGTCTCGGGGCATGGCTCATTGTCGCCGATTGCTGGAGCACCAGTCTCCCGCTCCTCGCGAGTTCGCGCGTGGCCTAGAAGGCATCGAACGGCTGAGCAAAGAGAGCGCGGGGACGGGGTACCTTTGACCTGAAGGATAGGCTGCTGGAACAGCGCCTCTTCGGATGCTGATGGCGGGTAAGTGCAACCGCCCCGTTGGGCGTTAGAAAACTCTTATATAACGCCTGCCTCGCTAGTCTTGCCACGGATTCTGCCGATGGTCACTTCGGACTCCAAAATAATTTCCTTGGAGCGTTTCGAATGCGCAGCATTCGAGGTTGCAACATGTCGTGGAAGCGATGATCAAGATATTACTCGTGGAGGACAGCAAGTTCCTGAGACTGGCGACGGAGCGGGCGCTGACGCGGGCGGGCTATGAAGCCAGCAGCGCGATCGATGGGCCTGAGGCCTTGCGCTTGGCGCGGGAGACATTGCCGGACCTGATTCTGCTCGACATGTTGTTGCCGAAAATGACAGGGCCGGACGTGCTCAAGGCGCTGAAAAGCGATCCGCTTACAAAGGCGATCCCGGTAGTCGTTATGACTGGCTTGTCCCAAAAAAATGCCGCGCGACTGGGGAAAGACGGAGCCATTGCGTTCCTGGAAAAGGGTGATCTCGCGCTGGATAAGGGACCGGAAAAACTACTGGCGATGCTGAAGGATATTCTCGAGAAACTTCCCGCCGAACGCTCACGCGCGACGACAGCGTGAACAGCGACAGTTACCAGCCCTGATTACCAATTCTCACCTGTTGCAAACAAATGACTTACAAATCGGGAACTCGGAACCCCTTGCCGGAGTCTATGCTGATTAGCGGGATAGCCCGGGTGGTGCTCGGCAAGTCGGCAATTTTTCGGTTCTGTAATGGGGTGGGCAATCCTATAATTGGAGGAGCGCCGAGAAATGGCGGGAGCGACCACCTTGGGAGATCTGGCAAGCGCGATCGGAGCACGGGCAGAGGAAGCGGCGATTGTCGCGGACCTGAAGGCCGGCTCGGAAGAAGCGTACGCGTGGCTGATTGGTGAATTTCAACGTCCGGTGTACGGGTTGGTGTACCGCATGGTGAGCGATCCGGCCGACGCGGCGGATACGACGCAGGACGTGTTTCTCAAGGTATTCCGCGGGATGAAGCACTTCCATGGGGAATCCAGCCTGAAAACGTGGATTTACCGGATTGCGCTGCGCGAGGCGGCGAACCGGAAGCGATGGTGGTTCCGGCACAAGGCGCATGAGACGTCGATTGAGCCGGCGGAATCGGAAGGCATGGCGGGCGGGGATGGCTTTACCCAGAGTGAGGCGATGCAGAGCGCGCTGACGGACCGGCACGAATCGCCGTTCGATAACGTGGCGCACCGGGAAGTGCAGCAGCGGGTGGACGCGGAACTGCGACAGGTGGCGGAACCCTATCGCACGACTCTGATTCTGCGCGACCTGGAAGAGATGTCGTACGAGGAGATCGCCGAGATTTTGCAGATTTCGCTGGGGACCGTGAAATCCAGATTGACCCGCGGCCGGCAGGCGCTAAAACAGCGGCTGGCTGCGTATGTGCAAGAGGTAGGCGGAGAACTGGGACTCACCATACCTGAGGACGACAAAGTTGTGGCGCTGCCGCGACAGGTTGCTGGAGGGGGTAGAAGGGTCGAGGTGATGCCATGAGGTATATGGCCATGAAATGTCCGGAGGCGAATCGGTTGTTGTCGCCGTATCTGGACGGAGCGGTGACAGGAGCCGAGATGCAGAGCTTGCGCCAGCATCTGGACGCTTGCCCGGCATGTTTGAGGGAGTACGCGGCCTTGCGACACACGCAACAACTGCTGATGAGCGTGGGCCGTCCGAAAGAACCGGCGGATTTGGGGCTGAAGCTGCGTCTGGCGATTTCGCGGGAAGCTGCGGAGACGCGGCGGCCATACGAGGGCTTGCGAGTACGGTTGGAAAATACGTTGAACGCATTCATGGTGCCGGCGACCGCGGGACTGGCGTGCGCCGTGCTGATTTTCGGCCTGGTGGCGGCGATCCTGGCGATTCCGGGGCAGTTGCAGGCGAACAACACTGAAGACGTGCCGCTCATGTTGAATACTGGGCCGGAATTGCAGCAAAGCGCGTTCGGCACAATGAGCACGATCAACGCCGAGTCCCTGGTGATTGAAGCCTACGTAGACAAAGACGGTCGAGTGCAGGACTACAAGATTCTTTCCGATCCCGGGGCTTCTCAGGATCTTCTGCCGCAGGTGAAGCGGATGCTGATCTTCACGACGTTTCGTCCAGCAATGTCGATGGGACATCCGATCTCATCGCGCGCGGTGCTGTCGTTTTCAAGGATCAGCGTGCAGGGGTAGGAGGCTTGTCTGCGGCTTCCCTGCTGCTAGCCTCCGGCTGGCCCGGCGCTGCGCGCGTCGGATTCCAGCTACAATCTTGGCATACCCCTACCCCCTACCCAATGCTCCCTATTAGAATCTTCAAGTTAGCAGAAAATTCCCCGCAAAATACGTCTTTCAAAGGACTTAGGTATCAAAATACGTGAAGCAAAGGACTTAGGGGCCACACGATCTCAGTTTCTGAAGCGCCTTGGCCCCCGGCTTCCGGCTGCCGGAGCGCCGCACGCCTTCAGCTCCGATTGCAATCGTGGATATACCCCCCACCCCCCCCACCATCTCCCTCTTAATTTGAATCTTCAGGTTAGCGGGAAAATCTCCGCAAAATATGTCTTTTAAAGGACTTAGGTATCAAAATACGTGAAACAAAGGACTTACGGAAGCGAGGGTGTGGGTTCTCCCGACCGTCACGCCCCGACCATGATTGCGCAACTTCGATGGTGGGCACAAGGTCAGATGTCACAGCGGGGCTGTGGAAATCTTTCGGTCGGGCGCAGCAAATCAAAAGCCTCGCCCAAACATGGTTTGGCACCCTCGGGTCGATTTAGGTCGGGCCAGACTCCCGAAACGGCCTTTCCGCGAGTCTGATATCGTATCGGGGACGTAACAGTCGCGTTAGTTGGCCGCAGTCCAAAAGGCAGTCATCACTATGGCTGGCAAGAGCAAGCCCGGCAAAATTCACCTTCGAATTGTCGAGGTGATGAAAAGATTCCCGGATGGCATTTCGGGCGGGCAAATAAGGCACGAACTCGAAAAGGAGGGTCTGGAGCCGAGTGAGCAGACCCATTTAGATCGGCGAAAGGGGGATCTCAAGAAGTGGTTCGTCATCAAGAAGGAAGTAGCGACGACGGTTGTCGACGGTAAAAACAGGAAAGTCACTCTTTACAACTATGCAGGCGTGAGGCGGAAGGTCGTTGACGAGGGACAAATCGGCCTAAAGGAGCGGGCGGAAGTTATCCATAGCGCCCGCGTTGTCAGATGTGCGGAAAATCGGTTGAGAAGCATGGGATCACACTCGTGGTGGACCATAAGAAGCCACGGGATTGGGCCGGGACGAATGATCGTGAAAATCTGTGGGCGATCTGTGAACGGTGTAGCGCGGGTAGGAAGACTTATTTCTCATCCGTGCGTGTGGAACGTTCGGCAGGGTCGTTTACACGCGCGTGGCTGCCCGCGCCCTGCCGCATAATGCCCCTAATCCCGGGGTCTCCGTCCTAGCGCCCGGCTCGGCCTTCGGAAGACCTTCTCGGTCCGGGCGGTAAACCCGCGGCCGTTGCGGTCTGAGGAGGATAGATAGCCGACGCCCCTGGGACTTCGCGGGCAGGTCCCGCGCGGACGGGCCCGGTAGACGACAAGCCGTCCGTTCTTCTCCCCATGCCACACAAGGTCGAGTTCTCTCTTCAGCGCAAGCGCTCCTCAATGTTCTATTCTAGAACATTTTTGGTTCATGTGGAGGGTACCCTTTCGGTGTGATTCGTAAGGCTGGCCAGAAAAACATCGTTTCCAGGCGGGTCGCCCAAGCGCGAAAGGCGTGCACGCCGCCACTGACGCAGGATGACCTCTCAGGCAGGCTTGCTCGGATCGGCATTCAGCTCGACCGTGCCGCTATTGCCAAAATCGAAAACAACCACCGTCGCGTGCTCGATTATGAGGTCAAGGCGCTGGCGGCAGTGTTGGGCGTGGAAGCCGGTTGGCTTCTGGGTGGGGGGAAGGGGTGAAGGATGCCACCTCTCAGCTACGCACTGCAACGCGGCGGTTCAAGTCCGATGTCGCGAACAAGCTAGTGGGCATGTTCCTCCACGAAGTGAGTCGCCGGATCAGCCGGAAATGGCCGCTTAAGGTTGATGGCGAGGAATACGAAGGGCTCGTACGCGATTGGTTTGACAACCGATGTCCATATTGCTCCTGCGACCTGAATAGCACCCTGCCCGTGGTTGAGCATCTGGACGGCATGAATCGATACCGAGCAGGCCTGCACGTGGCAGGCAACGTATTAGTTGCATGCAGAAGATGCAATGGCGAGAAGCGCCGAGACGATCAGCTGGGGACGCTTTCGCTTGCGGCATCCGGCTGGGAGTCGTTCCTCTCCCACGACGGAAGCCGCTGCGCAGCATCCTGCCCCACTTGCACGTATTGGAGGGGCATCTGGGAAGACGACGTAGAGCGGAGACAGCGATTGACGGACAGCTTGCAGAGAATTCGTTCGTTCCGTAGCACGTTCCCTGAATTTGAGCGAGCGCTGCCTTCGCTCGCCGGGATGCTGCCAGCGTTGTTGGCGAAGCTATACTCCGACTGCCAATCCTTCGCGGAGACAGAGATCAGGTGTCTCTCGGAGCGATTTGAAGCGATGCGGCTCGGTGCCGAGGCTGAGGAGGCCAGCCCGCAGCAGCCGGACACAACGGAGCACAGGGCCTAGAAGGTAAAACCTTATCGTCCTCGCGTGGCGGAACGCAATTGGGAGGTGGGATCTCTCACTTCTTGCCATCCCCAAGAAGCCAATTTATGTCTACTCCCAGCACCTCGGCGAAGGCCCTCAGCTCGTTGCATTCCGACCAGAGCAAGCTTGCGTGATTGGTCTCCCTGCATGAGTCGCGGGCTCCGGGATTTGCGTGCCTCCGCAACTCTCCTGCCAACGATGTTTTTTCGCCGAGGCTTCCTTGTCGCACAGAGAGCGTACCCCCACGACTCGGAGAAAATGTTCTAAACTGGAACACGGCGCTTGGTTACCTGAGCTGTGTGTGAAGGCGGAGAGGAAGCGAAAAATGACCGGTCGAAGCGAGATAGGTCAGCTTAGAGCCCAGATACACCGGTTGAATCACCGGCTAAATGAGACCGGCGCAGATCCCACTAATGCTGATCGGGCGCTCTGGGGTGCGCTGGCTGTCGCCCATTTCGCGAGCGTAAGCGGGCGAGCCGAGGACGTGCATGCCGACCCGGAAACCGTGCTGAGCGACCTTCTTGCCGATCTGATGCACTGGTGCAATCAACAGTCTAATTCCGAACCGCAGGAAGCGATCAGATTTGATTCTGCTCTTGAACGGCGAGGGATTATTACGATGATGAGCTCGGCGACGAACTGGAACAGGACAGCGGCACTCAGGGGTAGCAGCGGGCGGCTGGCTCGGCCTCTTACGTTCCTCGCACTCGAGTTCACGATAATCCTGAGACCGCATCCGGGATTCCGCGAACGTTCTCAACCATGACAGCACGGGGACGTACCTGATCTACCACTCGGATCAGCGAAGGAAAAAGATTGCGCTCGTCTAAGTTGCCAAGCTGTTTTCCCGCTACCGAGAAGGGCGGGCAAGGCAGGCCTGCGGAGACAATATCCGTACCGGCGAAGGCAGCCGCGTCAAAAGTGTTCAGGTCGCGCTCGATTACATTCCATTTCGGACGATTTTGGCGCAACGTTGAGCAGGCGCTCTCGTTGATCTCAACGAGGCCGACATGATCGATGCCCGCCCGCTCCAAACCAATTGCCTGTCCGCCAGCCCCAGCGCATAGTTCTAGCGTGGACAATCCGCTCTTGCCTTTTAGCCGCCGACGGTGGATGCCAGTCATCCACGGATTCTGCGGCTCTATTCCGAGACCGACCAAGAAAGGGGTGGCGTTATTGTTGGATCGGCTTTGCATGTGTTTGGAGTTTAGCAAAGGGAGTATCAAACATCCTGTGCATAACTGCTACCGGGTGCCCAAAGTGTTGCGCATGTGTTCCACAAAGTTTCCTGTCCCGGTTTGACGGGGTGGTATAAGGCGACGGCAAAATGCTCCCTCCCCCCACCCCCTGTCCCGCTCCCTCCGATTTTGATCTTGATTCTGGCCGGGACCCGCTCGCCCGCGCGTGGGGGCTCGTTGGTACCGCGATCTTCAGGTTGATCGAGCTGCTCGAACAGAATTAAATCGTTTGACGCCTTCATCCACAACTGCCTGCATTGCGGTTCTAAAGTCTGCGTTCAAGACACTACCGTTCGAGCGTCCTATCTCGGTCAGAACCGCTTCCAGATAGTCCTGCAAGCGGCTGCGTGAGATCGGATGCAGGGCGACCTCGATCTGAACAACTGTTGATGCTCGGATTGTTTCGAGTGGTGGCTCAAACAATTCCGCTCCAGCTAGACGATTCTTGAGCGCCGGTGAGCCTGGAAACAGTTTGGCTTGGGAAATGACCGTTTCAACAGAAAGCTCGTACGAACCGTAAAAACGCATCATCGTTTCATAAAAGAGCGACGCGACCGTCAGGAACTGAAGCAGAAATTGACAAAAGTCTATAGGGATGAAAAACAGTCCTTCATTTGTCATAACCCCTGGTTTCGAAATGAATCCCATTCCCCCCTTGGCAGACAAGCCGAAACGCTGTTCATCGTAAGCCACTGCTCCAACCGGAAGGATAGTGGCATTCCTTGAACGGATGAGGGGTGCGTCGCACGGCTTACCTAGTACCTCCGCGACGCACTGTCTGAATTGGCGCTCAGCCTCAAAGTTGAGCCGCATGGCCGCTGAAATGTCCCGAGGTGAAACGATAAACCTGAAAGCTTCGGAACCAACGCGATTGGAACCGGGAGGGTCCGGCACGATTAGCTGAGAATCAGAACCAAATAAATCGTTCGTCAATGGTTGAGGCTGACTTTTCCTTCCTGTTTTTTCAAGAAGACTTGAAAGCTGCAAATAATCCGCCTCTGCTTTTTGGGCTCCAACGCGAACTTAAATGCGATGTTCATCATCCTTCGAGTGCATATATGGAGGATGTCTCCCCTCAGAAACGCGTAGTAAAACAATTTCTTTTGTAGGATCTTCGTCATAGTTGACCACGCGAATCGAAAAATCTGGGCGAGGCTGAATGCGACTAATCACCATACTTGTGAGCTTCGTTCCGATTTCGATGCCTTTCGGATCGAATCCAGTAACCCGGCGTGGCTTATCCTTTTTCGCCTCAACACCGAAAATTATCAGTCCCCCGAATGTGTTTGCAAAAGCCGCTACAGTTGCGGGCCAATTGTCCTTATCTGAAATGTCGCTCTTGTAATCCAGAACCGACCCTTCACGCTGCCCAGATTTTACGAGCGCCCGCACGTCATCCAAGATCATCTGGTCGCCGTATGCCTTGTCTTCGATATTGTCAAAATAGAGATCACTCATAGCATCGCCTTTTATTGATCTAATCTGCCACATCCATGCCGTCTAGGTGTCTTCCACTTCAAAGCCCGGCTCGTTAAATGGCCGACGGGCCTAACCTTGTGATTTATGACCCTTGAGCCAACCTACAAATTCATTATAGGAATTGCGCTTTACTGGGACACCGCGAACCAATTTCCTAATAAAGTTCTTTCGGTCAAATCCGCTTTCGCGTGCACACTTGTTGATGCCAATATCTTGAATAGCGCCTTTAATTTCCTCACTGGCAACGACTCTTGTCGTCCTGCCGTATTCGGTAGCAGCAAATTCTAAGAGGCTAATCTCGTCGCCTTCCTCCCATTTGCGATCAGTTTCTTTGCCAATGTAACGAAACTCTCCTGCAATCACGTGAGCACGCTTTAGCAATCCCTTAGTGTCTGCCGCACAGGGGGTATCGTCAGGCGCTAGGCTCTTGGCCTCGGGATGGTCCGTATATTGGCTTAAAAGTCGAGCAAATTGCGAAGGAAAGACCACATTGTAGGGAATATTGTCGTGCGCTTTGTTGCAATCCATCATCTTGTATTTCTTGCCGCTATGAATGTTTATGCATTCAAGGCCAAACCAACGGTCTTGTTTAGAGGAGAATGGACAGACTAGAAGAACTTTTTCGCTCGACTGCCTATGAAACGCATACCCAAACGTGGGATCAACCATCGGTAAAAGGAGGAAATTGTAAGGCCGCGCCACTTCCCAATCTCGGAGCATGGTTAAGACATTGTGGGTTGTTACAGTTAGACGCATCATTTGCGGAACATCGATCCAAGATCGCGATGTGGGATTTAATTTAAGGGCATCTCGCACAATGCATTCCCAAAATTCATAAATCCATAACGGCACATCTTCTTTCCATTCCTTGGGCGAATCCTTAGGCGGATACAAGAAGCCGATGCCGTGCGCCTTGGGATCAACGATCTTAATATCGTGGTCTCCGACTCTCTCATAAAGTGCGTACCGCTTCGCCGCAATGCTGTACCCGCACAGTTGCCGCTGCTCTTTCTTGGGATCGGAGTCAATATAATTCGCATCCACATGGTTAAGGATTGAGCCTGGCACCGCTTTCCGATCGTAGGGATTTAACGAAACAAATCTGTTAATAATCTCCTGCACCTCTCCCCAAGCTAGAACCCTGGACCCTTCGCCCCCTGGAATGCCGAGTGATCCTCCTTTCTCGGAACTCACGATAGCGAGGGAATCAGTATCACAGAATAAGTAACTACCCTGCTTTTCGCTTACGCAGGCCTCCGTCATCGCCAGCAATAAGCGTCCGGCAGAAGTGATAAAGGACGCCAAAGGCGGAAAAAACCACGTGCCGGGTTTCTCAAGTACATCCGAAAAGTCCGAAAATGCTCTTTCGCCGGAGAAAACGTTCACAGGTATATTTTTGGTCTGATTCTCGGGTATCAACTCGACGAAGAATCCATAAATCGAATTCGCAAGAATCTTGAGCCAATAATAAAGAGCCTTATCCGCTTTGTTTAGCTTGCGTTGCTCGATCACCTTCCGGAAAAGATCGTCTTTGTACGGATCGATCTCCACCATGCTGCCGCGAAAATTGGTAGCTTTCATTCCAGCTTGTTTTCCGTGTGGGACCATGCGAATTGCTCGCAGAATGCGCGGAGGTTTTTCGTTCGAATGGTGGAGGCGATCACGTCGCAACCGGCAAACCAGAGGGGAGTGTCGGAGGTTAAATAATTGTTGCCTATGTTCTGGGTCACCCCATCGTAGACAGCTCTCACTGGAAGAATGTCGTCTTCCGGTTGCACAAGGGCGAAGAACTTGAATTGCTCCCAGCCGGAAGGATTGAAACAACGTTCAATTGAAATGTGCTCAATCAGATGGCGAACATTCTCGGTGTCGTCTTCGAAGCTCACACTATCCGCTGTGAGGACTTCGAATAGACCCATCAATGCACAGCAAGTTGGGTACTCGCTGGTAAAATCGACCGGCACGACCGGGACTTCGGCGCATCGTATGCGGGTTTCCGAGCGTCCTCCGTAGTAGCTCTGTATCGCAATGCCAAGAACATCACCCGTGATGTTGAATTTCTCTGAAGGCCGGATGATCCCCATTGCGTCCAGGTAACTTTTCGCGACACTCGCTGGGGAATACGCAGACCACGGCTTTAAGCTGATCGGGTGACTATCAAACTCCCGCTTAGTAGCGTTGAGGAGCGCTACGGTGCAGCGACCATCTTGTCGGGCATACTCGATTTCTTCGGGAGTGACTTTTCCTGTGGGCTCGTGATCCTTTTTCTGCGGGAGATTCTGCCCTTTGAATGGACCTTCGTCATTGTCACAAGCTCGCTTCAGCGAGAAGGACTTGTTATAGAGAGCCCACAGCAACGTACGCAGATCGAGGAAATACGCCTCACCATTATTCTTCCACTCTTCACGTACCCAGGGAGTGGCTAGCCTAATGAACGCCTTCTTGCTATCGATGGGAGTGATCTGGATGCGAGGGTAGTAGCGGTTCTCTACTCCATTTGGAAACTTCATCATCGTGAGGGACCACTCATCATGGTCTCCCCTATCCCAAGCCAAAGCCAAGCGGGACAAATCGAAGGGTAGATTCAGCCCGCAGATCAGAGCGGAATGGTATCTGATTGCGGGCCGGAACACTCTTTGCATGAATTTGGTGCGGGAGTACAACGAGAACCTTGGGGGAAATGATCGGACATCGGGGATTGCAGTATTGAGGTGTCTCCTTAGCACTTCAAGGTCTCTCTGTGGCAAGTCGTCGGCATGAAAGACCCCTTCTTCTGTGATTTCGTAATTGTTGTCAATAAGCTGGCAGAGTCGATACACGCCAAACGTCAGGGATTGGTCCGCCGTGATTCGAGTCTCTGTATCGAAAACCAAAGCGTGCTTCGGCCATTTGGGGCCATCCTTCTTGCGAGAGCTGCGCTTGTCTTCTTTCTTGTTATCCGCTGCGACTCGTCGGGCGCTGCGCTGCGTATTGCGAAAGAACTGATCAGTCAAAAACTTGCCGGACAGGAACAAGTTGCACGTCATAAACTGCTCGATTCAACAACTGCGGACGTAATCGCTCACTTCAGAGAACAGCTTCCCAACGCCGACAGCATTACAACAATCCGATTAATCGAGTCACAGGCTGCACGAGCATATTGGTCAGCTTGGAATACCTTACCCATCAATTTTCCGAAGAATGACCTGAATCGAATACCCGATCATTGGCGTAGGTTCGGAGCCCGCGTCTCCCCGCTTACGGGATCGCCCCGTCTGGCCGCCAACCCTGTTAACGCCATTCTCAATTACCTTTACGCCCTGCTTGAATCGGAAGCTCGGCTCGCAGCCGCTGCCCTCGGTCTGGACCCAGGTCTAGGTGTATTGCACGTCGATACGACGGCTCGTGACAGTTTGGCCTGCGATCTCATGGAGCCGGTTCGTCCGCAGGTGGACTCATATCTCTTAGATTGGATCACCCGTCAACCGCTAAGTCGAGATTGGTTTGTTGAGCAAAGGGATGGAAACTGCCGCTTGCTGGCATCTTTTGCGGCCCGTTTGTGTGTGACTGCGCCCACTTGGGGGCGGGCAGTTGCTCCATACGCGGAGTGGGTTGCGCGTGCGTTCTGGTCAACTATACGCAAACCCGATGCGCCGTTCGCTACGCGCTTGACGCAGCGGAACAAGCGTGAGGCGAAAGGGTATCCGGCAGTTAAGCAGGTTCAACCAGCGCCACAACCGGAAAATGTGTGTCGTGTCTGCGGGAAATCAGTCACAATTGGGCGAAGATATTGCTCCGAGTGTGAGGTTTCTACCGCTCGCGAGCGAATCGTTGAGATCGCCAAGGTCGGGCGAATAGCCAGCCACGCCCCCGGCCCGAAGGTACGTCGGGCGGGAACACAACGGCGACACGCCTTGGCAAAGTCGGCTTGGCAGCCGTCCAGCATGCCTGCTTGGCTAAATCGAGAAACTTACACGAACAAAATTCAACCGTTACTGGCGGAGATCGCAAATCCGGTACTCATGTCAGCGCTCGGGGTTTCCGTTGCTTACGCCGTGGCGATCCGTGCTGGCCGACGGCGACCGCATCCACGGCATTGGGACACTCTGGCGAAGTTGGTCGGTTTCACAGCCGGATGCGTGTAGGCCTCATAATGCCCACCCTCGCAAAGGACGCGAGGATGGGGCAGCCAGAATGGTGGTAGTTCAAGGGTGGGCCCCCATAGAAGAATCATAATCGATGTTTAGGCCGAATCGATGTTTGGTGGAATGATCTTCGGAGAGCATCTCCCCCGGTGGGTGATTCAGCGTGAGATTTCCAGAGTCTTGGTCCTCAAACCTCTCTGGCAAAAACAACGGTGCTAAAAACACCGACAGGATACGTTTGTCCTTGACAGTGCCTTCGCTCTTACCGAGGGCCACCGCCATGCTGGAATCCCACTCTTGCAACGTGTGCAAGGGCGGGCCACCCGCCAGTGTACGGCGCCTGTCCTCGCCACGGGCGTCCCCGCTGTCTGGGAGCCTCCATTCCAAGCGGCGGTTCAAGGTTGGTGGAGCCAGCTCATTGCATGGGCGGCAGGAAGCTCCGCCGATACGCAGATCGGCTACATCCGCTTCGGCTTTTCCATCGGCAGCGAGGCAACGATCAATTGCACCCAGTATCTAGAGGCTGCTAACGGTGGTGGAGGCGACTCGGCAATGAAGACGACATGGCTCAACGCCTACGGTACTGCGGCCTCCTATTTACTCGGACAGGTGGCCTCTCTGCCATCACATCCTTCATGGGCGCCGATGATGACAGTGAACATGGGCCAAAGCCTTACCACCTTCCCAGGCGGAACCGACCCTTCGTGGGCAACGGGTGAGGCCCAGATTTTGCTCGCTAACCAGCCTTTCGGGATTGGAACGCAAGGCCTCGAAAACGGAGCACCTAACGGGACAGTCGCAAGCGACCCGCTGGACATACAAAACGGCAACGCTTGCACTGGATCGAATTGCTGCTCAGACAACTGGTGTAATACGCGGTCGATGGTGATCGGGCAAGTTCCGGTAATCGAGCTCCAAGACTGCAATCTCAGCAATCTTGGTGGCGGGGGCACAGACTGCTTAGACAGCTTCTTGGCTGGGACGGTGCCGACAAATGGGCAAGACCAGCTAACACTCGCGCAAGTATTTTTACTCTCGATCCAGCACGGAACCACCTCGGCTGAAATATACTACGGAGACTTGGAGTGCGCTGCCGGGGCTACCTGCACTCTGAACGCGCAACCCCAAATCTCCTACCTAGCTGCGGTGACAGCTCTTGCCAGCGGACAGCCGATGGGAACCAGCGCTCTGATGGGCAGTGCAAAGCTACAGGGCAGCGCTTCAATGTTCTAGGCTGCCGTCCGACAGGTCGCACGACACAGTCTGGCTCGGCGCCCAACTGCGGCACGGATTCGGAATCACTGAACTTGGCCAAAAATGTAGACAGCGCCATCACCGCCTATCCCGTTAGGCCAACCTGGCGCCGACACGGTGAGCACACCCCCACCGATCCCCACGGCGGCGCCAAAGCCGTTGCTCGCCGCACCGTCGGACGCAGATATAGGAGTCCCGCCTGCACCAGTCTGCCAGCCCCCGGCGGGCTCGCTAAATACGTATGCGGTGCCCTGGTGGTTGTGAGTGTCCGCCGCGCCCGAAAGCAACGTTCTACCGCTGAGCGCCACCGAATATCCAAGTTCGCTACCAGCCTTTCCGTTGACCGCGGTAAGCTCAGCCGTCTCTGTCATCGTTTTCGGCCATCCCGTCGAAGGCCGTGTGTAAACGTAGACCGCACCTTGAGTGCCATTTGAGCCAATCGTTTGCTGCGGCGCACCGACGATGACGTTGCCGCCGCTTATTGACACCGATTGACCGAAATATGCCCTGCTCGTCCCATCAGAGGGGTCGAGCTCTGCCGTTTGCCCTCTTGTCCCGCTCCAGCCTTCGGCCGGTGCGACAAATACATAGGCGCGGCCACGCTGAACGAGCCCATTCGCATCGGATCGAGGCGCGCCAACCACGACAGTATTGCCGCTAATACCGACCGAGTTGCCAAAGTAGCATCCCATCGACTCGTTGTTTGCCACCAGCAAGGCCGTCTGCGTCGCGTTGATCCATCCCCCCTCAGGCTCCACATAGACGTATGCAGAACCTACTTCCTTCTCGCTTCCGACGGAGGACAGGTTACTGCCAGCAACAATGGCATTGCCGTCTATCGAAACTGAGTTGAAGACTCCGCTCGCAGATCCCGACGTAGTAAGCTCCGCATTCTCAGTAGTAGTTCCCGAAGGGCTGATGTAAACGTACGCGGCGCCGGACTCTACAGCAAAATCATAGCCCCCCACAACAATCGTGTCCCCGCCAATCGCTACTGAGTCGCCAAAACCTCCCTCAAACTGTCCGCTTGACTGCTCCAACGTGGCGGTGAGGCTAAGATTCGTCCAGTCGCCCCCAACTGCCGTATACACGTAAGCAGCGCCGCACTCGAAGCAGCCATTCGGCGAGTTCGCGGATGGTGCGCCAATCACCAAAGTGTTACCGCTGATTGCAACGCTGGTAGACACCAATGCATAAGTCTCGGTCCCGGTGAGCTCTGCGAGCTGTTGGAGTGTTCGGGTAGTTGGGTTGCCAAGCTGATTCTGCGCCGACGCGTCCGCGCACAGCACTAATAAGAAGATTATCCCAAGGGCGGTTTTCATAGGGGCCTCCGGAAAAAATAACGAAGCATCCACGGGGGGGGCGTCGATAACGTAGGTCGCCATGTTATCCTCTTCTCCGCAGTGTGTCAATTGCCTATAGGGGTAGTGGGCTACTTCAAAGTAGCCCACTACCGTTTTGCATGGAAACATGCCGCGCCTTTTACACGTGGATGGCATTGATGTGGAGGCGCCTCTGGAACGCGATTTGATCTACCTGCGGAACAAGGATGTGCCGGGGGTCATTGGGCGGGTGGGCACGATCTTGGGCGAACACCAGATCAACATCGCCAATTTC
>PLIO01000180.1 GCA_003140075.1 Acidobacteriaceae bacterium | reverse complement strand
ACCGTGGCCTACATGTCGCCGGAACAGGTGCGCGGCCGGGACCTGGACGCCCGCAGCGATCTGTTTTCGTTCGGGGCGGTCCTGTACGAAATGGCAACCGGCGACGTTCCCTTCCACGGAGAGAGCTCGGCGGTCATTTGCGAAGCCATCATGAACCGCGCGCCGGTGCCCATTGTGCGGCTGAATCGCGATGTCCCGGCGAAGCTGGAAGACATCATCAACAAGGCGCTGGAGAAAGACAGCAACTTGCGTTATCAGCACGCCTCGGAGATGCGCAGCGACTTGCAGCGCCTGAAGCGGGACACAGACTCGGGGCGTAGCCCGTTGTTAGTGGATTCGGGAAACGCACCGGCCGCCGCGGGGCCAGCGAGTTCTGGCCAGCGCAGTGCGGTCGCCGAGAGTAATGTTGCGTCAGTAGCGGCACCGAAACGTTCTTACGAAAAAATTGCGCTGGTTGCCGCTGCGGTTGCGGTGGTTGCGCTGGCCGCCGTTTTCTTCTGGCAGACACGGCGCCAGGCCGCGCCTGCTGTAGGCTTTGCCGGTCCCAAAACCCTCGCGGTTCTTCCCCTGCAGAACCTTGGAGCGGACAAGGATTTGGATTTTCTTCGCCTCGCTCTGGCCGATGAAATTGCCACCTCACTGAGCTATGTTCCATCGCTCACCATCCGTCCGTTTGCCACGACCAGCAAGTACGATTCTCCCACGCTCGACTTGCAGGAAGCCGGCCGCGCCATGCACGTCACCGATGTGGTCACCGGACATTTTCTGAAGGAAGGCCCGCAACTGCAGATCACGCTGGAAGCGATTGACGTCGAGAACAACCGCACCGTGTGGCGCGATACCATGACCGTTGCCGCGCCGGACATGATCGCCATGCGCGGGCAGATTACGGCAAAAGTTCGTCAGGGTCTTGCCCCCGCTCTGGGCGGGGGAACAAATTCGTCGGAAGGCGCCACGCGTCCAAAGAACGAAGAGGCCTACGATTTGTATCTGCGCAGCATCGCGCTGCCGCACGATCCGCTTCCCAACAAAGATGCCATCGCCATGCTGGAGCGGGCGGTCGGACTGGACCCCAACTATGCCCCCGCGTGGGACGCTCTGGGAGTTCGCTACCACTACGATTCCGCTTACGACAATGGCGGCGACGCGGCCTTTCAGCGCGGGGTCGCCGCGTTCTCCAGAGCCTTGTCCCTCGATCCCGACTATATCGATCCGGCGGCGGAAATCATGCTCGGTGAGGTGGAACGCGGGCAGGTAATCAAGGCTTATCAAAGCGGGAAGGCCCTGCTGGCGCGGCATCCGGAGAACGCATATGCCCACTTCGCTCTCGGCTACGTTCTGCGCTACGGCGGCGCCGTCGAGGAGTCCGCCCACGAGTGCGACACCGCCCTGTCTTTGGATCCGGGAAATTATCGCTTCCGTTCCTGCGCTCTCACGTTCGATCAACTGGGTAACTACGCGCGCGCCATGCAATTCCTGCAACTCGATGCCGGGACGGAGTGGTCCTCGGACAACATGAAGCGGGAATATATTCGCGATGGGCAATTGACGAAAGCGCGGGAAATCGCACAAACTTTTCGCGACCAGCCCTGGGCCCGGTTGATGATGAGTTGTATGGACAACCCGTCGTCCGAGGACGCCGTTAAACACTCGCGGGAGGCGGCGGCCCAGGTTACGGCCGATCCCGACCCCGAGGTCCGTTACGTGGTCGCGGCCGATATTCTCTTCTGCGGTCAGAGGGAGTTAGCGATGAATATGCTGAAGAGTTCGGTCGCCAATCACTTCTGCGCCTATGCGGGACTGCAGAACGATTCCTCATGGGCGAAGCTGCGCGGTACGCCGGAGTTTGCCGAGTTGATTTCGGCGGCGAAGAAGTGCCGAGACGATTTTATGGCGGAGAGAGACAAGTAAGGTAAGACGCGGGAGATTTCGGAGCGGGTTCAGGAAGCACGACTTCGGAGGCTGCGGAAAACTCAGGTTCGAGAACGGTTCGGGAAGGGCACGACTTCAGTCGTGCCGTTCGGCCTTCGAAAATGCATCCGCGCTTTAGCGCCCGCGGTGAGCCCTTGACCCGCCCGGCGATTTCTTCCGTAACCTCTTCTCCTCCGGCTCATTTTTCGCCTGCGACAACGGCACGATCTCAACCAGGGGCTCGCCTAACCGAGTCACTCGAATTGGCTCGCGCGTCTTGCCTACCCTCTGAACGATCGCCGAACATTTGACCCGAAACTCAGAAAAATCGATTTCTCTCATTTGGGTGTATTCTTACCATCGGCAAAAAGCTGCGCGGGTTTACAAAGGAACAATTGCCGCGCGAGGACGGCCGTGGTCGTGCAACTTCCGCAACAGCCAGGGCCGGCCGGCGAAGGATGTGGTTGTGAAGAAGGTGACGCTCAAGAAGGTAAAGGCCTACAGGGTCAAGACGGTAGCTTGATGAATAAGCACCTGGATCAAGTCCGGAATGTCGTAGATAAGGCCAAGGCATTTATGAAGCCAGGACCGCGCCCACACACGCTTGTCAAGCAGATGGTCGAGGAGCAGGGCCGGTGGAACGATTTGTTTTCTACCAAGTTGATCGAAACATTGGAGAGGGTCGCGAGGTTAGGCGACGGCGAGAAACAACTCCGGCTCGAATGTATGGAGAGGATCGCGGCGGTGGAGGATCTATCGAAACGCATGCGACTCGATCTAGCGGAGAAGCTCGCTGCTCTGGAGGAGGCGCGAGCCCCACGGGAACGCCAGGCGTGGGTTTGGGCGTGTTCTCTCACGGCGCTGCTTGTTGGCCTCTGTGCACTCGTACTCTCTCTCAGAGGACTCCGATGAGGGATGAACTCCGAGCCTGGTGGGCGGCCCAGGAGGCGAAAATGGAAAAGCCTCTCAAGAAACCGACGGATCTGCTTAATCGCTCATTCTCTGATTCTGAGTATCTCGATGCTGCCGTGATCGGCGGCGTCGAACTGAAGGACATCGTTGCCGGCAAGGTTGCCGAGTCCCGGATACCTCCTGACGTTGTACACGCCTTCCACGAGCAGTATCCAAACGTAAACGAGAGCTTTGTCGCCGCAGTACATCGGCTTAGTGGGCATCCGGAACAGTTGCGTGGGATCATTAGCGGCATCAAAGGAAAACTCTTTGAAGAACAGTACGTAAACTGGCTTGACCACGGGCACCTACCTGCCGGATATCACGCCGAGCTTGCCCAACATGCTAACAACCCGGCGTGGGACATCTTAATCAGAGATCCGCATGGCCACACCGACAATCTGTTGCAGCTCAAGGCCACAGAGAGCGTGGATTATGTCCGGCAGGCGATGGACGCACATCCTCACATTGACGTGGTAACGACGCATGA
>PLIO01000007.1 GCA_003140075.1 Acidobacteriaceae bacterium | reverse complement strand
GAGCATCCAAAAGCAGTGTTAATCGCGTCTGGATGCTCGTATAAGTCAGTATCTTCTTCATTCCCCGATCTCGCTCTGGCCTGCTGTCCCGCGCGCACAAGACTCATGTGAAATTCGCATCTGCAAGTCCTACCTCCAGAAAGGTCAAGTTTTGTCCTTGTCTATCTTAATTAACTATGGTTAACTACAGATAATAATCGCTAGTTAATAGAGACAGACTGAAGCTCTTGCTGCAGCGACCTCGATCATGCATTTCATTTACTGACGCTGATGATCCAATAGCAATACCGCCATTTTTTATGGAATTGGAGTCCAGCGCAGCGATGTCGCCGGTCTACAACCCCGACCGTTGAAGCTTCCTTTGGCAACGCACAACCGGGAACGATTGCGCTCCTGTCAGAAGGTCCGTTAGCCTCCCATCCCGAGCCAGTCGATCGAACCCAAAACCGCCCGGAACGTCCGTCTGGAGCCCCTTTCGGAGCGATCGCTTGTATTTTATTTTGTATTTCTTGAAACCTTTAGGACCGGGGCGGGTCCCGATCCCATAACCACTCGTCGCTTCACACACAAATGGCGGGACGAACCAGCCCTTCCACGACAGACTTTCATGCAGATGGTGTGGTCGTAAAGCCGCTTTCCGATGCGTCGTTGTGCTTCAACATATGCATGATCCTAAGAGCCGATAATACCTCCCGCCTCATCGAGGAATATGTTCCTATGTCCTCCGCCGATATTCCTCCCAGCGTATGGCACCAAAACAAGTTAAATCGTCACCATCCGCCGGCGTTGTCAGCTTCAAGGCAAGCGGTCCGTCGCGCCGTTGACAGCACCGCGTCCACCGATGCGGATCAAGACCGTTTGGGAGCGCAGGTTCTCCCATCCCGGTCCTGGCGGCCCTGACAATATTTTGGGGTCGCCAGTTCATTGCAGGCTCGGGTGAGTTCCAAGCGACAAGCCCTTTTATTTACGCGACACGTTTGGTTGTCTTTACACCTGGTTTCGATTCGCCCTGCCCTTTTCGAGGACCTTCTTCGTTGGCTAGCACATTGATCGTTTTCGCAAGTTTCGTCAGCTTTTCGTCAGTTTCTGTTTCTTCTTCGAGGGTCTGCTCCAGTAGAGAAGCGTGATTGGTTTCTCCAAGAACTTTGGCGATTGCACAGACCGCCCCGTATGCCGCCATCTCATAGTGTTCCACTCTTCGGGCCGCGCCGATCAGGCCTGAATCCAATACAGCACCTTCAAAATCTCCCTCTATCACTTCCGAGCCTTCCTTGATCAAACCCTCCATAGCTACACACTTCTTGCCCTTGGGGCTCTCGCCCAGAGCCTGGAAGATTTCTTCAAGACGCTGAACGTGACCTTCGGTTTGCTTCAAGTGCTTTTCGAAGCCCTGTTGCAGCTCCGTGGCAGATGCAGCTTTGGCCATTTTCGGCAACGCTTTGACCAGTTGGTTCTCGGCGCTGTACAGGTCCTTGAGTTCGTCGACATACAGTTTCTTCAAGCTTTCGTTTGACATGTTTCCTCCAAAATGAACTAGTTCCGTTTCGTAAGAATAAGAGCTCCGGCTAATCGCGGCGGCGCAAGCACTGCAGGGTTTCTAGCCTCCGGATACGGAGGTTCGGTAAGCCTCTTTACCTGTATCAATTGCTTCCGCAACGTTTTCTTTCCCTCTGTTGGCTAGATCCTTGACCTGCGCGCGAACTTTCTTTCCGGCGGATGCAACCTGGTCCAGCCCACCCCGCCACTTGTCAGCCAGTAATTCCTGAGTCTCTTGGCCCGACTGGGGCGCAAGCATCAGAGTCACAACCGTGCCGACACCTAATCCAGCTACAAATGCCCATCCTGTTTTCATTTTCAAGCTCCTTAAGAAGTAACGCTAAGTAACTCCCTGCCACGGCAAACCTAGCTTTTGCCTCCGCCGTCTTCTTCTCGTCTTCCGATCGCACTGGCCCCTTTAGCGTGACCTGACCATTCTGGGTTACGATCTTGACGTTGTGCGCATACGTGGAAAGTGATTTGTCTCTCATGACGGATTGTTGCTGCTGCCTGGGTGCCTCCGGGGAGGGTCATGTCATGCCAAGAATCGTTATGCGTTGAAGGGGCGGTCGTGAGGGTCCGAATGTCAGTCACCTGACACTAACCCATGACCGCCCTGAAAAAGGCTGTCCGCCTTCTCAAGGGGACTGCCGTGACAAATCAGATGCCAGAGTACTGTTTCCAAGCTGGTATGACTGTTCAAAGTTGCTCACTTCCGTTGCTCACTTCCAAAGATCGTTAGATAAGTTTTCAACCCTTCTCCGCATTTCCATTTCCGCCCTCGTCCCCCTCTCTCGTCAAGAACGCACTGACAAAGTACGTTCTGTGGCCTCATCCCAATCTAGCTGTCCACAATCTCGTCTGCGTAACTGCGTCTCTGGAGAATTTGAAAACCTGTGCAGTATTGAGCAGGCGCAGACGTTATGAATTGCGTAACATCTCCTATCCGCCGGAGGAGCAACCATGAAGAAAACCTGCGTTCCAGTTGCTATTGCAACGGCCTTGGGGGTTGTTCTGTTCCTTCCCATGTGGGTGCGGGCACAAACCGTGTCCGACACTCCTTACACGGCGAAATGTGCCGGCTGTCATGGCAGTGATGGCACTGGTTCATCGATGGGGAAGACGATGGGTGCCCACGATTTCACGTCAGCTGAAGTGCAGCAAATGTCGGACTCCCAGCTCTCGGATATCATCACTAGCGGCAAAGGCAAGATGCCTGCGTACGGAAAGTCTTTGAAGGCGGATGACATTAAAGCGCTAGTAGCCTACATCCGCACTTTGAAGAAATAGTCGAGCCGCCGATTCGTCAACTCTGTGGGCTCCTACCCGCCGTGTAGCTCTTTCCCCTGGCTCACCGCGTCACCGTCTTCTCTTTTCAATTCGGAAAAAACGGTCGTGGAAAGGAGTGTCATCCCGCCTAAGACAAAGAATGCGTGGTGAATGCCGCGAATGAACTGCTCAGTATTGGAACCATAGCGATTGGGAAGAAAGAAGACGGTGACGAGCGAAGCGGAAGCGACGCCAAAACTGATTGCCATCTGCTGCATCGTGCTGGCGATCGAGCTTGCTCCGCTGGCCTCCTCTTCGGTGACGTCGGCATAGACAAGCGTGTTCATACTTGTGTATTGCAGGGAGGTAAAAAAACCATAACAAAACACTTCTGCCACGATCAACCACACTGGGGTCGCCTTTCCGATGGTGGCAAAAAGCAGGATCATCAGGCCGATGATCAGTGTGTTGGAAATCAGCACGCCACGGTATCCGATACGGCTCAGAATTCTCGGCATTGTTACTTTCAGGCTCATGGCGGCAATGGCCTGCGGCATCATAAGCAGGCCGGATTGAACAGGAGTGAGCCCGAGGCCAACCTGATACAGAAGTGGAAAGAGAAATGGAATGCCGCCAATGCCAAGGCGAGTCACGAAACTACCCGCCACGGCCGCGCGAAACGTGCGAATGCGAAACAGAGTGAGACGCAGCATGGGATACGCGCTGCGTGTCGCGTGAAACCCGTAGCCGGCCAGGAGGAAGATCGATAGCACTAGCAGCCCCAGAATCTCGGCAGTGCTCAGCGTATGTTCGCCAAATACCTCCAGCACGTATGAAAGTAGCGCTACGCCGGATCCAAAAAGAATCAGGCCGGTCACGTCCAGGGGATTCGTGCGCTCGCGGTAGTCCGGCAGGTGCCAGTAGACCAGGAACAAACCAACGAGGCCAATCGGAATATTGACGAAGAAAATAAGCCTCCAGTGAAGATATCCAACGATCAGGCCGCCGGCGAATCGGTCCCAGCATAGGACCAATTAAACTGGGGATAGCGACGAAACTCATGGCGCGAACCAGTTCGGACTTGGCGAACGTCCGCACCAGGGTGAGCCGGCCGACGGGCACCATCATCGATCCACCGCAGCCTTGCAAGATGCGACACGCGACCAGCCAGTGGATGTCGCTCGATATGCCGCAGAGAAACGATCCTAGCGTGAAGATGCCAATGGCGGAGGCAAATACCCGGCGTGTTCCGAACCGATCGGCCATCCATCCGCTGATCGGAATGAACACCGCAAGGCTCAGGGTGTAGCTTGCGAGCACCGACTTCATGCTGAGCGGAGCCACGTGGAGTGCCGCCGCGATCGTCGGCACCCCGGTATTTAGAATCGTGGTGTCCAGAGACTCCATGAAAAATGCCACCGCGATCAGCCACGGTAGCAGCCGCTTGCTCGAATCAGCCAACGACGGTTCCGCAAGGGAAGCTTCGATTGGACCAGGTTGTCTCCCATTTGTCGAACTCGGTTCCATCAGTCTCCGTGGTCGCGTTCATCAGTTCGCGGAAACCAATTATCGCTGATTCGCACATCGGTCTCATCATTGAAGCCGAGTTAGCCTCGCATTCAGCACATCCAATTTCAGTCTGCCACTGCGGCGGTGTTGCGAGTTGTGAGCAAAAGCGAACATTCTTGCTATTCGGGAGTCCGCTAGGATGTATGAGAGTGTAATTTGGCCTACCCCGGGAGGAGGCTTTTGGTCCCAGCAACCAGATCGGCTAACAAAATACAGGGCTTTGACCCCAGAGAGTTCCTTGCCACGATTGGGGAGGGTAGGAAAGTCGTGGCCTTTTCCAAGAAGCAAACAATCTTCTCCCAGGGGGACGCGGCTGACGCAGTGTTCTATATCCAGGAGGGCAAGGTTCGACTTACGGTCGTGTCCAAGATTGGTAAGGAAGCAACCCTTGGCATATTGAGCGAGGGAGATTTCTTCGGAGAGGGTTGCCTGGTTGGAAAGCTCGTCCGCATGAAGTCTGCGACCGCAATGACGGACTGCAAACTTCTTCGTGTTGACAAGAAGGCAATGATGCAAGCGCTTCACCGGGAGCATGCGTTCTCTGATTTGTTCGTAGCATATCTACTGGCCCGAAACATTCGATACGAAGAGGACTTAGTCGACCAACTCTTTAATTCCAGCGAAAAAAGACTGGCTCGGCTTCTGCTTTTGCTTGCTCACTTCGGCAAGGAGGGAGTGCCCGAGACTGTGATCGCCAAGATGAGCCAGGAAACCTTGGCGGATATGATCGGTACCACTCGGTCGCGGGTTAGTTTTTTCATGAACCGATTCAGAAGATTAGGCTTCATCGACTATGACGGTGGGAGCGGGTTGCAGGTTCATAGTTCACTTCTGAATGTCGTCCTTCATGACTAGTCTCGACGCTAGAGAGCTTCTCTGGAATGAGCACACTAAGCGTTTGCTGGATGCACCCGGGAGGCGGCGTTATCTTTGATCGACACGAGAACTTCCAACCTGTGGCGGTCTTGCGAACGCTTCCTGAGATGAAATCAGTGCTTCTGAGACGAGAGAGTTTGGGCCGTGAGCGAACTTGGACAATCCCTCACGTTTTAGAGTTGCGGACCTTCGCGCAAGATCGCATTCGAGTCCATCAAACGTACAACTATCCGAGACGCTGGAACCTCAAGTGAGCTCCAAGTAAGTTCGGAAACTTGAAAAAGGGTTCGCGGTCTTGCTCCGGAACCCTCATAAACGCCAAAGAAACAGGATCAGCTAGCGTCAGCGTGCTTCCGGTGTTCGCTCTAGCCGCGCCAACGAGAATATCCCCATCCTCCGCCACCGAGTAAAAACAGCACCACAAGAACAATCAATACGGTTTCCATTGTTGTACCTCACTTTATAAGAGGAAGCTGGACTGACCTTTGTAACGGCCATCTCATTTCTTCAC
>PLIO01000270.1 GCA_003140075.1 Acidobacteriaceae bacterium | reverse complement strand
GGAGGAAATTTTCACGGCGAGCCGCTGGCATTTGCTTTGGATTTTCTGGCTATCGCCCTGAGCGCACTCGCCGGCATCAGCGAGCGCCGCATCGAACGCCTGGTGAACCCCGCGCTCAGCGAGGGTTTGCCCCCATTCCTGGCACAGGGCGCCGGACTGAATTCCGGCTTCATGATGCCACAGGTCACGGCGGCGGCGCTGGTCAGCGAAAATAAAGTGCTGGCCCATCCCGCGTCGGTAGATTCGATTACCACCTCCGGCAACAAGGAAGACTTCGTTTCCATGGGCATGACCGCGGCAAACAAACTGAAGCGCATCGTCGAAAACACGCGCAACGTGCTGGCGATTGAAGCCATGACCGTGGCCCAGGCGATCGACTTCCTCGCTCCACTGAAAACCTCGAAGCGCGGACAGGCGGCGCACGCGGCGATCCGGTCGGTGTGTCCCACGGTCGACAAGGACCGCGTCATGTACAAGGACTTCGCGCGGATTGCAGAGTTGATTGCGAACGGGAGAGTGGCGGACGTGATTCGCTGAGGAAAGATGATTGCATCAAGAGCCAAGGCTTCATAATGCGGGTTCTAATCGATCGGAGGACCGATCAGCCTCTGGCACCATACCCAGCCCTTTACGGGGCGGCCAGTGGCTGACCGATAGCTTCCTGGGATTACCAATTGGACTTCGCAGCAACCACAAGCTGCACAGGTCCCAAGTCCTGAAGTTTCGTTTTTCCGGAAATCTTAAAGTATGTGCTTGACGGGGCTCCCTCGCGTGGTAACATGTCGATCTTCGCAGTCGACCCCCTCTGCGTTTGTGACGTATGAGCGCATTACCCAGCCCCGCCAGTCCAGGGCCAGAGCCGCACCAGCGGAAGCACGCTCACCGTACCGCACGCAAATGGTACCTCGATTTTCTTGAACTGTGCCGCGCCCTGGTCGGACTGCCCACAATCACGGCCATGGTTCTGGAGTTCTTGGAATTCAGTCCGCTTGTCGTCCGCACCGGCACGGCGATCGCTCTTCTGGTCGCAATCGCACTACGCTTTTTTCCCAACCTCCATCCCTGGACGGTTCTGCCTTTGGTCCTGAGCGCCATCTTTGCGGTGATTTTCATACTATTCATTGTGCCATTTCGCGCCCATAAGGAGAGCAATTTGCTCGCGATGTCATGGCTTAACTGGGAGCAAAGCCTCGAAAGGTCGGCTGGAAGCTGCAACGAAGGGGACGCTGCGTGTCTGGCGAAGGTATTAGTTCCAGTAATTGATGACAGGCCGCGTCCGGTCGAAGATAGTCAACTGACCCGGCAGGCGAGCGATGTGGTCGCAGGAGAGCTGCTGCTGGCAAACTATAAAGCCCAGTCTCTTCTAAACAAACGGCTGAGCATCAGCAAGCAATTCGTGGGATCAGGTTTCTCCGAGCCGATTGGACAGAGCGATCCCGCGGCGGCCCGCGTCCGCGAGTATCTCGTCCCTAACATCAGCGTCAGCGACAAATCGAAGCATGTGTGGTTCTGGGAGCTGGATGCGGACAAAATCGTTGACGGGAAACGGCTTCTCGATCATAAGCTTCTTGACGTTCTTCTCAATGAACCAACGGCTAATCATGGTGAATTCAAGAAAAACTGGGCGTGGTGGGTGAGCCGGCAAACCCAACCGATCGATTCTCGTCCGGTTCTCGTTCGCTTCACCCAGCTTGATCCGGAAAGAGAGTCAGGATGCCTGGGCCGCAAGGATGCGACCCGCGTGTTTATGAGCAATTTGGCCGAGGTCGCGGCCATGACTCTCGACGAAGCGTCCCGCAATAGCGGCTACGTAATCCCGGCGAAGGAGGACTACAAGTCCAAGCTACTGGTTTGGGTTTACGCTCCAGAGCAGGAAACTCAGGCGGTTCGAGCCACCTGGGGCAACGTATTGGCGAACTTCGGTGCATGGGTCACCGACGAAGCTTGCACGGCTTCGGCTCTACATTGATCTCAATCATGGATCACTCTTAATTTCGGTGACTTCCTGCCGCTGTCCCATCCAACCCTAACTCGCCAGCAATCCCTTGCAGCGCCTGAATGCAAACAGCGATATGCTCATCAAGATCCACACCCAGGGCGGTGGCGCCGTTCACGATATCGTCGCGGTTCACCTTGCGGGCGAAGGCTTTGTCTTTCATCCGCTTCCGCACCGATTTCGCGTCCACCTCGGCCAACGATTTCCCCGGCTTGATCAAGGCCACGGCGGTGATGAACCCGGCGAGCTCGTCGCAGGCGAAGAGAGCTTTCTCCATGAGCGTATCGCGCGTGACTCCGGTATATTCGGCGTGCGACATGATGGCCCGGCGGATCACTTCCGGCCAGCCGCGCTCCTTCAGAATCTCGTTGCCACGGTAGGGATGATCTTCGAGGCTGGGGTACTTTTCATAGTCGAAGTCGTGGATTAGTCCGACGATTCCCCACAGATCTTCCTCCGATAACCCAAGAGCGCCCGACTCCGCGCTTGTTGACCCATCCGCAAACTTTCTCGAGCAAGCGCGCATGCAGGCCTCCACCGCCAGCGCGTGCTTGCGCAAACTTTCCGATTGCGTGAACTCAGTTAGTAAACACCATGCGGCTTCGCGACCAATCATGTTTTCTGCCCTGTTTCTGCGGGTTTCGCCGCTTCACTTCTGTTTTCGCCGGAATATTCATGGCTTCATGCATTTTAACCTTGACATCCACAGGCCTTGTACCGCAGATTGGCTCTGCAGTTGGAACCTTCCCCCATTTATTCGGTTCCGCCGCTTAGTTTTAAGGAGTAGCCCGCTCTGGCACTCCCACAAACCGATGGCCACGACTCTTGCCCCAGTAGATTCTAGGGAAGTCGTCCGTTGCGATCATTGCCTGTTGGTTCAATTCCGTACGGTCAATAACAATTGCCGGCGCTGCCACTCGTCCCTGGACGAGGAACCCGAGCCTGAGCCAGTGGTGCTTGCACCCCCGGTAATGATGCCCATGCCCGGCAACGGCCGCGGGCATCTGAATCTGGCAACGTCCATCCGCTCGTTGCGCCTGCGCAGCGGGTTGAGCCAGCGGCAGCTTGCCGGACGCATGTCCGTGCCGCGGACCTACGTTTCCAAGATTGAGAACGAGAAAGCCACGCCAACGCTGTCGTCCCTGGAACGGCTGGCGAGAGCCCTGGAGGTGACCGTGCCGGAACTGCTCAGTGGCGGCGAAAAGAACCGTCAGGACGAAATCAGCGAACTGGTGAAAGATCAGTTTATCGCGGAAATCCTGCCCTTCGTGTCGCAACTGAACGGAATGCAGATGTCGAGCATCCTCACCCAGGTGCGGGATCTGACGGTGCGGCCAAGAAGGACCGCGTAGGCGAGGACGAGCCCCCAGCCCCGCTGGGGCGGCATATAGTAGCCCGGGCACGTAAGTTCCGGGTCGTCTTAGAAAATTTGGAACGAGTCCCGAAGAGGCGACAGAAACTCTTCGGTGCAGCTGAAATTTTATCCGGGCAACCAGCCAACTCGATGCCGGGACCATCCTTGGTCCCGGCTTTTTTCGCTCCCGGGCGGCCGTGAATCCGAAATAGATCGATTGACATCTATGCAGCATGAACTTGGAAGATGTTGGAAGTGTTTTTTCAGGCTTGCCTGCCTACCCTGAATCTGCGAATCAACCCGAGGCCAATCGATGGGGAGAGGGGTCCCAGGGTGGACCGGCGACTACCACAACTTCCACTGCCGAAGACAATTCCCTCCTCGATGCTTACTCTCGCGCAGTCACCGGCGCGGTCGAACGCATCAGCCCCTCGGTTGTAAACATCGAAGTGCATCAATCCACCGCCCGCACGCGCTCCGGCGAGCCGCGCGAACGGCGCGGCGGAGGCTCGGGGTTCGTATTCACCCCCGATGGCCTGATCCTCACCAACAGCCACGTCGTGCATGATGCGCGCCGCATCGCGGTCACGCTGGCTGACGGCCGCCACATGCCGGCAAGCGCAATCGGCGACGATCCCGCAAGCGACCTGGCCGTGATCCGCATCGATCAAGCCCGCATCGACGAACCGGGCTTGACCGCGGCTGCCCTCGGCGATTCGCAGCTGCTTCGCGTGGGACAACTCGTGGTAGCGATCGGCAACCCGTATGGATTCCAGTCGACGGTAACGGCTGGAGTGGTAAGCGCGCTGGGGCGCTCGCTGCGGTCGTATTCCGGACGGCTGATCGATGACGTCATCCAAACCGACGCCGCACTCAATCCCGGCAACTCGGGCGGCCCATTGGTCGATTCCGTTGGGAGAGTAGTCGGAGTAAATACGGCGACGATTCTGCCGGCGCAGGGAATCTGCTTTGCCATTGGCATCAACACGGCGAAGTTCGTGGCCAGCCGCCTGCTGCGTGACGGGCGCATCCGCCGCAGCTACATCGGCGTCTCGGCGCAAACCGTGCCCATCCATCGCCGCGTCGTGCGCTTCTACGATCTGCCCAAGGAAAAGGGCGTGGTCGCGTTGTCGATTGAAGGGAAAAGTCCGGCGCAGCGAGCGGGTGTGCGCGAAGGCGATGTAATTGTCGCGCTGGAAGGCCATCCGGTCGCTGGCGTGGACGATCTGCACCGCGTGCTCACCGAAGTTCGCGTAGGCGTAAGCTGCTCGCTGACGGTGCTGCGGCGGACGGAGAAGCTGGAGTTGAGGATCGTGCCGGAAGAAGCGGCGAACTGAGAAACCGGTTCATATTCCTTTTGTCTGTCGAAGCGAACCAGAAGAAAGGGCTTGACTGAAATCCGTTGCCCCGCAGGCGTGAGCACGTCAAGTCTACGAAAGGGTAGGCATGCGAGCGATATTTTAGTCTTGTGAAAACCCTTTGGACCGAGTCGCGATCACCACGAATCGACGTTTTCCGTCCAACCGGTTTCAGCGGGACAGCTTTTCGAACCAGCGGCGACGCCCGCCTCGCACGCGAACTCCTTCAATAGATCTTTATACGACGCCGCTGTGAACAAGATTTCGCTTTCGCTGAGAACTGAGAGCCGAGAACCGCCTACCCCGGCTTGCGCGAAACAATCACCCAAACCGTGCCCCGGTCTTCGCAGTAGCGGCAGTGTTCCTGTCCCAATGACTTTCCCGTTCCGTGGCATTCTAGGCAGTTGGCGACGATGTGCAGTTCCTGCAACGACGTCTCGGGCAACTTGGCTGGGTCCTTGAACAACTCAGCCCCATGGTGATCGCGCAGCCAGAAGACCAGCTTGCCTTCCAGGTTTTCGCGTTCTTTGGTGCTGAGCTGCGTGCAGCGCTGCGGCCACCATTCACGAATGCAGCCGTAGCATATCAGTTCGCCGGCATCGAAAAGCGCGCCGGGATCGGACCGGCGAAAAAACTTCTTGCACCACGAACAGGCGCTGACCCCGAGCAAGCCGAAAGCTTCCTTCAGGCGCTCCAGGTCAACCTCAAGCCGGGCCAACACTTCTTCTGCGCGCAAGTCGGATTTTTCGGCCACGAGTGACTTCCCTGAAGCAAAGTTCAAAGTTTCTGCCTTCAGCATATACCGAACCGGGCCCCAAAACTTTGATCGAAACCGAGAACCGAAAACCGAGAACTGCTCTAATCCACGTGCTCGCCCACCTCGAAACCATCTTCGGTGCGTGGCAGCACGTCGCGTTCATCAGCCACCCAGACATAAATCGTCGGCAGCAGGAAGATGCTCATGATGAGCGCCGCAATCAGGCCTCCAACAATCACGATCGCAAACGGCCGCTGCGAATCCGAGCCGATGGCATGCGAAAGCGCCGCTGGCAGCAATCCCAGCGTTGCCACCAGCATCGTCATCATAATCGGCCGCAGTCGCAACACGGCCCCCTCGACCGCCGCGTCCTCAATCGTAAACCGCCGCGCCCGCAGCTGATTAATGTATTCCAGCATGATTACTCCGGTTTGCACCGACACTCCAAACAGCGCCAGGAACCCTACTCCGGAGGAAACACTGAAATTGGTGCCCGTGATCCACAGAGCAAGCAGGCCGCCAATCGGCGCGATGGCAATGTTCGCCATGATCAGCAGCGCCCACTTGAAAGACTTGAACATCGTATAAAGAATGACGAAGATGATCAGGATGGTGATGGGAAGTACGATCAGCAGCCGCGCGTTGGCCCGCTTCTGGCTCTGGTACTCCCCCTCCCAAAAAAAACTGTATCCGGTGGGCAGTTGGACCTGTTCGTTCACTTTCTTAATCGCTTCTTCGACCGTGCTGCCAAGGTCGCGGCCGCGGACACTATACTTGATCGCCACATACCGCCGATTGCCCTCGCGGTACACCTCCGAAGCGCCGTCGGTCAAGCTGATCTTGCAGAGTTGTGCCAGCGATACACGTTCTCCCGTCGGCGACAGCAGGCGAATTTTCTCGATCGCCTCCCTCGTATCCCGGTATTGCGGAAGATAGCGCAACACCAGATCGTATCGCGCTTCGCCCTTCAGAACCTGGGTGAGCGCGTTCCCGCCCACCGCAGTCTGCACCGCGTCCTGCACATCGGCCACGTTGATCTGATAACGCGCGGCCGCATCTCGGTCGACAGTCACGTTCAGATTAGGCTGGCCCAGTACGCGAAAAACTCCAAGGTCCTCAATCCCCTTGATTTGGGACATGATCTTCACGACTTCATCGCTTTTTTGCTCGAGCACCTTCAAATCGTCGCCGTAGATCTTGGTGGCCAGCGCGCCTTTCACCCCGCTGACCGCCTCTTCCATATTGTCTTCAATCGGCTGAGAAAATCCCCACACCACACCGGGGATTTTGTCCAGTTCGCGATTCATCGCGGCGATCAACTCGTCCTTATTCTGATGAAAGACCGGCCGCCAGTCTTCTTTCTGCTTGAGGTCGACGAAGAATTCGGTATTAAAGAATCCAGTCGTGTCCGTCCCGTCATCCGGCCGCCCCGTCTGGCTGGTGCATTGCGGAACCTCGGGGAAAGAGCAAAGTATAATCCGCGCCTGATTGGACACCCGGATACCCTCGTCCGGTCCGGTGCTGGGCGCAAGCGTCCCCCGGACCCAGAGCGCGCCTTCATCCAGGTGGGGCAGGAATTCGGAACCGATGGTCCCGCTGAAGGCCAGATAGTTCCCAACCGCTGCCAGCAGCACACACACCCCGATTGTGATCGCGCGATGCCGAATGGCCCAGCGCACCGCAACTCGGTACCGGTCAATCAGGAATTGCATCACCGGGTTGTGCCATTCGTGCGCGCCCTTCGCGAAGGCAAAACTTGCCAGCACCGGCGCGATCACAATCGAGAACAGCAACGCCCCCAGCAGCGCAAACGCCACGGTCCAGGCCATGGGATGAAAAAGCCTGCCTTCCACACGCTCCAGCGTAAAGATGGGCAAGTAAGCGGTAATAATGATGGCGATCGCGTAGAACACGGGGCGTTGCACTTCATGCGAGGCCTCGCTGATTTTCTCGCTCGGCGTCTTGGAGTCCTCATTCCCCCGGCCTAAGTGGCGCACAATATTTTCCACCATCACCACCGCGCCATCCACCACCATGCCAAAATCCAGCGCACCCAGCGACAGCAGGTTGGCGGGAATGTGCCGCAAGTCCAAACAAATCGACGCAAACAATAACGAAAACGGAATCGTGGCCGCAACGATCAGCGCGCCACGAATATTGCCGAGAAAAAGAAACAGAATGATCGAGACCAGGATCATTCCCTCGGTCAGATTGTGCAGCACCGTGTGGCTGGTGAAGTGAACCAGGTCGCTGCGGTCGATGAAGGGAACGATCTTCACCCCCGGCGGCAAAATATGCGCGTTGAGTTCCTCCACTTTCTGGCGGATGCCTTGCAGCGCCGTGTCCGCTGCCGCTCCTTTCCGCAATAGCACGATGCCCGACACCACATCGTCGTTATCGACGATCTTTCCGTTTTCGCGGAGGATTGCACCCTTGGGACCGTAGGGACAAGCGCTGCAAGCCCGCGCAAACTGCCCGAGGCGAATCTTCGGGCCTTGCGCAACCACGGCAATGTCCTTCACCCGGAGCGGTGTGCCGTTCTTGCTCGTGATGACCGTTTGTTCAATGTCGTGGACACGGTCGACCAACCCCACCGAGCGCACATTGATCTGCTGCAAACCCTCTTGAATGAAACTTCCGCCTGCGTTGGTGTTGTTGTTCGTGAGCTGCTGCTCCACCTGCGCCAGGCTCAGGCCGTAAGCGACAAGTTTGTTCGGATCGACGCGCACCTGATATTCGCGCGTGGGGCCACCGAAGCTGGAAACGTCGACAATATCGGGCACCGCCTTGAAATTCTTTTCCACCACCCAGTCTTCAATCGACTTCAGCTCCATCGCGTCATACGCAGGATTGGTGCTGTGCAGGGTGAAGAAATAAATTTGCCCGACCGGACTCCAGTCCGTGCCCATTTGCGGATTCACGCCCGTCGGCAGCGTGACCTGGCTGAGGCGTTCCAGAACCCGCTCCCGGTTCCAGTCGTTGTCCGATTCGTCGTCGAAAATCAGCTTCAGGTCGGAAAGTCCAAACAGAGAGAACGAGCGCAGGTGCACCACATGCGGGATGCCGTTCATTACTACTTCGAGCGGAATCGTGACCTGCTGCTCGATCTGCTCCGCCGAAATCCCCGGCCATTGCGTAATCACCTCAACGTAGTTGTCGGCTACGTCGGGATAAGCCTCAATGGGCAACCGCTTGAACGAAACGATGCCGCCCGCAAAAAGGATCAGCGCCAGCCCCAGGATCAGCAGCCGGTTGCCCAAAGCAAAATCCACGAGGCGGCGAATCATTTATTGCTCCACCGTGTTCTGCAGCGCCAAAGCGTTTGAGACCACTCGATCTCCGGCCTTGATTCCCGAAACAACTTCCTGCAGATTGCCTGGAAGCATGGCTCCCGCTACTACTTCCAGGCGCTTAAAATGTCCCGCGCTTATCGGTGCGTAAACCCACTCCCGATCATGCAAGTGCAAAATGGCGCTGGCTGGCACCGCCGCCCGCGCTTCCGGTTCCTTGCCGTAGAAGGTCGCGGTTACGAACATCCCCACCCGCATCAGTCCCGGATTCGGAACTTCCAGCCGAACCTTCGCCGTACGGAGCGTCGGATCGAGCACCGGCAGGATGTTGTCGATTCGTCCTTTGAAAGCTCGCCCGGGATACGCCGTCACATGGATATCCGCATAGTCGCCGACCTTTACGGCATCCAGGTCGTTCTCGTAAACGTCGCAGATGATCCAGACATACGACAAATCTGAGATGGTGAAGGGATTCGGAGACCCTAATCCCGTCACCCCCGATGCCGTCGTAACTTGCTGGTCGGTGATCACACCCGAGATCGGCGCCGTAATGTCGACGATCCCCGACGGATGATCCTTGTCGATGCCCAGCAGCCGCAACTGCTCGGTGGCTGCATTCAGATCGACCTGGGCATCTTTTTCGGCTGTCTCCGCTTGTTCGAGCGCGCTCTTGGCCACCGCTCCCTTGTCATAGAGAATCTGTTCCCGCTCGAGTTGTATGCGCGCCAACCGCTCATCGCTCTCTGCCTTCAAATACGTCTGGTAAGCTCCCGAGACGTCGTTGCTCCGAACCCTCAGCAACAATTGCCCCTTCGTCACCGTATCGCCCAACCTGGCCTTGATCTCCACCACTCGTCCTGCCGCCAGCGAAATCACCGGCACCGCGCGGTTGATGTCAGGCTGCACGACTCCGGTCACGTTCAAAGCCGGCGCAGCCTTATGCTCAACCGCCGTGACCAGAGGAAACTGCTCCGGATGGTCCACCTTGAAATTGTTTGCATCAAGATCAGCCTCGACCGTCGCCGTCGGCGGAGCCTCCGTCTTCGGATCTGCCTTGCCCGCATTGCATCCGGCGAGGAAAAGCAATCCCAGCGCAACCACGGCACATGTGGCGACGGGCGCCTTCGCCCGTCCCGCCAAGCGAAGCGAGGCGGAATCCACCACAACTGCCGGCAGCTTAGATTTCGCCCGCTCAACCAATCCGCACAACATCCATCCACTCTTCATTGAATAACCTCGCGCCCCACGGCCTGGTTCAGTTGCGCCGCGGCGGTCAAGTACGAACCCACAAGATTTACGTAGTTGAGTTCCACGCTGCGGTAGTCGCTCTCCGCATTCAGAAAATCCAGCAGCGACGCTCCGCCGTGCTGATAAGAAAATAAAATCGTGTCCCGCACCCGCACCGCCTGCGCCAGATATTTCTGCTTGTACGGCCGCAGCAGAATCAGGTGGCTGTTCAACGTGGCGTAAGCCGAATCCACGTCGCTGAACACCAGCGCCTCCGCCGCATCCCGCAGCCGTTCATTGCGCGTGATGTCGATCTTCGTCCGCAACTTTTCTCCCTGATTGCGGTCGAAGATGCGCAGCGGAATAGTCACATCCACGCCAAAGTAGGCGTCAATCGGCGCATTCCGGCCCACATCGAAGCTGATCGTCGGATCCGTCGATCCGTTCGCTTCCGCCAGCTTGTAGTCCGTCTGCGCCTTGTCCACGGCCTGGACCGCCGCCTTCAAATCCGGACGGTGATCCAGCGCCATCTGCCGGTACGCGTCCGGAGCCTCAATCTGCTCGTTGAAATCGAACACCCCCACCACATCGAATTGCTCGATCGGAGTGCGGTCGTTGAGCAGCATCAACATCTGGATCTTCTCCGTCCGCAGATTCACTTCCGCCGTCTGCACGTCGGATTCGTACTGCACCCGCTGCAACTCCAGTCGGTCCAGGTCGATCTGCGCAATGTCTCCCGCTTCGTACCGGTCGCGGCTGATCTTCAGCACGTGGTCGTAGTAATCCAGATTGTCTTTCGAAAATTGCAGCACCGCCTTCGCCTGCAGCGTCTGCACGAATGCGCTGCGCAGATTGAACAGAAGCCCTCGTTCCAGATCGTCCTGCTGCGAAATTCCGATCGCCGTCCCCTTCTTGGCGCTCTCCGTGCGCAACTCCCGCTTGTGCGCCCGCTCATGCAGGTAGCTCACCGTAGCCGAAGGCAGAAAATACGCAAACGGCCCGTGCGCCGGCCCGCCCGGAAACGGATCGATCTGGTCCCCCAGCAGCGTCAACTGCGGATTCGGCCGTAGATGCGCCGTAATCTCCTGGGCCTGCAATTCATTGATGTTCAACTTTCCCGCCAGCAGCGTAGGATTATTCAGCTCCAACCGGTCCTTCACTTGCTCCCAACTCCACGCCTGAGGCGGCGCCTGCTTCGTCGGCTGCGCAGTCTGCGGCGCTGCCTGCGCCGCAGCCAGGCCCGCAACCCCCGACCCCAACAGTAAGAACCACCAAAATGTTCTAAGCATCAAGACTCCGCGCAATACCGTGGACTTCCTCCGTACTGGCCGAAGGCACGCCGCAACCTCAGCCGTGGCTTGGTTATGCCTGCATCGCCGGTCGCGAATGCCCGTCTCTTAAAGGAGTATCCCGTTTTCGTCCTAAGGATTTCCTAAAGATGAGCAACGACCGCCGCGGATTTCTTACTGCCTCCGATCAGCGATTCAGCGACGACGACTCTCTTAAGAATGATTCAACTACGCGAGGAGGGAACTAGGCGGCGCCCGTCCGGCATGGAAAACGTAGGGTCCCGTCAACGGCGTCAAACACGCAACAGAAATTTCCAGATGCCCAATTTCCGGAATAACCTGCCAGTCCGTACTTGCCACCGGGGAAGGAGGCCCCTGCAGCCGGTTTACCCAGGATGAATTCTTATCGCTTCCGGCCTGCCGTACCGTGCGCTTGCCCGTGGGCGATTCTTCCATCTCGGTCCGCATCACATGCAGATCGTCGGTCGCCGAGATCACTGGAAACAGCAGAACCAGCCCGCATCCCAGAGCCACCAGACACTGCAGCGAACTCACGCGGCGCGCCAACCGAAAATCCGCGTCCCGCCGCCACAGCCAGTAAGCCGGCAGCGCCATCAACACCCACACCAGATTGAGCAGCAGTTCCATACCGAGCAACAAATCGCAACTAGTCTGTCAGAAACCTCAAATTCAAGTCAACATGACCACCGTACCGCATCCCATTTGAAGCCCGCAGCCCGCCCCTACGGCCCCACCACCACCTGCAGCGCCACCGGCGTCTTCATCTCCTGCTTGTAGATCGCGTTCCGCTTCGCTACCTCGCCATTCACATCCACATACACCTCGTAAGCCCCGTGCGGCAGCGTCTCGCCAAACGGCAACAACATCCCCACCGTACCCCTCTTCAGCGGAAAGCGCTGATACCCGATCTCCGTGGCCCGTCCATTCTCCGCCACCGCCTTCACTTCAAACGTCAAATCCATGTCGTCCGCCGTCGTGTTCGAAACTTCCACGCTGCCATCGATCCGGTTCCCCGTCACGTGCGCCGGGACTTTCCACGCCACCGTGATCGCCTCCACCACTTTGATGGTGAATCCCCTTTGCACCGCCTGCTGTGGCTGGTCGCCATCCCGCACTGACACTACAAACTGAAATTCTCCCGCCCGCTCCGCTGCTCCGTGCAGCAACCCGTTATCCTCAAGCTTGATTCCCGGCGGCAGCGCCCCGCTCTCTACCCGCCAGCGCAGCACCGGAACATAGTCGCCGCTTCCCTGAAATTGCACCTGATAGGCTCCCTGCGGATAGGTCTGCGGCAACTCCGTCGGCTCAATCACCAGCCCGCCAACCCTGGCCTTACCTTGATCCTTATTCTTGTCCGCACTCTTATCTTTCGCAGCGCCGTCCTGCGCGGCCGTCCCGGATGCAGCGTTATCCGCAGCCTGCCCCACCACCGCCGCGTTCATCCCCATCCCCAGCGCGGCCATCAGCAGCGCGTACCACCAGAACTTTGTCATCCTGCCATCCCCTAATCCTGGGCGGAGCGAAGGACCTCTGCAACCTGCCTGCGCTCTCTCTGCTCTCGCCAGCTGCTCGCGGTGTACCTCTCACCATGCTATCGGAATTCTCTCCACGCTCCCTATAATTCCGTTTCATCCACAGGCCATTCCTCGCGGCAGATGTCCAATTAGGATGCAGGAAACCGGAAGTCGGCAACCGGAAGCCGCATCTTCCCCGGAATGTAAAGATATGTATAACTTGCGCTGTTCCAAAATGTTTTTCTTTCGCCCTGCGCTACTTATTTTCGTGGTTCGGGTTTACTCCAAACGAATTCACCTGTGCTAACCTCGAACATAAAGGTAGCCAGCTCCATGATTGAGTCACTCCCAGGGAGGTAGTTATGTCAGTACGCACCGGTCTCGTCCTGCTCCTCGCCGTTTCCACGCTATCGCTTCTAGTCGGCTGCGGCAGCAGCTCTCCCACCGCCGTAGCGCCTCCCAGCGGTGGCTTCAGCGTCAGCAACCTGAATGGCACATATGTTTTCTCCGTTTCGGGTATCGACGTTAACGGAGTTCCCCTTTCGATCCTCGGCGCCCTCACCGCCAATGGCAGTGGCGGCATTACCGGCGGCACGATCGACATTAATGACCCCGACTCCGATCTCAGCGCCGAGCAAGTGGCCGACGCGGCGATCAGCAGCGGCAGCTCCTACAAGGTAGGAGTTGACGGACGCGGCCAGGCCTCACTCAACACCTCCACTCCATTTGGCACCATCACTCTGGACTTCGTCCTAGCCGACCCCACGCACGGACTCGTTACTGAATTCGACGGTAACGCCACCGGCAGCGGCACTCTTGACCTGCAGGCGTCTGGCACTACGCCGGCCGGCGCTTATGCCTATAGTCTTTCCGGCGTTGATGAGAGTGGAACCTTCGCCACTGTCGGCAACTTTACTATCGGCTCTGGGGGCTTTATTACTGGCCTTGCAGATTTCAACTCCGGCGGCGCGGCCTACCCCGGCCAGACACTCGGGGGCCAGGTAACTCTAGGACCTTCCGCCACGCCGGCGACGATCTTGAGCACAACGTCTTTCACGGGCCTCACTTTCGATGTCTACGCGATTGACGCCACGCATTTGAAGTTTATTGAGATGGACTCGTTTGGAACGCTCTTGGGAGATGCGTTCTCCCAAACGAGCACAAATGTACCAACCGGCACACTGGCCTTCACCATGGCGGGCTTTATTACAAGCACCGAGCCTTTTACGGCTGGGGGCTTTATGGTAACTGACGGTGCGGGCAACATCACCACCGCCTCTACCGAAGACTACAACGAAGATGGAACGCCCTCTTCCGCGTCGGTACCCTTTTCTGCGACTTACACCTCCGCCGGCACCGGTCGATTCACTCTGAGCAATTTTTCCGAGTTCATCGGAGGCTCAGAGTATGCCGCCTATCCGTCCAGTGGAGGCTTGCTTCTCCTGGAAATCGATGGCCTTGGTCCCATCTCGGTCGGCGCTGCCTACCAGCAGACGCCGGGCGCAACATTCTCCGGGGCCCAAGGCTATGGGTTGAATCTTACCGGCGATAACCTGAATGATGGGGTCGAAATCGATGACATCGCCGAGTTTACCGCCGCTACCGGAGGAACCCTGACCGGCATCATTGACGAAAACTATGATCCCGGTAACACGAACCCGATCTACGACCAGGTGCTCAACGGCACATACACTGGCCCGGACGCGAGCGGGCGCTACGCGATCTCAGCCACGACCGGCACCAGCAGCTCGAATGGCACCTTGAACGGCGGGTTTGGCCTCACCTACTACACCGTGGATGGAACAACCTTCCCGTTCATAGAAACGGACGACAGCGGACAAGTCGCGATCGGGGTTCTCATCGAGCAGAATCCTTCCGGCGTGTATTCGACGCCGGACAAGTCGCAACACATGTTCGTTGTGCGACCTCTGATAAAGCCACGAGCGGCTCAGAAGAAGGCGAAATAGGGCAGGGCTCTACGAACCGCGATGAACCATCGGGCGCGGCTTCACGGCCGCGCCCGTTTTCTATGCTGCTCCCAATCGCCCCCACTTCCCCCCTCGTGACCTTAGTTACCTTTAACGATCCCCTCCTCTTCAAGCACAATCTCTCTAGCTTTGTGTCATTGCGGGAGACGAAAGAGTGCTTCGCCAACGCTTTCTGTGTCTTTTCATATTCGTGCTCAGCGGCGCTTCGCTGGCGGCAGCGCGCGACCTCGCCTTGGTTTCCAACAAATCCAATGCCGTGGCCGCCGTCACTGTCCCTGACCTGGTCAAGATCTGCAAAGCCCAGACCAATCGTTGGCCTGATGGCAAGCCCGTCACCTTCGTCATGCGCTCTCCGTCCGCCCCCGAAATGAAGATGGTTCTCGAAAAGGTTTACGGCATGTCCGAGCGGGAGGTCAACAGTCTCATCGTCACCTCCAATCACGGACGTTCCAGCCATCCCGCCATCCTCATCGCCACTTCCGACGAAGAACTCGTGAACCAGGTCGCATCCACCCCCGGCGCCGTCGGTGTCGTCGACGTCTATTCCATCAACAGCAGCGTCGCCGTCGTCAAAATCGCAGGCAAACTCCCCTTGGAGCCCGGCTACTTGTTACACGGTAATTAGAAGTGGCCAGTGATCAGTGATCGGTGATCAGTGGCCAGTAAAATTAAGGTTTCACTGACCCCTGACTACCTAGCCACTGACCACTGACTCATATGGCAGCTCCGGGTAAGAAACTCGCGCCCAACAAACCGGCCTGGCCCGGGTCGAGCCATGCTCGCCGCTACCCGCGCTTTGCCATCGACGTCCGCCTCCAGGTCCGCATGTTTCAGGACGGCGAATTCCGCAACTGCTGGGGACGCTCCACCGAACTCGGCCAGGACGGTATCGGCGCAACCCTCACCGGCGATCTCGAAGCCGGCGAAATCGTTTCCCTCGACATTCCTCTGCCTCTCACCCCTTACCCCGTGAAAGTGCGAGCTATCGTGCGCTATCGCCAGGGTCTGCGCTACGGTTTTGAGTTCCTCACCCTCAACGAGACCCAGCGCGACATGCTCCGCCGCGTCTGCGAAATGCTCGCCACCAAATCGGGTGAATGAGCCATCGCGTCATTTCGCGATCGCCAAGAGCGTTTAGCAGTCGATTTTCAATCGCAAAATGACCCGATCGCCCGATCACAAAATTTCTGTTAATTACCAAATTACAAAATTGCCCAATTTCAATTTCCCTCAATTACCTCAGTAACTTTCGAGTAAACGTTCCGCGCTTTACGATGCCTACTGTGCTGGGCTTTTGAGGGGGAGCCTACCGGATGGGTGGTCGTGTCACCCGATCGACGCAGTCCAGGGAACTTGTGCGCGCCCGCAGTTTGCGAAAAGCGCTCGAGGGCGGAGCCTCACCCGCGTTCGTTCCCCCAGCCGGCGCCAACCCCGTAGCGCAGCCCTCTTCTCTTTCCTGGAATCTCCTCGATCCGCGTGCCGGCACAAGCACTTCCGATGCACCGAATTCCGCCGTCGCGGCTTCTGAATTACCCCATCCGCAAGCTGCCCTCGACATTCGCCTCCAGTATCTCGATCAACTCTTCGAAAGTTCGCCCGACGCTCTCATCCTGTTCGACCCCTCATTCCGTGCGCAATGCGTCAACCGCGAGTTTCAGCGCATGTTCGGTTACACCTCCACCCAGATCCTCGGCAACTCCGTCGACGCGCTCATCTTCCCTCCCGGACGCGCCGCCGAAGCTCAGTGGATCTCCCAATGCCTGCAACGCGGCGAACAGCTCACCCTCGAAACTCAGCGCCGCTGCAAAGATGGAGCCCTGATCGACGTTTCCACCTTCTCCGCGCCTCTTATCGTCGACGGCCGCATCGTCGCCTTCTACGCCATCTATCGCGACATCTCCGAGCGCAAGCGCTCCGAAGCTCTCAACTCCGCTCTCTATCGCATCGCCGAGAAAGCCGGCGCTGCCCACGACCTGCAGCAGTTTCTTGCCGCCATCCACGGCATCGTCGACGAACTCGTGTGTGCCCGCAATTTCTCCATCGCCATTCAGGATCCCGAATCCCAATTGCTCAGTTTTCCCTACTTCGTCGACGAACAGGAGTCCGCTCCCGCTCCCGCAAAACTCGCCCGCGGTCTCGTCGAATACGTCCTGCGCACCGGCGAGCCCCTGCTCTGCACCCCCGAACTTGCCGAGCAACTGCGGCGGCGCGGTGAAATCGAACTCTCCGGACCGCCTGCGTTTCACTGGCTGGGTGTCCCGCTCAAAGTCAACCATCACACTCTGGGCGCGATCATCCTCAAGAGCTATTCGAAAGACACGCGCCTCCGCGACCGCGACAAGGAAGTCCTCACACTGATCTCGCGTCAGCTGGCCGCCGCCATCGAGCACAAACGCAACGAGCAGACTCTGCGCCGCTCCGAAGTCCGCTATCGCTCTCTGGTCCAAACCGCCGTCTACGGAATTTATCGCTCCAGCCTCCAAGGCCAGTTTCTCGACGTCAATCCCGCCCTCATCGGAATGCTTGGCTACAACTCCGCTCTCGAAGTCCTGGCCCTCGATCCCCAAAAAGATGTCTTCCTCGATCCCGGCGAATACACCCGCCTGGTCGACGAGTTCCGCCGCTCCGGACGCATGGATGGATTCGAAGTCCGCTGGAAGCGCAAGGACGGCGTCGCCATCACCGTCCGCATCAGTGGACGCGCCGTCGCCAGCGAAGACGAGCCCGCCGATGTGCTCGAAGCCATCGCCGAAGACATCACCGAGCGCCGCGTCCTCGAAGACCAGTTCCGTCAAGCTCAGAAAATGGAAGCCGTCGGCCGCCTCGCCGGTGGCATCGCCCATGATTTCAACAATCTGCTCATGGTCGTCAGCGGCTACACCGAGGTGCTGCTCGACCAGCTAACTCCCGGCCATCCGCTCCACGTCAAAGCTGCGGCCATTCAGCAGGCCTCCGATCGCGCCACCACGCTCACCCGTCAGCTTCTCGCCTTCAGCCGCAAGCAGTTGCTCGAACTCAAAGTCGTCGACGTCAACTCCATCGTCGAAGACATGGAGCGTCTCCTGCGCCCGCTGATCGGCGAGAATGTCGAACTCGTCACGAATCTCTCCCCCAGCGTCGGCTGCACCCGCGCCGATGCCGGACAGCTCGAGCAAGTCATCATGAATCTCGTAGTCAACGCCAAGGACGCCATGCCCAGCGGAGGCAAAATTTCCATTCGCACCGCCAGCGTCATTCTCGACGACTCCTATCGCCCCGAAAACACTTTCATCAAACAAGGGCCCTACATCCGGATCTCCGTCAGCGACACCGGTCACGGCATGGACGGCGAGACCCAGGCCCGCATCTTCGAGCCGTTCTTCACTACTAAAGAAAAAGGCAAAGGCACCGGCCTCGGACTCTCCACCGTCTACGGCATCATCAAGCAAAGCGGCGGCTACGTCTTCGTCCAGAGCGAAGTCGGCCGCGGCACCGTCTTCACCATTTATTTCCCCCGCGTCGAGGAACCCTCCGAAGCTCTCGCCGCTCCCGTTTCCCTCGCCACCGCCGGCGGTTCGGAAACCATCCTGCTCGTCGAAGACGAAGAGTCCGTCCGCCAGCTCGTTCGCGAAACTCTCGAATCCCGCGGCTATCACGTCCTCGAAGCCGAGAACGGCAATACCGGCTTAGCCCTCGCCGCCAGCCATACGGAAACCATCCATCTTGTCATCACAGATGTCGTCATGCCCGGCCTCAGCGGCCACGAGCTCGTTCAGCAACTCATCCCTGCCCGTCCCGGCATCAAGGTTCTCTATCTCTCCGGCTACGCGGAAGACGCAGTCGCCGGCAACCCATCCTCCGATGCACCGAAAGCCTTCCTGCAAAAACCCTTCACCCTGCAAAGCCTTTCCCGCAAAGTCCGCGAAGTCCTGGGTCCACCCGCCTCGGCCGCCACGATCTAAGGGGTGGGGAGCTACCTATCCAACGCGGTTTTCATTGCGGGGCGCGGACCCGCGCCCCGCAGATCGGTGACTTAGTTTTGCTGCGCTCTCGCGGCGCCTCACAGGCGGCGAATTTTCTCTCTGTAAACGGGGTCTCGGCGTGTCCGAACGCCCCTGAAAACGTCGAGAGTGGGGTCGTGACAGTGGGCACCGAGACGTTCGGTCCCCCGCCCGCGTACTCCCAGTCGGCCTCCCAAGCACTCATAAATGACATGCTGGGGCACGGTACCGCACAAGCCGGAGGCTCGTGCACGGCACTCGGCGCCGTTCTCCGGCCCAGCGTAAGTGCCCCCGTCGCCGGCGAACATCACGATGGTCCCGTTATATGTCGGCGCAGCCGCCGGTTGATCGACGCCGTAGACGAGGTCGAGGGGATCTGCGTTTGGGCAGCTTCTAACGGTCGTTGTGTAGCAGACCATCTTAGGATCCGAGTAAAAGTACCGGTTTGTCGGACAGCCACCCGCGAGAATGGTCGGGGTGTCGACCGTTCCCAATTGCACCTGCGCCGAAGCGCGGGCAGAGAAGGTTGGAATAATACGGAGTAGAAACGCGGCGAGGCACAGCAAGACAACGCCCTTGTAACGCATGTTAGTCTCCTTAGATTTGGATTTGTTACATCTGATCCGTCGGGTTAGAACTGTAACACCGCAGACTTGGACCCAGGTTAAAGATCTGCAAAAGCTTGCAACTATCTACGTGCGGCGGCAACGCTCCCGAAAAAATATCCGTGCGAACGCAAATCCGTGCTAATCTCCCCGAAGCAAGTCGCCTTTAGAGGTCCTCCTATGTCTGCGCGAAATCCTGCCGTGGCCTTACTTCTGGCCGCTTTCTGGCTCGCCCCAGCAGCCGAGGCCCAGTTCGAAACGCGGTCGAGTTTTTACTTAGGCCCCCAGTCGCCCTACTCAATGGTAGTGGGCGACTTCAACCGCGACGGCATTCCGGACTTGGCAGTGCCGGGGACATCCGGCGGCAACGTGGAAATTCTTTTGGGTAATGGCGACGGCACGTTCCGACATGGGAGCACCTATGCTGTCGCAACTGCTTTCCACGCGGCGACAGCGAGTCTTAGACGCAACGGCATCCTCGATCTCGTAATTGCTGGCGCTGACACTGACGACATTTACGTCCTGCTCGGCAATGGCGACGGGACGTTCCAGCCTCCGAGCGCCTACCCCACGACAGCAGAGTCGAGAATGGTTATCCTTGGCAGCTTCACTGGCAGCGGCAATATCGACGTCCTCAACCTGGAGGGAGTCAGCACCCAGGGAGCCGTCTGCAATTGCGTTGAGGCCCTACCCGGTAACGGCGACGGAACATTCGGCGCCCCCGTTACGACGCCCGTGCCCTACAACATTGACGGCTCGGCAATGGGCGCGGCCGATTTTAACGGCGACGGCAAGGAAGACGTGGCCGTTGGCGGTGGGTTCCTCGGGGCGAACCAAGTAGACATCCTGCTGGGCAACGGCGACGGAACCTTCAGCGCAGACGGCTACTATCCTCTTGGTGCGACCCCCAGCTCCGTTACCCCGGGATACTTCACGTCCGACGTAACGAAGGCCGACCTGGCCATCTCGAATGGCGGCGCGGTCTCCATTTTGTTAGGCAATGGAGATGGGACGTTCCAGCAAGCAGCAAACTATACCGCAACTAATGCGGAGTGGGTGACGGCACAAGACCTCAATGGCGACGGCAAGGTTGACTTAGCCGTGGCTAACTCGGGTGAGGTCCTGAAGGAGTCAGCCGCAGCCGACGTTCTGTACGGCAACGGCGACGGAACCTTCCAACCCGAGGTTGTCTATCCGATTCCCGGCAGGGTCACCGCTTACTACGTTGCCGCGAGCGACCTAAATAACGATGGCAAGCCCGATCTGGCGGTGGTCGATTTCCTCGGTCAACACGTCTTCACCCTGCTGAACACGGGCGCGGCAACCTTCTCACCCACAGCACCGCTGAGCTTCGAGAAGCAGTTACTCGGCACTACCAGCTCCCCAATTACTACAACCATCACGAACAACGGCACAACGGAGATGGCCTTCTCCTCCGTCGAGTGCAGTGGCGCACCCTTTCACGTGACGGGAAACACGTGCGCCGGAAATCTCGCGCCTGGGGCGCAGTGCTCGATCACGTCTGACTACACAGCGAAGGCAACGGGACTAGCGAGTGGAACAATCACCATCACCGACAGCGCATCGTCTAAGCCGCAGTTCATCGAACTGGTCGGCCAGGGTACTACGCTGGGAATCTCGCCCGACAAATTGCTCTTTCCAGCGCAAAAGGTCGGCACGCAGAGCCAGTCGCGCACGATCCACCTGACGAACGTGGGCGGCGCGACGATCACCTTCGACTACCCCATCGGCGTCTTTGGGCTCGATAACCAGGACTTCCCGCAGAGTAACAATTGCGGCCTGTCGCTCGGCCCGAAGGCGAGCTGCATGATTACGATCATGTTCGCGCCGCAGCGCAAGGGATCAAGCTCAGCCTATATTGAGATGGAGGACAACAGCGGCGTCATCCCACAGTACGTCCCGCTCAGCGGCCGGGGCGAATAGCCTCAGTGCCAGCGTCCGGTGTCGGGCCCCTACTCAATCCACTGAAATCCTCGGCCCACAAGCCAAGTAGCATTCGTTGACGATCCAACGCTGCGTTCGTAAGATGAAACGGATCTGCAACCGCTCTTTTTTCCCAATAATCGGCGAAACCATAGTCGGCCAAAGAATGATCGGCGAAACCATCTCGCACTACCTCATCGTCGAGAAACTCGGGTGCGGCGGCCGACGATGCCTACATCTCGGTTCGGCCCGGCGACCCCAATCCATTCGACACTCACGCTCAAGCACCTGTGCACTAGCCGATGCAGTAGGGAACACGCGCCGCCACATTGCGCGCTTCGCCCCGGGGTCGTAGTCCTCCCCGCCTCCGGTGCAAATTTCCCTCGCAACCTCAACGCCATCTCCATCATCCCAAACCGTGGCGCTGCTTCGTCTGAATCCGTACCCTTGCTCTCATCATCAGTACAATAAGAACTCTGGAGGAATAATCATGGCTCACGAACTACCGCCCCTGCCGTATGACTATGCGGCGCTCGAACCCGTCATCGATAAGCAGACGATGACCATCCACCACGACCTTCATCACGGCGCCTACGTAAAAAATCTCAACGCCGCTCTCGAAAAGCATCCTGAACTTGCCGGTAAGTCCGCCGAAGACCTCATTCGCGACCTCAACTCCATTCCCGAGGATATTCGCGGCGCAGTCCGCAACAACGCCGGCGGCCACGTCAACCACACCATGTTCTGGAAGATCATGAAGCCCAAAGGCGGCGGCGATCCTACCGGCCCCATCGCCCAGGCCATCACCAAAACCTTTGGCAATTTCAAAGATTTCCAGACCAAGTTCAACGACGCCGGCGTCAAACAGTTCGGCTCCGGATGGGTCTGGCTCGCCGGCGCCAAAGGCGATGTCCACATCATGAGCACGCCGAACCAGGACAGCCCCATCTCGGTAGGCCACTTCCCCATCTTCGGCAACGACGTCTGGGAGCACGCCTACTACCTGAAATACAACAACCGCCGCCCCGAATATCTCGCCGCCTGGTGGAACGTAATCAACTGGGACGAAGTCAACGCCCGTTACGAAGCCTTCAAATCCGGCAAGTCAGTCCACGAACCCGCTCTAGCCCATCGCTAGAAACGCTCGTGTGGGTCGGACACTCCTATCCGACTGCCTTTGACGTTGATCTTGCTTTTGATCTCCTGTCAATTGGCAATGCTCACGTGGGGACAGCCGCCTCGGCTGTCCCGCCGAGCATAGCGAGTGCGGAACCGCAAACAACCGCTCCATCAGAAGCGGAACCACACCGCCCGCCCGCCCGTACCATTCAAAAGCCAATGCTCTCAACCAAAAGATCCCGCCAACTCCTTCTCCTCCTGATCCTGTACCTCGCATTTTCCGCGATAACGGCAATCTTCGTCGCCAACGGCACGCTTCACCCCTCCCGCCGCCCTCTCACATCAGAAGACGAAACCACCGCCCGCGACCTCGCTCACCAACTCGACTCCGACTTCGAAGACGTCTCCATCACCACGCCAGACGCTGTCACTCTCCGCGCCTGGACCATCCACCCTTACCACAGCAACGGCGACGCCGTTATTCTTCTCCACGGCCTCGGCGATAACCGTGTCGGCGTGACCGGATACGCCCAACTCCTCCTCGCTCACGGCTTCACCGTCCTGCTCCCCGATGCCCGCGCTCACGGCGCCAGCGGCGGCCCACTCGCCACCTACGGCCTTCTCGAACACAACGACCTCCACCAGTGGTTCAACTTCCTCGCCGCACGCGATCACCCGCACTGCATTTTCGGATTCGCGGAATCCATGGGCGCCGCCGAGCTCCTGCAATCTCTCGCCGTCGAGCCCCGCTTCTGCGCCGTCGCCGCCGAATCCTCCTTCTCCAGCTTTCGCGAGATTGCCTACGACCGCATGGGTCAGCCCTTTCACCTCGGTCCCTGGTTCGGACGTACCCTCCTCCGCCCCGTCGTCGAATTCGCTTTCCTCTACGTCCGCTGGAAGTATCACCTCGACATGCGCCAAGTCTCGCCAGAAGATTCAGTCGCGGCGACGAAAGTCCCGGTCTTTCTTATTCACGGCCAGATCGACAGCAACATCCCACTCCGCCACTCCCGCCGCATCCACGCCCGCAATCCAAGAGCAGTCCTCTGGGAAGTCCCCAACGCCGATCACTGCGGCGCCATCAGCGCAGCTCCACAAGAATTCGACCAACGCCTGCTGGCGTGGTTCTCCGCGCCCCAGCTAGGAACTGGGAACTAGAAACTGAGAACTGAGAACTGTTCCTCCCCCTTTCTGCATTTCCTGTGCATCCCCTGTGAACAATCCGTGCGCCCGCTCTCCCCGAATTTTTCCCTTCATCCTCTCCTGCTGACACAAGCCGCGCCCCCCAAGCGGCTTAGCGGCAAGTTACTGAGACGAACCTTGATCCCTGTTCATCCGTCACAATCCCCGGCCAACATTTTCCTCAACTGCACCAAAAATACTGAATTGACCCCGCGCCCTTTCGCTCGTACATTCTGTTTCGCCCTCTCATGAAAACTTAAAGCGGAACCGGTCGATCACACCCACCGGCCGGAGATGCAAACCCGGTCGTCGGCAACTTTCGATCGGCAATCAACCGTCACTTTTCACCGTCGACAACGACCACTGGCCAACACCGATGAAAGCAACCAACTCATGGATTACCTACCGCACCCGTTTTCTGGTCCAAGCCAAGCAACTCTCCGCCAGCCTCGCATTCACCGATCTCCTCGGCCGGCCACACTCCGGTCGCAAGGGCGATTACCTCGTCGAATCCTCCGACGGTGTTCTCCGCATCGTGCCCCGGCAGATCTTCGAGGACATCTACGTACCCCTCCTGGCCGGCCCGGACGAGTCTCCCGAACAGCCCCGCACTTCGCGGCCATACGAGACTCCGCCGGAAAACGGAATTCCCCTCAGCCTATCCATCTCGCCCCACCTCACCCGCAAGTCGCCCCAACCCTACCGCGACCGCCGCAGCTCGAGTTCCGGCATGCGCTCACTCTGAACACTTTCGCAGCCCCTGGAAGGTCGTTGCGGAGAAACTCGATTCGTGGCCGCCTTGAAAGGGCGCGACTTCAGTCGCGCCGCGAGATCGAGCCCTTAATCAGCAGGGCTTTAGCCCCCGCGGTCCTCTGCTCGCTTCCCAAAGCAGAGCCGTTCCGTTATTCGGCTAATGCATGGGACGGTACTGGGCCTAAGGGTATTGCTGGCAACTGGCCACTGGAAGATGGCAGCTGCCCTTTTGTGAATACACAATGAATTTCCCTTGTGGAAAAAAATGCCTCACCCCCGGCACCAAGCCCGTCATTGTTGAGGATACAACCTATGGTGTTTCTCTCTTGACAGGTACAATAAGCGGGAGTAACTTTGCAATCCCATAGGCCTTTGAAATTCGTCTCGCGGGAACGGGGCGGCTTTCCTGGGGAAAAGGAAGAAAAGCAACGCAAGAAGAGAAGAGAGTAGTAGGACAACCTACGGGAGGGCGCCAGGCCAGAGGTGACCCGGTGCCACTCCCGTAAGTGTAACAAAGCAATAGAAGAAGAAGAAGGACTCAGCAACCGGAAGCTGAAACTCCGGAAGCCGGGGTCTTGAGTGCGGTGGCCGTCTCCCGGACCCCTCCCCCCGGCGGACGACGAAGTCAGTCAGCAAGAGCTAGTTTCACACCGGAACTTGGTTGGACTTCTGGCCGAAGCCCGAAAGCTGAAGCCCGAAGCCAGTTCCTAGGAGCCCGAGATGGAAGCTTTAACTCGCCTGGTCGCCGATTCTCTGGCACGCCACGGCTTCGACCGCCCCGTCGACCCGCGCCGCCTGCAGTGGTCGCGCTGGTTCCGTTGCGATTCCACTCACAGCCTTCTCGTCGTCCCCAGCAAGCCCGGCATCTTCGCTTTAGCGGAAGAGATCATGGATCTCGGCGCCAGCAACACTTTGGGAGCCAGCAGGTCCCATGTAGGGACAGCCGCCCTCGGCTGTCCATCCGAGCAAAGCTCGGCTGCTGCATCCAGCATATCGACTCTCGCGGGAACCCCGACGCGGCCTTTGGCTGGCGCAGCGCCTCAGCGCTGCGATTCTAGTCCCCAGACAAATGCGGCTGTAGCCGCCGAGGTGCCTCAACGCCGCATGCTCGCCGTCCTCCAATTCTCCGAAGATGACGATATGGCCTTCACCCTCGACCGCATGTTCACCCGCATCAATCCCATGCGCTCACGTCTGGCCACCGGACGCTGCTTCGTCCGCTTCGTCGTAATCGAAGACCAGTCTCAGCGCCGCAGCATTTGCAACGCCCTCAACCAATGGATGCTCTCCTCCGCCGAGAAAGCCTCCGGCCTTCCCACCGACTTCCAGTCGTCACTGGAGTTCGCCGCAGACGATCGTGTGGGTCAGACACTCCTGTCCGACTCTGCCGGCAGCATCCCAAACTCAACCCAGGCCAAACCTGCTGGACCAGAAACAGATTCTGCGCCCGCGGCCCCGCATCTCGATTCCGGTTCCAACAAGAATCTTCACTGTCCTCACCCCCTTCCCTCCGGTTTCTAAACCGCCGGGATGAGGGGGGAGGGATGTAGTGGCGCCACCGCGGACGCCTCAGTGCTTTTGGGTGCCGCAGCACTTCAGCGCTGTGATCGTAGTTTCTTTGGTTTGTATCAGGGCACGACTTCAGTTCTTAAGCCTGCCCTGAGAAAGCGAAGCGCGCCGAAGGGTGCCGTCAGATTCGGCTTTGAAAGGGCGCGGCTTTAGCCGCGCCGAAAGCGATCCGTATCAGGGGACGGCTTCAGCCGTCCCGCAAGATGACGTTATGAATCTGGGCTTTAGCCCCTGAGGTTCTGAATTAGGGAGCACTACCGACGCACGCAGCACCGTGTTAGAAGCAGAAATAATTCGAGGCTTTAGGACGAAGAGAACGAACTGGTCGCGACGCTCCAGCCGCCAAAGGCGGCGGCGTTCATTAGCCCCGGACGTAAGTCCGGGATAGGTAGATAAACGGAAACAAGTCCCACAAGGGACGGCACCCCGCACCATCGGGGAACAACGCTCTTTACAACACACGCCCCACCCCCGAACATTTTCCCGTTCGGGACGGCCCCACCCCCGCCCACCCCCATGGACGTCGAATCGGGCCACGCTACATAGAATCTAACTATTAATGGAGAGATCAATGCCAGAAGTCAAAACCACCACCGTCGAAGCCACTTCGTCGAACCCTGCGCCTACTCCTGTTAAGAAAGCTCCCGGTCTGTCCTTCCGCCGCTTCTTCACCAAACCCGGCGTCTCTCCCTACGACGAACTCGAATGGGATCTCCGCCTCGCCCAAATCACCGACTCTCAAGGCGGCATAATCTTCGAACAGAAAGACGTCGAAGTCCCCAAAGACTGGTCCATGACCGCCACCAACATCGTGGCCAGCAAATATCTGCACGGCAAGGTCGGCACGCCCGAGCGCGAGACCGGAGTCCGCCAGCTCGTCACCCGTGTCGCCGAGACCATCCGCAACTGGGGATTGGCCCAGGGCTACTTCAAAACTCCCGAAGACGGCGCAACCTTCCACGACGAGCTCGTCCACATCCTCGTTCGCCAGTACGCTGCCTTCAACTCGCCGGTCTGGTTCAACGTGGGCTGCGACCGCATCGAGCCCAGTTCCGACGCTCGCAACTGGCATTGGAATCCTCGCACCCAGCAGGTCGAGTTCGGCGTCACTGGCTACAGCAAGCCGCAATGCTCCGCCTGCTTCATCAACTCCGTGAAAGACTCGCTCGATTCCATCCTCACTCTCGCCAAGACCGAAGGCATGCTCTTCAAGTGGGGCAGCGGCACCGGCACCAATCTCTCTACCTTGCGCTCCTCCACCGAAGGTCTCAGCGGCGGAGGCACTGCCAGCGGCCCGCTCAGCTTCATGAAAGGCTTCGACGCTTTCGCCGGCGTCATCAAGTCCGGCGGCAAAACCCGCCGCGCCGCCAAGATGGTCATCCTCAACGTCGACCATCCCGATATCGTTGAGTTCATCGAGTGCAAGCAGAAAGAAGAAGCCAAAGCTCACGCTCTCGTCGCCCAGGGATACGACGGCTCCCATCCCGATTCCGATGCTTACTCCTCCATCTTCTTCCAGAACGCGAACAACTCCGTCCGCGTCACCGACGACTTCATGTACGCCGTAGTCCGCGACACCGACTTCTCCACCAAGAAGGTGCAGGACGGCAGCGTCATGAAGACCTACAAAGCCAAAGACTTGATGAAGAAGATCTCCGAAGCCACCTGGCACTGCGGCGATCCCGGCATGCAGTACGACACCACGACCAATCGCTGGCACACTTCGAAGAACACAGCTCGCATCAACGCCAGCAATCCCTGCAGCGAATACATGTTCCTCGACGACTCCGCCTGCAACCTCGCCAGCCTGAATCTTCTGAAGTTCGCGCCCAACGGCACCTTCGACGTCGAAGCCTACCGCCACGCCGTCGACGTCCTCATCACCGCGCAGGAAATTCTGGTCGACAACGCCGGCTACCCCACCGAATCGATCATGCGCAACTCGCATGACTACCGCCCGCTCGGCCTCGGCTACGCTAATCTCGGCGCGCTCCTCATGGCTGCCGGTCTCCCCTACGACTCTGACGCCGGCCGCGATTACGCCGCCTGCGTCACCGCCATCATGTGCGGCGAAGCCTATCTGCAATCCAGCAAGATCGCCGAACAATGCCCCCCGCTAACCCCCGCAACTGAAACCGTAGCAACTCGTCTCGGCATCACCGACGCAGCAAACATGCCCGGCGGCGCCTGCCCCGGCTGGTAC